>JAYTHE010000024.1:0-38057 GCA_043732705.1 Candidatus Omnitrophota bacterium | reverse complement strand
ATTGATTTGCCAAAACTGCAGCTTTTAAAGTTCCCCGGCCAATGGTTCCGTCTTCTGAAACAAGCGGCGCATTCGGAACAAGCCCGCGCTTAACCGCTTGATTAAAGCGTTCCTGAAACGTCTTAATCGGAAAACGTAGTTTCAGTTTCGGGTTCATCATGTCATCGGTAGTACCTTCATTGAACTTTGTCCCCAGCGAACTTTGAAGCTCTGAAAATTGACCGGTCGTGGCTTTGAAATCTTGAATAAACTGAGCCTCGGTCTGTGGAGCCATCGCAACTTCAGCTTTTGTTTCGGGCACTTTGGGCGCGCTCTTCTGAACCTTACTTGTTTCCGTCTTGGCAGACGCTCTTGACTTAGAGCGTGTCACTTTTTCGACGAGTTCCATCAACCCAAGCGAGGCAAGTTTTAAGGAAGGCAGCCAACGTGACCGCGAAGGGGAAGATGTTTCAGCGGTTTGAGAAGGTTCTGTAGATTGATTTGTTTGACTTACTTCCTGAGGAACCGCTCCGCTTTTATGAGCTAACTTACTCGCAACTTCCAGCTGGCGAGCGCGAATTTGTTCCTGCAACTGACTTTGAAAATTAGCATCAATCGGCTTCGCTGTATCTTTCAAATCTGAAATCACCGGGGCGAAAGAACGCAATGTCTCAGCATCGATGTCATTGTCACCCACCATCGGAATATTTGCTGATAAGCCAATTAAACCCTGAACTCTTTGCAAAGACTGGCCAACTACCTGGGGTTGTGCGCCCTTTAATTCACGAACTGAACTAAAAAGCGCTTGGGCATCCGCAAGAACTTCTTGATTAACAGGAGCATGTGAGGCTTCGCGTAATCCCTGAGAAAGCTGCTCATAGGCATGAATATCCGCGGTTGCCCAACCCTGCATCGCCAAATATCCGGCGTCAGAAACAGGAAGACCTGCGCGGTAGAGAACACTTGCGAAAGCTCCCGTCATGCGGGATTGAAGATCAAAACCCGTCTTGGTTTGTGCCCAATCAATAAAAGAAGATCCCCAAGTAATAGCTCCACGCTCACCTTCGACAAATGTAATTCCGTGCTCTGCGATCGATCCCAAAACACCGCCAATAACCGGAATCTGACCAATCCCCATGTTAGCTAATTGAGCCAACCCAGCAGTATCAGCGGTATACATATTGTGACTACCAGCATCGTGGTGACCCGCAAGCAATGCAAGTTCGGGATTAATAATCATCATGCCTTTGAAGCTCACAAAGGTTTCGCCCAACATGGCGAGTAAAACGGTAGGTTTGGTAAAGATTGATAAAAACGCGGAAATTCGATTGCCAATCATTCTGAAGAATCCTGGCACTTTTGGCGGGGCACGAGTTTGTACTTGCGCTACTTCTTTTTGAATTAATTCATTTAACACCGTTTGATTCAACAAGCGCGAACCACTGGATACAAAACGCATGGTTTTGTTTAAATTTATACCGAGAAGCGTTTGCAGAACATTTAATCTATCTTCTTTAGTTGTTATTCCATACGCCTCTAATAAAGCCTGATTATCCGAAGCGATCGCATCGATAATCGGACCAAGTCTATCGCTATCAAGCGCAATAAATGAAGTCGCTAACCCTTTCAACCCTTTATTACTCACATTTTTTTCATGATTTAGTTTCATGATATTAAACATACGGCGGGATGCTGATCCTTCTGGAAGCACAGTGATTATTTGATCATCTGTCTTAGAAGTTGTTTGATAATTAATATAACGCTCCATAACAATGAGATTTGCGAGAACAAATGTTTTTACGACGCCAATTCCGGTCAAAGTTCCAAAAAGAGCTTTCACAACCGGACTGACAAGCCAAATTCCCTTTGTCGCAGCGATAATCCAGGCACTAAACGCCGGAAGGAGAGGCAAGCCGGCCGAAGCGGGCAAAAGAACTGTCACAATCATAAGTGCAACGGCTCCGAGCAAGGCCAGTTTTAAACGCTTGTCCATAAACTCTAAATTGCCGCCAAGCAACACATACAGCGGACGCGCTGCAAAACGATATACGCGAGAAAAAATTCCGTTTCCGTATTTCGTTGAGCTCCATATTTTTTGACCCAAACCCGTACGAAGAAAAAGAGCATAGGTTAAAGCTTTAACCCACGACAGCGGTTCAAAAAGTTTAAAATTTTTCCAACTCGAAAAATCACGCCCACCCTTAAAACCTTCACCCAATCCCATTTTTCTTGCTTCATCCAACGCTCCGGAAACTACTTCAAGTGATTGTGAATACGAAAATGTTTCATTGAGGCTCTTGAACATTCCCCATTTCATCCCATTGAGCGCCGCATATCGCACGGCTATATATTTATAATAAAATCCATAAACAATTTTTAAACCATCGACGGGAATATGCACCAATCCGCGAATATAAGTAAACGGATTCAAGAACCGCCACTTGGATTTTTTAGCAGCCTGTGAACCTGGATTCAGTTTGTCTAGATAGGCTTTACGAGATTGAATAACTTGATCGTAAACATATCTCAAAACTTCCAATGGCATTGCTTCAAGCGACGAATAGCCCACGGCTTTTGCAATCGCTGCTAGGTCAGCTGTCGCACTTTGTTCAGAAGAGCCTTGAAGTATTTGAGAAATACCTAAAATCAACTCATCTTTCCTAGCATTAGCAGAAACCCCGTTAAATTTAAAATTACGCGAAGCGGCAACATTTTCACCTGCTGCCGCATGGCGCGCCTTTAACTCCATTAAAACCTCAGTCATCGTAACAGCCGGTTTTGCTGAAGCAGATGCTGCGAGTGCGGCTACTTCAAGCCTATGTTCGGATCTTGCGACGGCAGCTTTCGATGAAGTCGTCGAAAAACGTGATGGGAAGCGGGCCGCTTTTGGAGCTGCTGTTTGCTTTGATATATTTTGTGTCGATTGCGCTGCTTTAGCCGCTACCGGTGTAGTTTTAACTTCGGTCCAAACAACATCAGCGGGTACGCTGGCGGTATGATTGATTTGGACCAGCCGGCCTTCCATTACAAATGTCAGCGTCGCAAAATTCTGGCGGGATAAAACTTCATTCGCCACCTTTGGGCTAGTTGCCTCGAACAAAGTCACTGCGCCTTTCGGGTCAGTGACACGGATATACTTTCTTTTATCATTCTTACCGCGAGCGAACTGATAACCTTTGCCGGGCGATACCATCGCCGCGCCTTTTGCGGCAACAATTCCCGTGGAAGCTTCCAGAGCAATTACAAGTCCTGGATTTGTGCGAAAGAGGGATTCAACTGCTAATTGAAAACGCGGGTCATTTAATTCGGACTTTTTCTGCGCAGCCATGGCTTGATCGATTTGTTTTTCGATTTTAAGCGGCACGCCTTTCATGGCGTCTTCGTAGAGCTTTGCGTCTCTGTCTTGATCAATGGCTTTCGTAATCTTGGGCGTAACGACTAAATAAGAAATCCCCCGTTCTTTCAACGTACGTTCAATGCCCGGAGTATGGAAGCCGCCGGTCACAATCGCGGAAAGGCCATGATTTTCGGATTCGGCTTTATGAATGGCGTTCTCAATCAAAACACTGTCGCGTTTGATGGCAAAGTCATAAAATTTCTCTAATCGCGGCAAGTCTTGATCCAGAATTGCCAGGGCTGGCAATCCGTAGGAGAAATGGTACTTGGCCATTTGCGGCGTTAAAAAGTCTTCTAACGTTTTTGCGGTAAATTCGGCGTGGTTCTTAAAATAAAACTCGGCGTCGTCTTTCGTAAGCGTAAAGTCGAAAAGCTTGGAGATAATGTCATAAATGCGCCATTTACGGTCAAGCTGGTTTTGGTCGTCCGTTTTCAGTTCCGCGTTGCGCACGGCTTGATCCAATGCCGCGATTTCATCAAAAAGGCCCGCGTCGATGCTTTCATAAGACTGTATATAACGGAGATAATCCAAAACATTCTTATAAGCTTCACGGCTTGATACGGGCAAAACCATACGGGCGGTTCCGGCAAGGTAAGCGTAAAAGTCACCGCGGCGAATTTTCTTCATGCGAAAATGAATGGTCTTAGTCAAGAACTCCGAAAGCATTTCAGACGGCAGGGATTTTTTAACTTCACGGATCAGCGCATCGGTTTCCTTCTCGGCCTTTTCAAAATTGATTTTCGATTCAAGGTCGGTCAGTTCGATCAGGGACTGCATCCCGGGATATTCGGAAACATTGATTTTATTTTTTTCCGCCATGAGCTGCAGCGCGCGAACATAAGCAACTAAATCATGGCCGCTTTGTTGAAAAAGAAGGCGCTTGGAATTCAGGTCGCGAATTTCATCCGAAAATACAAACCGGCTGACATCATTTAAAGTTTTGTGCAGTTGAACTAAAACTTCTTCGCCTTTCGCTTTAAAATTTAAAGCGTCCAGATAAGCCTGCCGATTCAAGTCATACAATTTTTGATCTTCGATTCCATTCACGGTCGATTGAATATGATCGGCGATCACGGCATATTCTGTTCCGCTCAATCTTCCCTGTCTCAAAAAGAAATCAGCGACGGCGGTACGCGCTTCTTTGTTTTCAACAAACTGAAATTGACGTGTGTTTATTTCGCCCCAAGCGCCTTCAATATTAATAAGGTCAAGTCCATGCTTATCTTCAAAGTATTGAATCAGTTTGGCGATGTTCTTTTGCGCGTCTTCGTTAACGTGCGCGTCTTGGATATGAATCACATATTGATTTGAGGTGCCCTGAAATTTAGATTTGATAGTTCCGAACTCGGCGGGAAAGTCAGCCAGCAAATCAAGCTCACGTGTGGGAACAAAAGGAGCGGGCGTTAAGGACTCCGGATGTTTGACAATTCCAGCTACGGTGTCGGCCTGGATAACACTTGTAAAAGTGAAAACAATAGACAGAAGAAGAGCGCAATGCTTCAGCAACTTTCGGAATAAACTGTTCTCTCTGTACATCCTGCCGCCTAGATATTAACTGTTAATGAAAATCTTTATTAAAACGTTTTGTAAGTAGGAGAATATTAATAAATTTAAATTTTTTTTCAACCACAAAATCAAATATACCGAATGAATCTGCAGGTGTCAAACAGGATGGGCAACTATCTATAGATGTAACTAGCTTAGCAATATAGACTTATGGATACATATGAATGGATTTTAACTTTCCATCTCATTTTTGGACTGTTTTGGGCCTAAATTAGGGCTATTTTACGAGCCTACAGGCAAAAATCCGGAGAGGATTTTTTGCAAATCTTGAAAAACTGCGGCTTGATTCAACTCATTAAAAATCTCGTGATAAAAATTTTTATAAACATTTATGGTTTTAGAAGGCGCGGCAATTTTCTCAAATACTTGTTTCGCGATCTCCGTGCGCACAAGCTTATCTTCTCCGGCGAGCAAAAAATGAACCGGTTTTTCAAAACGAATAATATCTAATGCCTCAACTTTTTTTCCGGTACAAACCATTTCATTCAGCAATCTTGCTGTCATTTGACGCATGATCCATGGATCATTTTTATAAGAAAGCATTTCAAATTCATCGTGGGAAAGGTTTTTAAAATAAACAGGATTGCGATAAAGGAAGCGCGGATAATAAGTATTAATCCAACTGTTTAAGCTCAGGGCCGCTGAGAGCACGGCAACACGAAAGCAGGGTGCCGAAAAAACAAACCTTTCCGCGTCAAGTTGATGCTCCGTGCATAACCGCATCAAAGTCAAACCACCCATGCTATGCCCCAAAAAAAGACGCGGAACAGAAACAGAGTAATGGGCTCTAAGGAAATCTAAAAAATCAAGCGCATCGCGCTCATACCTCGCAAACGATTCCACAAAAACCCGCTCACCTTCCGACTGCCCCATTCCACGCATGTCAAATATGGATATTTGAAAATCAGGAAAATAGTGAGCGAATTTTTCGTAGCGATGCGAGTGCTCTCCGAAACCATGCAAAATAATAAGCGAACGCTGCGGCACAGCGGGCTGATAAACACGATAAAACAGACTGACGCCGTCGGAAGCTTTAAAAAAACCATCGTTCCATTTTTCTAAAACCTGGGGAGAACTCATCTCAGTCAAACGTGCTCATTTGCCGTTTCATGATAAAGTGCTTCGATTTGAGCGGCATATTTCTCCATCACATACCGCCTTTTGACTTTGAGAGTCGGTGTGAGTTCACCGTTTGAGATGGAAAACTCCGCGGGTAAAATCGCGATGGCTTTAATCGATTCAAACCGTGCCAGATCCTTCGTCTGTGCGAGAACCCGCTGCAAAACCCAATCGCGAAATTGCGCGTGAGCAGCCCACGACTCAAAAGGGTGATTCGCAATGTTGAAGAGTGCAGCGCCTTGAACCGCCACAGAACGGTTTAAAACAACCAAGGCCACAATGTAGGGTTTTTTATCCCCTAATGCTACAACCTGCGAAAAAAGAGAGTCGCGCATCACAAGGCCCTCGAGCTTTTGAGGAGCCACCTTTTTGCCGCCTGCCGTCACAATCAAATCTTTCTTGCGGTCGGTGATTTTCAAATAACCGTCTGCGTCAAACTCACCAATGTCACCCGTGTGAAACCAGCCATTCTCCAAAACTTCAGCGGTCGCTTCGGGATTTTTAAAATAGCCCTGCATCACACAAGGACCGGAAGTCAGAATTTCCCCGTCTTCCGCGATTTTGACTTTTACATTTGGCAAAACCTTCCCAACAGTTCCAAAGCGATACTCCGACTCCGTGTTCACCGCGATAACGGGCGAAGTTTCCGTTAAGCCATAACCTTCCAAAATCAACACACCACAAATTTGAAAGAATTCCGCTAGCTCCCGTGAAAGCGGCGCGCCGCCGGAAATAAAAAAGCGGATTCGCCCGCCCACTCCCTGCCGGACCTTAGAAAAAACAAGGTGGTCAAAAATACGGTCCATCAGTTTTAAAAAGAAATGCCCGGTCCGGATCCCTGAAGAATTATTTTTTCGAAAGGAAATCGCGCTTTGAAAAAGAAACTGGGAAACAGGCCCCGCTTTTTGCAGCTTCGCTTGAATCGCAGCATAAACTTTTTCATAAAATCGCGGAACGGCTGCCGCGACAGTTGGAGAAACTTTTTTAATATCCTCGGCTACCGTCTGCATGCTTTCCGCATAAACGATTTCAGCTCCGGAAAAGGCCATAAAATAATATCCCGCCAGCCTTTCAAACACATGGCTGAGCGGTAAAAAAGACAACGCGACATCCTTTTCTGTTATTTGAATCCGTTTTGCGGCACCCCAATAATTTTCAAGAAAATTATTATGCGTCAGCATCACTCCTTTAGGGACACCTGTGGTTCCCGATGTATAAATAATTGTCGCCAAATCATCCGGTTTGACCTGCGTAAGATGTTGTGCAATTGATTCTGTTTGATTTTGAGGATTCAGTTGATCCTGCAAAGAGCTTAAGCTCACAGCCGGAAGGATCGAGTTCTCGAAAAAAGTAATTATTTTTAGTTTTCGAGCTGCATTTTGAAGCGAACTAACCTTCTCATACTGCTCCGGCGAAGAAACAAAGATAACTTTCATTCCTGAATTCTCGATGATAAAGCTTAAATCTGCGGCAGACAGCGTCGGATAAAGCGGAACAACTACCGCTCCGATCGTCAACGCCCCAAAATCGGCATAAGTCCAGGCAGGACAATTCTCAGCTAAAATTCCGATGCGGTCGCCGCGTTTTACGTTCAAAGCAAGAAGCGCAGCAGAGGTCAACCGAACAAGCTGAGCCCACTGGTTCCAAGTAACGGTCCCGCTGAAATCGCCCTGCAGCTTGAACCGCAAAGCAACGCGTTCCGTATTTTTTTGGGTCGTTTTAAAAAAAAGGCTGGGCAGTGTATCCGGCATGCAATTTTAAGCAGCGGGCTTGCGGCTCGTTTCATCAAGAAGCTTTTTATTACGCAAAGTCTCCTCACGAATAATACGCAGTTTTTCCTGAGCCAGCAAAGTCTCGCGGGAAGGTATTTTGCTCGGTTGGTCTCCGGAGGCTTTTTGGATTTTAGCGAGTATTCTCTGATGAATTTGAGCCTGCTCTTGGATACGCAGAAGCTGCGCAGACTTGGATTGCTGCGTTTTATTAATTTTCTGGTTCAGATCCATCACAACTTGGAGTTCATGCCGAATTTCTTTAATCGCAGTATCTTGACTCGAGGTACGCGGCGCAGCCGGTATTTTACCCGGTGCGCGGGACGGTATCGTCTCAGCGGCGTTAACGGCTGGGGCTTCGTGTTGCGAGGATTTCGCCGCTGAAGTCAAAGACGCAAGCGGCGCTGTTTTTGTTATCAAAAACACAGCTCCGGCTATTGCGAGAACAAGGATGATCGCCCCTGGGATAATAAATTTTTTCATGCAATTAATCTTAGGAAAAGAATATCACAGCAACGTCTATTATTCTAGTACGAGCTGCTTAATCCGCTGCAATTTGCCCTGAGCTTGCCGCTCGCCTTCATCAATGAATTTCGACGGGTGATAAAACTCGATCCAGTTCCCTCCGGGGACCACCGCATGAATATAGACATCCGCTTCGTTGGCCCAAGTCTTAACCATTTCATACTCCATAAACTGAATGGTATTCATGAGTACATTAAATACATTCGCGCTGTAATGCCTTTGTAATTTATATCCGATTTGCGCAAAAAAACGTTTGATCGGATTTTTCTGGCTTAAACTTTTTATGGCAATTTCACGATCCAGTTTATGTTTTGCGACTCGATCATCCGGAGACGGCAAAACATTCACCGCAATAATTTTATGAATTCCGTCCTCGATGAGAGTCCGAACCGGCAAAGGATCCAGCACTCCGCCATCAATTAAATGTGTATTCTTGTAAGAAAGCGGGCGAAAAACTCCGGGAATCGAAATGCTGGCGCGCACCGCGTCAAGAACACGCCCGCTTTCAAAAACAATTTGATGAGACGTGGCAAGATCAACCGCGACAATTTTAGTAGGAATGCGTAAATCTTGAAAAGTTTTATGCCCCAAGTACCGGGAAAGAAAACGGCAAATTTGATCACCTTTAAAGAAACCATAATGTGGCAATAAGAAATCCAGAAAACCGATCAATTCGAAAAAAGCTTTGCGTTTACTTGAAATGCGGTCAATCAGCTTTTCAAGCTCCGCGGCGCTGTGGCCCGCAGCCCAAAGGGCGCCCACCAACGACCCAATACTGGAACCTGAAACCACATCAACCGTGATCCCCTCACGTTCTAGAACTTTCAATACTCCAATATGCGCCAGTCCATAAGCCGCCCCACTTCCGAGTGCGAGACCAACGAGTTTTTTCGCCCACTCTTTGGCAAGATAGCGGTGCACGCGCTCATAATCTGCAGGATGATCAATTTCAACAGGAAACACAACGACATGCGCAAAGTCATGCAGAACTTGCGGCTCAGCCGTGATATTTTCGGGAACTTGTTGAATCAGCATCTTGAGTTCTTTTCGTCCGAACCCGTAAGCCTCTTTGAGGCTGATCAGCTTTTCCTGAGACAACTTAAGCCCCGTCTCGTCCCCTATTCCCCAAAGATAAACACGGTCAGAGTAATGCAATGCCATGCGTGACAGCGGATGTTTTAAATCGGGCAATAAAAGCATCATGTAGTCATAGCGGTAAGTCAAATGGGTTAAAATTGCCGAAAAAATTTTTTCGGAATTGAATTCCTGCGCTCCCAACGTAAAATGAATACGATCAAAATCGGGATGGGGCGAATGCACAAAAGAGTCGGCCTTGTCGGAATCGAAGTCTTCGTGAATTTCCAAAGAAACATGCAGATTTTCAGGGTTGACGAATAACCCCGCGGTCGTTAAATCCACCAGAATTATTTTTTTGGGATCAATCTGGCAAATCGTATGAATAAATTTTCTGAACCTGGCTTCCGATTGCGTAAAATCAGGCAGCGCCAAAACGGACGCAATATGAACTTCACGCCGATGCGCACTGTGACCTGGATCTGTCCGGATTAATCTTCGTCCCAAGGATCGATTGAGCTGCAATGAGAGCGCAGGTATTTTTTTGACGAGCTTAACAAACTCATCTTTGTCGATGACCACCAAAATACCGTCTGTCTTGGCACGTGCCGTGGCCGTACGGCGAAGATTGCCGGTCAGGATGGATGTTTCACCGAAATGATCACCCGGATAAAAATCAACAATCTTTTTCTCGAGACCGGATGATTTAGAAAGCGCGGTCAGTTTAAAAAGACCGGACACAACGACATAAAAAGCTACCGGAGTCGCGCCTTCCTCAAAAACCAAGTCGTCTTTTTTATATTCCACGAGCCTTGCGCTGCGGCTAATCCATTCTTTTTCATCGCGCGCAAGCTCTGAGAAAATGGGAACATGCGCAATCGCATGCTCTTTCTGGGACTTGGTTTCGAATTTACGCTGGAAAGGCAAAAACTTCATGAGTTAATTATCGACCAAAAGAACAAAAGTTTGACGGAAACTTAGCGGAAATAACGATTAGGAATGAATCGGCGCAGAAAGAAGCCAATCCATGCTTTTTTTCCATGAAGCTCGCGCTTTTGAGCGCGCAATGAGGGACCCTTTCGGCCGGTAATTTCTATAAGCTAAAATACGGTTTGTGTTGAGATTTTTTTTCCAAAATCCGATCATCACCCCCGCCAGCCGGACCACACCCCAGGCGGTTACCTCCGCGTGGCTCGCGGATTGAATAAAAAGACCGGTCAGGTCTGACTGGTATTGCATAAGAAATGGATTCAGTGCAGCCTTCCCATCCGCCCGCATCTCGCGAATTTTAACACGTGAAGCTTTTTTCATCGCCTCAAGCACATCCGCCGATTGCTGCGCGATGGATTCTAAAGCCGCACGCACCAAATGCGCGCGCGTCACTCCACGCGTTAAACCCAGCATCACACCACGGACATCGGACCGCCAATAAGGCGATCCTAATCCTGCAAAGGCGGGAATCAAAGTCATTCCGTGCGTATCGGGAACCGAGGCGGCTAATTTTTCAGTTTCCTTCGCCTGACTGATAATCCCCAAACCATCCCGCATCCATTGCACAACAGCGCCTGCGATAAAAACCGCGCCTTCAAAAGCATAAACCGGCCTTCCCAAATGATCCGCCGCAAGCGTAAGCAACAAGCCTTTTGCGGGCTGCGGCTTTTTTGAACCCGCGTTCATCATCATGAAGCATCCGGTCCCGTAAGTATTTTTTACCTCACCGGGTTTCGTGCAATTTTGCCCATAAAGCGCCGCCTGTTGGTCGCCTAACATTGCAAAAACCGGCACACCTGCCGTAACACCGTGTTGTTTCAAAGTTTTTCCAAAGAGTCCGCCGCTTGGCAATACTTGCGGAAGTATTTTTGTGGGAATATCAAAAAGTTTTAAAAGCGCGTTGTCCCAGCGGCGCTGATGAATATCAAAAAGCATGGTCCGCGAGGCATTCGTAAAATCAGTGGCATGCTTTCCGGTCAGCCGCCACAAAACCCAAGTATCAATCGTCCCGGCAAGAATACTTCCTGAAGTTGCTTTTTTACGAAGTCCCGGAACATGCTTCAACAGCCAATTTATTTTAGTCGCCGAAAAATAAGGATCGAGAATTAATCCGGTTTTATCACGAATCTTTTTTTCAAAGCCGCGCTGTTTCAAATGATTGCAAAGCGGCTCGGTCCGCCGGTCCTGCCAAACGATTGCGCGCGCCGCAGGTTTTCCGGTATGTTTATCCCAAAGAAGGACAGTTTCGCGTTGATTAGTGATACCAATCGCAGAAACCTGAGAAAAATTGCATTTTGCGGTCCGGCAAGATTTTTGAATCATACGAATAATACAATCGTAGATTTCAAGGGGGTCATGCTCAACCCAGCCAGGCTGAGGAAAATACTGTTTGAAGTCGGTATAAGCGCTTGCGGCAAGCTGCCCGTTTGGTCGATAAAGTAGGGCGCGAACCCCGGTAGTACCGAGGTCTAAACCTAAAACAAAACTCGCCATCGAAGAAGTTGGAGAGTTCACCTTGATGGTGGGGCTGGTTTTTGCCGGTTGCGTCTTCGACGCAGAGGCAAAAAAGACACTCTTAGCCGATTAGCTCAGAGTCTTCTGGCTTGTCAAAATCACTTAATTTATTTTCGAGCCAATAATTGTAAGCGAAATCAAGCACGCGAAATTTATCAACGGGGTCCATTTCAATGAGTCTGACGCCGTGATCATAACCCTGATTTTCTCCGACTGACGGACGCGCCCACATCACGCGACCGGCCGTGTGAATTGTTTTCGGATCATCCGGAATATTAATTTCCAGATCAAGAAGTTGGCCTTCTTGGATTACTGCCGGCGAGTTAATACGCAATCCCTCGCGGCAAAGATCCTTGCTTAAACTCATCCCTTGAAGATGACGATCCCCATGCGCTTTGAACTTAATGCTCATATAAGCGTCAAACCTTTTAAATTTTCTGCGGTCTTTATTCATGGTATTTACCTCTCTTCAGAGACTTTTTAAAAACATAGATCAAAATAAAAATAAACTGCCGTCTATGAAAAAATTAACACATGCCTCAGGCAATTACAAGGGCTTGAGCAAAAATAAATAAATCTCTAACTAAAGAGGTTTATCAACTTTAAATAAAGGCTCTATGGAAGGGTTTATACGGGGCGGGCAGCTAAATACTGGATGAGACGTTTTTGTCCGTCGGCTTCAAAATCAATAAATTCAATACCAACATCGTAAGTTTTCTGTGGTGCTTTGGCCATTTTTCGCGGTATCACCCACACTACTTTTCCCTTACCGTCAATGATTTCAGAGTCAGGTATTTGAATTTTAAATTGGCAGCGATCAAAACGTTCGACTTCTTCCTCAGTAATCAAACAGACACCGCCGGCGCCTAAATTTTCGGTCTTTGATTTAAGAATTTTGGCCTTGCCTTGCGGAGAAACAAAAACCTGACAATCTAAACTGATGCGCGGAAATTTTCTTTTGTTAAAACCGTCCCACATACTTACTCCAAAGTCCGAATGAATGAATCTTGAAACGGGCGCGCGACACTGGATTTACGAAACTTTGCCAGAACTTTTTGGGCTTGGGCCGTACTTTCAAAGCGCCCTAAATAAACTGGATAAAATGAGTGTCCTGTGGAATTGCGAATTTGTTTTTTATAAAAAGCCGTAAAACCGGCTTGATTAAAACTCTGAATAATGCGATTGGCATCTTCTAAAACAGCGTAAGTCGCAACCTGAATCACATAGCGTCCCCCAGCCGCGGCGGAAGGCGCAGATACGGTGAAACTGTTATTTTTAGCAATATTACTTTCAGAAGTTTCAGGCGCTTTTACAGAGGCTTGATCTGCTTCTTTTTGAGCGGAGTTTCGTTCGATGGTTGCCGTAGAAGATGAGGGAGTTGTCTTAATAGCCGCGGCAGGCCGTGAAGCGCTTACACCCAAAGCAGCAACCGGCCGTAACTCTCCCATCATTGCTTTTTTACGCTGTGCATTAAGCCGGAAAACACCGAAGAAAAGCGCTGCAACCAGAATGCATGCGGTAATGGAGTATAAAAGTTTTCGAGCTTGCGGTTTGCGCGGATCGAGAAGACGTAAAATAAAGTCGAGTATCTGGATAAGATAAGAGCCTGTTTTCCAAAGCACACCCGTCAAAAAACCAAGGACGGCTTGTCCTGCTTTAAGCGCGTTATTTTTCCAATCAGAACCCGCGGCTCCGGACCGTGCCGACACAGACGAGGTCTTTTGCGCTGAAAAATTACGAATGGGAGCATCAGAAAAAGCGGCTCCGGATGAAGCACGTGAAACCAAAACTTCAGGTTTAGATGCAGCGCCGAAAGACGGTGACTTGATGGTTGTAGCCGGTAAATGATCCCTTTTAGGTGCGATATGGGATTCAAACGCGGGCCCGGTCATTTTAACTTCATGCGAGAACGAATGCGTTCCGCCGGAAGTAGACTCGTAATCACCGTAAAGCTTTTTTTTGATTTCAGCTTCGGAGAGAACCTTTGAATTACCTGTTTTTTTTTCTTTGCCCGTAAAAAACATACTTTATTTTATTTGTTGAGAGGGTGCAAAGCTCGTACAAATTTAAAAAGTTCAATCGGCCCAAGCTGGATTTTTGCGCGCTGGATAAAGCCGTTCTTCTTACAAAGGTCAATTGCTTTAGTCATGCGTGAAGTCGTGCGAAAAACAAATTCATCGTATCCGACTTCTTCGCAAAATTGAAGCGCGCGCAGAATAAGCTTGGTTCCGATTTTCTGGCCGCGATAGTCCGCGGAAACAAACATGCGGCGAAGCAGCGCGATACGGTCATCTTCTTTCTTGATTCCAACCGTTCCGACAACTTTTTTCCCGTCAATGGCGACAAAAAAAGCTTCTCCGAGATTTCCATAAGTTTCTGAAATAGTATCCAAATCTGCAGTCGGATAAGCATATGCATCTTGAGCAAACTCTTGGCTCATGACGCCTTTGATTAACGCAACAACTTCATCGTGATCACCATCAGCAAAGCGTCGGATAGAAATCATTGAAGACTACTTTTTAGGTTTTGCGGCGCCAGCAGCGGCCGGTTTAGCGGCAGCGGCACCTGCTTTGCCGGCGGCAGCAGGGGCGGCCCCAGCAGCAGTTCCATCAGCGGCGGCAGCGGCTTTCTCAGCCTTGGTTCCGCCGGACTTCACTTTAACCTTAATGGATTTTACCTTGGGAAGAAAATAGGCTGAATTGACGGTGGCATCCCATTTTCCGTCAGCTTGAAGCTTTTTGATTTTCTCATTACGCTTAAGAACATTGCGGTGCTTGGCACCAACGCTATCAACTCGAAGACTTGCATGCTGTGACATAAATACTCCTGCCTAATTAAAAAAGTGTTGGGATTATAAGTGAGAGAAACGTAAATAGCTAGCTGAATTTACTTTATAAGACGCAATACAGAAGGGCTTAAAACTAGCGCGTCGCAGGCATATTGCGGATATAGGAATCGGTTGAGACAATCCCCTTTAAACGCAAACTTTTGATCGCCTCATTGGCATCTTTCCGGGACTCAAAACCATTCACACAAATTTGAAAATAGCGCCCGCTCGGCACTAAAAAGGGCGCATACCCTTTTGATTTAATACGCTCAATTTCGCTCAAAGCCTGATCTTTTTTAACATAAGTGACATGCGCAATCGTATATTTCGAATTTGAAGCAATCCCCACTTTAAGAGGCGCCGTGGGCTGTTTGGCAGATACCGGTAAAGAAGCCCTGTCAGAACGACTATCAGAAGCAATTTCAACCGCGGGCGCTGCGACTTGAACAATCGTTTCCGGAACAGGGTTGGCTTTGATGGCTACTTCAGCTTTTTTTTCCGCAGCAGGCAGAATTTGATTTTGAAGCATAAAATCACGCCGAGATACGGCTTTTCCATGCTCCACACCCCATGCAAAAACCAACACAAAGAAAACAATGGTCATCAACCCCAAGGCCAGCAGTTGATCAAAGCGGAGTGTATATTTTTTTTCAAAGAAAGAACGTTGAAACGCCTGTTTCTCGAAAGAGTTGGAAATTGAAAGGTTAAACAAATCGGCCTGCATATAAACTCCCTGAAAGAAAATAAGAAAAATTAGTACCGTCTTATTTTCGACAAGAAAGATTTAAATCTGAAGAGCAGAAATATGTTTATTTCTGAAGAAATTCCTTCGTGATTGAGGCAAGCCTCAGAGCAAATATGACGGTGCGGTTGCGCCGAAGTCGCAGAGCAAAATATGTTAGCGCAGAACTTTGACGCGGCTTGGCGGCCACCAAATCAGCTTCGCACGCCCTAAAACATTATGCTGTGGAACAAAGCCCCAATTGCGGCCATCGGATGAATTTGCCGAATTATCGCCTAAAACGAAGTAAAAATGAGCTGGAACTTCAAAAACCTGCCCCGTTTTGCCGTATTTCCAGTCATTGCTATTCACATTGTAATAATAATTATTGGAAAAAGGCGGCTCCGTCAAAGGCCGCCCGTTGATCAATACCACGCCGCCCCGAATTTCGAGGCGTTCCCCCGGCAACCCGATTAAACGCTTCACAAAATCTTTTTTAGGATCAAGCGGATACTTAAAAACCACGATATCGCCGCGTTTCGGTGGATCAAAACGGTAAGAAATTTTATCAACGAAAATTTTATCACCCACTAAAAGAGTCGGAATCATGGACCCGGTCGGGATTTTATAAGGCGCGAAAAGAAACGTACGGATAAGAAGCGCAAAAATTCCGGCGACTAAAAGCGGCTCGCCCCAATTCTTCCAGAATGTCCGCCAGAATTTTTTGGGGTCCTGTTTAATCGTTTGAAAATCGTGAAATAAATCTTTAAAAAGAATCCATGATAAAATTCCCGCGATCGCGCCCCAAGTTACTACTTTTGCGATGACTTCATGCATAAATTAACTCTTATCCTATTTGTTTTGAGACAAGACACAGCACTGAGTGTTATTTTCAAACTGTTGTCACAGTTTAAATTTTGACGAAGCGCTAGTCTACTTTTAATATGGTTATAAATGCTTCTTGCGGCAGTTCGACCCGGCCGATCTGCTTCATGCGCTTCTTACCTTCTTTTTGCTTATCCCAAAGTTTGCGTTTTCTTGAGATATCACCGCCGTAACATTTCTCAGTCACGTTTTTTTTGAGCGCAGAGATTGCATCGCGCGCGATAATTTTACTTCCGATTGCCGCTTGAATCACGACTTCAAAAAGCTGGCGCGGAACGACTTCTTTCAGTTTTTCGACCATCACTTTTCCGCGTTGATACGCGCTGTCACGAAACACGATGCTTGAAAGCGCGTCAACCGACTCACCATTGATTAAAATATCAAGTTTGACCAGGTTTGACGGCCGATGCCCAATCAAGTCATAGTTCAAAGAGCCGTATCCCGCAGTACAAGATTTGATTTTATCGTAAAAATCAAGCACCACTTCACATAAAGGAATTTCATATTCCAAAACCACGCGCGTCGGATCAAGATAGTTGGTACTGACATAAATTCCGCGGCGGTCCTGACAAAGCTTCATCACAACACCCATGGAATCCGCCGGAACCATGACATGCGCGCGAATATACGGCTCGGAAATCTGCTCAATCTGGGAAGGGTCCGGCAAACGCGTCGGATTTTCAATCATTTCAATTTCGCCGTTCGTTTTCAAAACTTCGTAAACCACGTTCGGCGCGGTGACGATTAAGACCTGATCAAATTCGCGCTCCAAACGCTCACGAATAATATCCATGTGCAGCAATCCTAAAAAACCACAGCGAAAACCATTGCCCAGCGAAGCGGATGATTCGGGTTCATAAGTAAAAGAAGAATCATTCAGTTTTAATTTCGCAAGCGCCTCGCGCAAAGAGGTGAATTCATCCTGTTCAATCGGATAAAGTCCGCAAAAAACCATCGGCTTAATATCTTGATATCCTTCCAAAGGTTCTTTCGCGGGATTAATTGCGTTTGTAATGGTTTCGCCAATTTTGACTTCAGAAACATTACGAATGGTGGCGGTTAAATAACCTACCGAACCCACCGTGACTTCAGCAACCGGCGTAGCTTTGGGAGAAAAAACACCAACTTCTTCAACTTCGTAGGTGATGCCGCTTTGCATCATAAAGATTTTTTCTTTGGGCCGGACCGTGCCTTCCATGACACGGAAATAACAAATGACACCCTTATAGCTGTCGAATTTCGAATCAAAAATCAAAGCTTTAAGCGGTTTGTTCGGATCGCCTTTCGGAGGCGGAATACGGTCGATAATCGCTTGTAAAATTTCATCTGTGCCTTCACCGGACTTAGCACTTGTAAGCAGAATTTCATCTTCTGAGATTCCTAAAAACTGCGCAACTTCCGTGCGTCTTTTTTCCGGTTCGGCTGAAGGTAAATCAATTTTGGTAATAATGGGAATAATGACAAGATTGCGTTCCATTGCGAGGTAAAGATTGGTTACAGTTTGCGCCTGAATTCCCTGGCCGGCATCCACCAAAAGCAAAACACCTTCACACGCGGCCAAGCTTTTAGAAACCTCATAAGTAAAATCGATGTGCCCGGGAGTATCGATCAAATTTAAAGTGTAGTCGCGGTATGCAATGCGCACGGCCGTAGCTTTAATCGTGATTCCGCGTTCACGTTCAAGATCCATATCGTCCAGAAGCTGATTACGGAATTCACGCTGTGTAATCGCGCCTGTTTGCAGCAGTAAACGGTCAGCAAGCGTGGATTTACCGTGGTCAATATGCGCGATAATCGAAAAGTTGCGGATTCTTTCGGAAGCAATCATGACTCGAATACCGCCGTTGTTTTGCGGAAATTGCGGATGGCTTCCGCGCGGTCTGGTTTCGCAAAAATCGCACTACCTGCAACCAGAATATCGGCACCTTGATCAAGCGCCTGCTTTGCGGTCACAGGATCAATCCCGCCATCGACTGAAATCAACCCTTTAAAACCCATTTTACGCAGCGCGCCGATTTTAGGCATCATGTCCGCCATAAACGACTGTCCGCCGAAGCCAGGTTCAACCGACATGACCAAAACCAAATCCAAATCTTTCAAATAAGGCTGCAAAGATTCAATCGGAGTTCCCGGCCGCAATGACAATCCCGCTTTTTTTCCGGAAGTTTTAATCAAAGTAATTAATTCGGAAATGTTTTTCGTCGCTTCAACGTGAAATGTAATCCAATCGGAGCCGGCCTTGATAAATTCCGGAATATATTTCGCGGGATCAGAAATCATTAAATGCACATCAAGCGGTAGCTGCGTGGCTTTGCGGATACCTTTAACCACAACCGGGCCAATGGTCAAATTGGGAACAAAATGCCCGTCCATCACATCCACATGAATACAGTCACAGCCTGCTTTTTCGACGTCTTGAATTTCCGCCGTCAATTTTCCAAAGTCAGCCGACAGCAAACTCGGCGCGATCCAAATCTTTTTTGCCACACTCATCAATGAGACTCCAGCTTCAATGTTTTTTGCATTTGCCGTTTCAAACTGTCAGAAATCGGCCCAGCAGCGGTAAAATACATTTTTGAATTCTGAAACAAATGCTTCGCCACCGCCGAAACCTGCTCGGCGGTTACTTCCTGAATATTTTTTCGAATTTTAACCAAATCAGGCACGCTGCGTCCGCTGATTACACGATCGCCCGCCCATAATAAATTATCCAAAGTATCTTCCACGCCCATACAAATCTGGCTCATAAAAAAATCTTTCGCGCGTTTCAATTCATCCGCGGCGGGCGGCTGTTTTGAAATCTGTCGCAGCTCATTCAATATCACGCGGATGCAATCGGGCGCTTTCTTAGCTTCCACGCCGGCTGAAACAATAAACGCGCCGGTATCCAAATAAGAAACCAATCCTGATTTAATTTCATACGCCAGCCCGCGTTTTTCGCGCACTTCTTCAAATAAACGGCTGGACATATTCGCTCCAAGCAGCACATGAAGCAAGCTCAATTTATAACGGTCGGGATGCACCCGCGCAAAACCTTGAAAAGCCAAAACAAGATGTGTCTGCTCAATTTTTTTCTTATGAATCCAAACCCGCTGTCCCGCGCGACTGAATTCGGCCTTATCGAAACGGCTTGGCTTCACGCGGGCACGGAAATTAAAATGCTTTTGAACTTGTTTGAGAACATCTTTATGTTTCACATCGCCCGCTACGGACACCAGCATATTCGCAGGGCCATAGTAACGCTCGAGATAATCAACCAGGTTGGCGCGTTTTAAGGCGGAAACACTTGCCATCGTTCCCGCGATCGGACGCCCCAATGAATGTTTGGGCCAAAGCAAAGCCGACATTTTTTCATGCGCTTCATGCGACGGCAAATCTTTATACATTTTGATTTCTTCAAGAATGACCGAGCGTTCTTTTTCGACTTCCGCCGTCGGAAAAACGGAGTTCAAGACCATATCCGCAAGCACTTCCATCGCGGCCGGCATATGTGGCTTCAATAGTTTGGCAAAATAGCAGGTCATTTCTTCGCCTGTGAACGCGTTCATGGAACCGCCCACGCCTTCGACGGCCTGTTTAATTTGCTGAGCATTGCGAGTCACCGTGCCTTTAAAAAGCATATGTTCCAGAAAATGCGAAATGCCCGCTTCACGGATCGATTCATAGCGCGCGCCGGTGCGAATCCACACTGCCACACCGCAGGACTGCCGCCCCTTCATTGGAACCGTCAAAACTCTGAGCCCATTCGGTAATTTCGTCAGTTCATAATTTTTCATCTTTATCCGTTCTTTTGCGAGTTCAAATAACTTTGTAAAATTGTTTGAGCCGCCAATTTATCAATCACTTCTTTGCGGCGCTTGCGACTGACCTTCGATTGGATCAAAAAATCCTGTGCTTCGCGAGTCGTATAACTTTCATCCCAAAAAATCCATTCTCCGCCGGTTTTTGCTTTGAGCCTTTCGACTCGGGTACGAACCTTTTGCGCGGCAATCCCCTGCGCGGCATTTAAGTCCATCGGTAGCCCGACTACCAGAGTCGCTACAGAATACCTTACCATTAATCGCTTAATTTCTTCGACTAATGTCAGTTCATCGGAAGGCGTTAATACCACAAGGGGGACAGCAATTCGTTCCGGCATCAAAGCCAAAGCAACGCCGATTCTCTTCTCACCCAAATCAATTCCAAGTAATGGCTTATCTGACATTCACTGGCGATTTGGTAGCCCGAACCATTTCACTCACAAAAGCATGAAACGAGTGCGCGGAAAAACCCGGTATTGATATTTGATTAATCATCGCGCTACCAACAATCACACCGTCAGAAAGACCCGCAATTTGCTTGGCTCGCTCGGCAGTTGAGACACCAAAGCCAACTAAAACAGGCTTTGAAGTTAATTTTCGAACCTGTTGCAAATGCCCCTTCAAATCGCTTGTTACTGTATTGTTCAGCCCGGTGGCTCTCGCTCCGGTGACGCCGCGCAATGAAACATAATAAATAAAATCCGTAGAGGCATCCGCAATGAGCTTAGCACGCGGCAGCGGTGTTGTCGGCGCAATCAGAAAAATAAGCGACAAATCATGCTTTTTGCAAAGTAACTGCAAATCTTTTTCTTCGTCAGGCGGAAGATCCGGCACAAGTAAGGCATCAAAACCACTTTGGCGCGCATCCGTCACAAATTTTTCGTAGCCATAATCCAATACCGGGTTGAGATAAGTAAAAAAAACAACGGGCATTTTCAAGCCTTGCGCGCGAAGTTTTTTAATCAATTCGAAGGCATGATGAACGCGGATGCCGTTTTCGAGTGCTTTTTCGGAAGCTTTTTGAATCGTCGGCCCATCCGCTAAAGGATCCGAAAAAGGAAATCCTAACTCTAAAATATCGACGCCCGCTTTTTCACATTCCCAGATACAGGTTTCGGTTGTTTTTAAATCAGGAAAACCTAAAGTCAGAAAAGCACAGAAAAGTTTTTCTTTTGACGGACGGGTATCATGAATTTTAGCGCTTAAACGATTAAGAGATTTCATTTTGTGCCGGTTGAGCCGCTAGGCTTAGAGGCGGAAAGATACCGTCGGATGGTATCAATATCTTTGTCGCCGCGGCCTGAAATACAAATCACCACGGTTTCGCTTTTTTTTGTTTTTGGCATAAGTTGCGGCAAATATCCAATGGCATGCGAAGTTTCAAGTGCGGGCATAATTCCTTCCATTTCAGTTAACATCTTAAATCCCGCCAACGCATCTGCGTCGGTCGCAGTATCATATTTCACTCGTCCCGTATCTTTGAGCCACGCATGCTGCGGTCCCACAGATGGATAATCCAACCCCGCGGAAATCGAATGCGCAAGTTTCACTTGCCCACCATTATCCTGAAGCAAATAACTTTTCATACCATGCAAAATTCCGGGCTTACCTTTTGTGATCGACGCCGCGTGCTCTTCTGTATTCAAACCTTTTCCGGATGCCTCGATTCCTATAATTTTGACGCGTGGTGATTTAAGAAAAGCATTAAAAAACCCAATCGCATTGCTTCCCCCGCCGACGCAAGCCAATAAATAATTAGGAAGCTTGCCGGTTTTTTGCAGCATTTGTTTTTTTGTTTCTTTGCCAATGATTGATTGAAAATCGCGCACCATATTTGGATAAGGATGCGGACCGACCGCGGAACCAATTAAATAATGGGTTGTTTCAACGTTTGTTACCCAATCTCGAATCGCTTCATTGGTGGCGTCTTTTAAAGTTTGAGAACCTGATGTAACCGGAATAACCTTGGCATTTAACAGTTTCATTTTATAAACATTCAAAGCCTGGCGCTCTACATCCAAAGCGCCCATATAAACAACACAGTCCAGGCCCAAAAGCGCCGCCGCAGTCGCAGAAGCAACACCATGCTGACCGGCGCCCGTTTCAACACAAATCCGTTTTTTGCCTAATCGTTTCGCGACAAGCCCCATCGCGATCGCGCTGTTAATTTTATGCGCGCCGGTATGATTCAAATCCTCGCGCTTGAGAAAAATACGCGCACGGCCAAAATGCTTGGTCAAATTTTTGGCTTCGTAAAGGGCGCTTGGGCGTCCGACATAATCCCGCAGATACATGGCAAGTTCGGCATGAAATTTTTTATCACGTTTAATTTTTGTGTAAGCAGCATCCAGCTCATTGAGAGCTTTCATGAGAGTTTCCGGAACATAGCGCCCGCCATAAGGCCCAAAATGCCAACCCTTTGCTTCGTAAGAGACTGCTTTTCTCTTCATCTATCTACCCGTCCCAATTCGGAATTTTTAATCCAGCCCGTTTCACCATTCCAAGTGATGACACGGCTCCAATCTTCTCTTGCGTCGACTATAAAAACTTTAAGGCCGCCGCCCAACTTCATCAAACTTTGATTATCCATCGAAGGACCGTAACGCACCTCCGCCTCACCAGCAAGTACAATCGCTTCGGCGTAAAACCGCTCATAAAAATACTTAGCTCCAAAAAGAACCGTGAACAATAAACAAACCGCAAAAGCCTCTCCGCGCGGAAAAGCCCAGAAATGTTGACGATTCGGGTTACGCAGCCAAAATCCGCAAGAAATCAAAAAAATCAAAGAAAAAAGCAATGCCGCCCAAGCAAGGAGAGGTTTTTTAACCCACTTGAAAACCAAGTCATTTAAATGCATAAAGGCATTGCGATGATCTTCGATTTTATATTCGATTTTTGCTCTTGCGGCGTTAAGGTTATAACGTGCGTCGGCAAACCAGGGATTAAGAAACAAGGTACGTTCATAGTTCCAAATGGCCTGATTGATTTGCCCCGAGCGATAATAACTGTTTGCCAGATTATAAAAAAGAACCGCGCGTTGAGCCGGCAAAGCGGAGGAAGACAAATCCTCATATATTTTTGCCGCCTCAGTAAATTTACCGCCCCGGTAAAGGTCATTCGCCTGTTGGAACTGCGCTTTGGGCTCCGCCGCAAAAATAGACCGGAGACCCGAGACCGGAGACCCGAGACAAAAAACGATCCCAAGAATAAAAACAAAACATCTTGTCTGATGTCTCTTGTCTCTTGTCTCTTGTCCTTTATTCATTTGAGCTTCTCGAGCTTGTTCACGACAGTTTGAAAAACACGCACCGCGAGTTCTTTGGAAGACTCAGGAATGGACCCGCGGCCGAACCGGGATTCATCGCAAAGTTGGTAAACACCGGCAATTTCCTGACAAATGGGATCCTCGGCACCAAAGGCTTCGTTTAAGCGCCGGTCAATTTCTGAGCGTGCGGTACCGAAAGCGGACAAATCCCATTTATCCGCAAAATATCGATTCATCGAACGTTCGAGATGATCAAAAAATTCTGTTTGTGCGGCCATATCCTTTTCATGTGCCAATTTACGCAGCATATTCACGTCATTCATCGCTACCGAACGCGCACGCTGATTACGGTAAAGTCCCCGGTTTTGAGAAATAAAAGATTCACGGTTTTTCTGGTAAGCTGCAAATCCCAAGAACGCGACCGCGAGCAAATTCAAAAAACCTAATGTCAATAAAACCCAACGGCTCATCTTTTCCGACGTTCCCGCTGCGGGCCAATCCGTCTCGACGTAGCGAATATCTTTGCCATCCACTTGAACGTCTTTTTTCAATTCCTGCTGCGTCGTAACTTCATCCGGCAGCGCGGGACCGGCTTCGCCTTTCGTGACGTTTAACGGAAAGTTGGGCGTCCGCAAAGTTTGATACTTTCCCTCTACCGGATCAAAAAAACTAAACTCAAGCGGCGGAATAAACATTTTGCCTTCATCTTTGGGAATAAAAACCACTTCAAAAGTTTTGCGACCTGAAATCATGTCGTTTTGGCGGGCCACTTCTGATTTTGAATCGGCTTCATAGGTTCGAAAACCTTTTAAGTCAGGAATCCGCGGACGATTCACGCGGTCTACATTTCCCATACCTTCAATCACAAGCGTCATCTTGACCGGCTCATTTTGCTTCACTTCCGTGCGGTCTAAAGTCGCATTCATTTGATAAAGCCCGACATCACCTTGAAACCCGGTTGGTTTACCGGCCTCGGGCAGCGGCTTGACTTCGATTTCGATCGGGCGCGGAGATAAAAGCCGCGTTTCACGTTTCGAGAAGAAATTACCGCCGTTAAAAAAACTGTCATTAAAAAATTCATCGAAAACGTTATCCTGCTGTTGGTCCTGCTTAACCGTTGTTTTAATTTTTCCCGGCTGAATCGTATATTTTCCGGGCGAAGTCGGGAAAAGCGCCATTTTTTTGATATCTGCTTTAATGTAACGGCGCCCACCGATTGAAACCATTTCGCGCGGAACTTCTTTTTCCTGCGGGAATTCTTCGATCCAAAAGCCGCTCAATTCGGGCTCCGATTCAAAGCCTTCATAGCGGGTGTCGTAACTCGTATATAACGCATAATTAAGAAGTGTTTGTTCATTTTGATAAACACTAAATTTTGAAAGCTGAGCTTCTGCAAAAATCCGGCTATCGGCTCCGGAAGGCGGCTGGGCCTTGGAAGTCTTAATATTTTGAGACATCGGCAGTCCGGCCGAAGGCGCCGGTGGCGCAGAGTTCGCATATCCGCTGCCCCCATCCACCGCTTCGAATTGAACCGTATTGGTTTGAAGCGCGGCACCGTTCACACTCACATCAAGCGGCGGAATCGTGTAAGCCCCCGGCTTTCGAGGTGAAACAATATAACTGAACTCGATGCTGGATGAAGATACTCCGTTGATGAGACTCATCCGCGAAGCACGCCCGGTATAATGAATATCAAGGTTTTGAAGTGGAGGAAATTGGGGCGCCTGAATATTTCCGCGGCCATCCAAAATACGAACCGTTAAAAAAACATTCTCGCCGACGGCGACTTGATTCCTGTCAAGCGACACCACTACCCGCACTTCTGCCGCTGAAGCAGACCCGAGACCGGAGACCAGAGACCAGATACTGATCCCCAAAATAAACATTCCGAGTTTTTGCTTTAAAATTTTATTCATATGAATGATGCCAGCCCGTTCAAAAAGGTGGAGATGCGCGGCGCAAAGGAGCAACCGCGGAGGCGTAGTAAAACATACGCCGCACAAGGGTTGCGATATTTGCAACGAAGCAGATACCCTTTTTCAACGGGCGACCGAGGATTGTAGACAAATCAAAGTAGCGTGTCAAACAACCTGGCTGCTTGATTCTGAACATCTTGCAACTTCCGCGCGACCTCGGCCATGCTTTTAGAATTACGAATATGCGCCCGAATGTAAAACCCTTCCTGCTCAAAGTGGTCCGGAGCCCGGATTTCAAGCCCGCTCACCTGCCCTTGCATCGCCTGGGCTGCCTGGGTAAATGCTTTTTCTTTCTCCGTCAACTCGGGAAAGCGCAAAGACCGCAAGGATTGATAAAAGGCATCCGTCCGAGGCCGGGCATCCTGCGTTTTTGATGCGGGGGCTAATTTTATCTGCTTAATAATTTTTGCCGCGGATTTATTTCCGATCTGAATCAAATCCAAAAGCCATTCGCAAATATGCGCGAGCTGACTCGCGGTAGGCCGGATTTTTGGCAGCAATTGGCGCACGAGATAATTTAAATCCTCCGCTTTAAACTTAGCTAGCCAAAAACTTCCTTGAAACGGCAAACAATTTAACTCAATCATTCGTTGAACAGCCCCAGGCAGCCGCGCCGCCTGCTGATACTGATTTAAAACTTTAGGGCTGGAAACCAGGCCCAGCAAAGGTAAAATTAAATTTTGCAAATCCAAAACAGAAAACTGAAAATCCTTTTCAGCTTTTTGGACCGCGTAGGCCCGGTCCAAGTCCGAATAACTCGCGGAATGATTTAAAAGCAACGCCGCTAAAAATATTTTTCTGGGATTCTCCATTGAAAGCAAATCAACGGGCGCGTTTTTCTTTTTTAATTTTTTTAAGGCCGCGAGGCGCTTGTGCCCGCTGACACATTCAAAATATTTTCCGTTCCGAACAACGGTCAGCGGCTGCAGTAAACCCCATTGCCGCACGGAGCTGACCAACGCGGAGTCTTCCGCGTTGACGCGCAAACAAAACTTTTCGCCCCGGATCTGCGTGATCAGCACGCACTTCCCATCGATTTTCTGCTGCATCGGCGTATCTCCTTGTGTCTGCGGCGTTTTACTCACAAAGCTTCCCTCGACTTACTGCAGAGAGTACGCCTGCGGGTTCTTTGTTCGTATGCTGCGCTTGTAGTCGTAGACTACATCCACAATAATCTACGCCGCTTCGCGACAAAATTCGATAGGAGGCGCGTGCTAGCGGAACGAGGTTGCGAGCGAGGCTTTCCATTCTTTCTCCATTTTATCGATCGATACTTTAAAAACGTCCTGAATCGCTTGTTCCACATTTTTGTCTTCGCCAAAAGCAAGCGCAAGTTGCTTCACATAAAAAATTCCGAATCGTCCGATGAGATAATCCACAAAATCATAACTCTCCATATAAAAGAGGTTCATCCAAACCTGCTCGTTTTTATGTTTTTCAAAAGTTGCCGGATTAAATAAATCCGCAAAAGGAATAATATTCCGTGAATCGGCCAAAACTCTGCGTGCGTACGCCGGAATCGGAGTAATTTTATTTTGTTCATAGACGGCAAAACCTTCATGCAGCCAAATAGGCGCGCGCTTATGGCTGATATCATCAATGAAGACATGCGCAACTTCATGCCGCGTTACAGTCCGTAACTGCCCCTCACCCAGCAGCCGCGGATTCACAGGCAGGCGCACTTTTCCGTCAAATAATCCTCCGACCCAGTGCGGTAAATCGCCAACTTGATGGAATTGTTTGGGATCATAAAAGAGCACGGTTGTTTTATGATTGAGATAATGTCCCAAGTCATGCGCGATCGCGAGATAGGTTTCATGCAGCAGCATCCGCAGCTCAAAACCCTCGTATTCGCTTTGATTGCGGTCGTATTTAATTAAAAAATGAAGCTCTTCAACCGTGTTGAGATTTTTTTCACCCGCAGATTCACGCGTCAGCTTTAGCAATTTATCTTTTAAGCGCGGCACAGGCTCAAGTGAGAAAGCCGTACGATAATGGTCATTGGCCCCGGCTAAATCCTGTTTCAAATACAGAATGTCGCCCGCCAATTCATGCGCCACCGGACTTTTGGGATCATACTTTAACGCGCTTGTCGCGGCTTCAAAAGCAAGGTCATATTGGTTTTTTTGAAAGAGCTTATACCCTTCATTAATGTAGTCGACCGCCATTAATTCCTGCGGAAACTCAACCGTGCCTGCGGGCGCATGCGAATAACGGTTCCCAAGCATTTGGAGACGGCGTTCATATTGAGTTTGTTCATGCTTCTGTGTAGGGCTGTCTTCATCCGCAAAACTTAACAGACCAGAGACCAAAGACCAAAGACCAAAGACCAAAAGAATGAGAAAAAAGCTTTTGCTTGTTTTCACTTTGCGCTCCAGCTTTGCGCGGCTGCAATCCGTTTCTTAATCGAAGGATGATCATAAAAAAGCCATTCATACCAAGCCGCAGGATCCGGGTCCGCCAGATGGACTTGGCCTAATTTTGCCATCATGGAAATAAAAACTTCGCGGTTCCGGCAGGCTTCCAAAGCAAATCGATCGGCCGCATATTCACAAACCCGTGAAAAACCATTTGTCAGCGGCATACTCAAATAGGACACACCGAGAAAAACTAAAAATAAAAGCGGCAAACCTGCAGGATCAGCCGCGGATTTCAAACCCAGCACGGGAATCATATGCTCCATTCCATAAAACCCGCCTGAAAAGCAAAGAAAGGAAATGAGAAGCCCCAGCGCGAGCTGTTTCCAAATATCCTGATGCTTGAAATGGCCGAGTTCATGCGCCACAACCTGCTCAATTTCTTCCGCGGAAAATTGTTCAAGCAAGGTATCGCTTAAAACCACACGCTTGGTTTTTCCAAGCCCCATAAAAGCGGCATTGGCTTTTTTGGTGGTCTTGCTTAAATTGAGCGAAAACAAGTTCGCGGCCGGCAAACCGTAACGCGACAGCAATTCTAGGATACGGGTTTTTAATTCGCCTTCCGGCAAAGGTTGATACTTATAAAAAAGCGGGACGATAAAGACAGGAAATAGTTTCCCCATCACCCAGCTCACGCCCGCGTAAGCCGCCCAAGCCCAAATCCACCAATTCTGAGGCTGAAAGCGAATTAAAAAATAAAGCCCTTCGATCAAAAACAAAGAGAAAATAAAAGACAAAAGCGTGCGCTTAAGAGTTTCAAAAATCCATTTTCCGAAAGTGAGATTCGATAAATTAAAGCGGTGCTCAATCACGAACCCGGAATAATAAGAAAGCGGCAAATCAACCGCAAAAAAGAAAATCGAAAACAACCCGAAGAAAAGCGCGGCTTCCACGAATGGATTTTGTGACGCAATCAATTCGCGCGTTCCATTTGCCAGGCCGGAAAAGCACCATAATACCAGCAACGCTGGTGTCAAAAAAAGATGCAGCAACGCCAGCGTCTTTTTAATCCGCTGATACTCTTTTGCATGTCTCTTGTCTCCGGTCTCTTGTCTCTGGTCCGTCATAACTTGATCTCCGTCACAATGCCAAAATGATCCGATGGAAAAATTCCGTTCGCATCCGGCTGATTAAAAACAATTTCGGACCTTTTTGCGCGGCCTTGAAGCCCGCGCGTCCAAATATAATCAATTCTGCGCTCAGGCATATGGTCACGCGCACGCTCCGCATAAGAGTTGCGATAATCCCAAGTCAGCCCCGCCTCGCCCGGATTTAAACCGGCATAAGTGTCTTCCCATAATTCTTGGACGGCTTGAATCGAAGGCTTATTCGGTGCCGAATTGAAGTCACCCAGGATAAAAGCCGGCTCTGATAAAAATAGCTTGGTCCATCCTCCGCAGGATTTTCTGCGCACAAACCGGATCAGCTCATGCGTTTGCTTTAAACGAATATCATCGTCTTTTTGCATCCATGAGAGATGCGTGTTGAATCCTGCCAGGCGTTTATTCCCAACTTGGAAAAGCACGTAATGCGCATAACGCAAATAATCTTCCGCGGCTGATCTGGTTTTCATAATCAGGCATTCTGATTTCAACACCGGATACTTTGAAAGAAAAACCAAACCGCTGTGCTGCCCGCTTTTAACAAGATGCGGATAACCGCTCCGCTTTTGAATTTCATCGGCCCATTCCATGTTAAAAACTTCCTGAAATCCGATGATGTCGGGCAAATAGAATTTTAATCCCGCAAAAATAAGCTCCCAGCGTTCGCGCCAAGGCCCTCTTTCCTGCCAGGTATTGAGCGTTATGATCCGAAGAATCATGACGCAGACCCGAGGCCGGAGACCCGAGGCTCGAGACAAAAAAAATGTGCTTTGTACATAGCGTCAGTCATCAGACGCTAGTCGTCGAGCGTGAGTTTCGCGGATTTCACGTAGACGCGTCACCATCGATTCACGCACTTGGCGCATCACATCATTAATTTGATCGACAGGTACATTTTCCATGGGAACCGGGTCTAACACCGAAAGATAAAAGCATGTCGGCTTTTTGAGTAAAAGTGAATTTTTCGGAAGTGCGGTTCCCGGACCATCCACCACAATCGGTAAAATAGTGACGCCGCGATTACGTGCGATTTTAAATGCCGCGGGGCGAAAATCATGAATTTCGCCGTCCAAACTGCGTGTCCCTTCCGGAAAAAATAAAATGCTCGAACCCTTGCCAAGCCATTCATCAATTCGTATCAACGCTTGATGGCGGCTGGTTTTATTAGTGCGTTCAACCGGAATATATTTGGCAAGACTCATATGCCAGCCCATAAACGGAATACCAAAAAGTTCTTTTTTCGCGAGAAAACGAAATAAAACCGGCAAGCGCGCGGCGACCACCAAAATATCGAGCAAACTTTGATGGTTGCACATCACCAAATATTGTTTGTTACGTTCAATCCGCTCCAAGCCGTCAACTTTAGACTCCCAAATCGGCGTGCATGCAATAATGGCTTTGGCCCAGGCTACTGCGCTGTAGTGGACAAAGCTGCGCGTACCCTTGTCTCTAAAATGAGAAATCGGTAAAAGAAAAAGAATGTCACATAGGACGGCGATCACTGCAAAAAAAGCGGTTGCGAACCAAGTCACCAAAGAAATGGGAATGGCGAGTAAAAGCGGAGCATCGTGTTGTGCGCGTTTCATCCCGTTAGAGTCTCTTCCTGCTACAATTGTTCATATAAATAATTTTTTAAATCTAATTTAGGCATGTCCACAAATAAAGTCCGTTAAGACTCTAACGGGATTTCATAAGTCGAGAATTTTAGCACTAACTCAGTTGTGAGACCATCAAAAGACGACTGCCTTGCATGGACTGCTACAATGCTTTATGAACTCACAGGACTTATTCAAACAAGCTCTCGAAGACTACAAAAACAATCTGACCGATTCAGCCTGTAACAAACTTTGGCATGCGATTGAAATGGACTCCGCGTTTGAAGACGGCTACGAAGCGCTCGCGGTGATTTTGATCAATCAGGAAAAAATCGATGCCGCGCTTGGAATTCTCAAGGATTGGCTTAAAATCAACCCCAACGCCGTCATGGCCTATACCAACCTTTCGCGCTGTTTAATGCGTAAGGGGCTCATCCAGGAAGCCGAAGACGCCCAAGCCAAGGCCGCGACTTTAGGCTGGAGGATGGCCGCAGGCATGAAAGCCTCCACAGAGGCTCCGAAGGTCGATTATATGGAGAAAATCGAGCGGTTTAAGCAAGTCATTGAACTTGATCCCAATGATGTTTTGGGTTATTTCAGCCTCGGAAATGCTTACCTGGATGCTTATAAAAAGGACTTGGCGCGGCAGACATTTGAGAAGGCCATTGAGGTGGATCCAGACCACTCCTCTTCTTTTTACGGATTGGGCCAGGCATGGGAAGCATTAGGCAGCAAAGAAAAAGCGGTCGAAATTTATAAGCAAGGTATTGCAGTTGCCGATAAAAAAGGCGACATCATGACCCAGCGCAAAATGGAAGCGCGAATCCGAACCATCCAGTCCTAAGTTGACGGCGCTGAACTTTCTCCGGCAGTCCCCTCGAAAAAACGATAATCCGACAGCAGCCGCGTAACAAAGTTGATCCGCAAACATTGAAAGAAAATGTGTATCGGCAATGTCGCAACCCCCGCCGCCGACAGCAAAGCCGCGAGCGCGGTTACGCCCCCTGCGATCATTAAAATAATGCCGATCAATTTTAAAGCCGGTAAAGCTTTCATAGCACCGGCAATTAAAAGAAAAATAATTCCTGTCGGAATTCCCACCGCAATCAACAGCAGCACAAACAAAATCCCCTGCGCGATGCCGGCGACAATTCCCAGGCCGATTTTGACAAGATAATACAAAGCGATTTGTCCCAAATCGAAATCTTGTTCCCAAAAAAGACGCGCGGCGGGGCCGATTTGTAAATTTTGGTGATACATCAGCGGGACCACGAAGTCGTTTATAGCCAATATAGCAACAATGAAAGCTAGAAATCCGGTAATCAACAGCAAAATGGCAACGGCAATACCAACGGGGCCCAGCAAAAAGAGGCTGAACGCGCAACCCGCAAAAACAATCGCCGCCAATAAAATAAAAATATTAAATTTGAAAAGCGAATCACCCAGAATTTTGTGGCGAGTCCATGACGGGCGAATCGCCAAATTCTGATGCGCGAGAAAATCAAGCAATATAAATTGAAACCGGGCGTTGATCCAGCTCGCAAAAACAACCAGCGGTAACCCGATCAATAAAATCAATGCTACGACCCAAACGCCGTATTTTTTTGTCGCCGCTTTAGTCGTTTGTTCAATTTTTTCGGAACGCGTCATCGGATGAGCCGGCGCCGGCGGCTCGACCGGCTGCTTGCTGAAAGCCGGATTTTGATACGGTGATTGAGGTAAAGGCATGGAGTGGCCTGACATACCCTCGCCTGTGACGAGCGGCGCGGATGGCGTTGCCATCGAAAAAGGCGGCTTATCTGAATGCGGCATTTTTGATTTATTTAAATTACTTGCTCCGCGCAATCCCCCGCTCGATCCCGCCGCACCGGCCAGCAAAACAATCAGAAAAATCTTAAACCAACGCTTCATATTAAACGGAAACAACAACGTTTTCATTTTATCGAAAGATATTTGAATTAATTTTTGCATATGCCTTCTCTCCTGTTCTCCGAGCCAAACCTGTCCACCTCCCGGTAGTGGACAATTTGTCCACTACCGGGAGGTGGACAGGTTTTACGCTGCCGTTGCGATTGCTAAAGCCTGTTCAAGAATTTGCGTTAACTCGGTAGCGAATTTCCACGCATTCAAGTTCTCATCTGAAAGCTGCACAACTCCAAGCTGATCTTTAAAAGATTTTAAAATCAAGTCAGGCTGACCTGCCAAAGCTGCTTCAGCAACGATTCCCAATCGACGGTTCTGAGCGCTATAACGCTTTAATGCCACAAAACGGAAGATTTTGTCTTTAAACTTATTTAAAACATCCTGATTTGATGCGGCTAGGACTGTATCGGCTCGATACATATCAAGTTTTAGCTGGTTTTTATCCGTGACAGGAATAATGTCAAAACCAATTTTATTTCCTATGCCGCTTTTAATCGCCCAATCCATAATTACTTTTCTTTGAGCATCCACACGTAATTGGTCAATCGGTTCCCCGAAAATCTTAAAATAAAATTTCTGCTTAGGATTGATCAACCAAAGCGCCTGCATAGCCTCGACTGTATCTTTTGACAAAACAGCCTCGGAATCATTTGTCTCGGCCGAATCTAAAACTTCCACCACCGGCCCCATACTTTCAAGCATTTGAGTTATTTGAGGGTTGGCTGTTTGAAGATAATTACGAACCTTCGCCAAAATATTTTGAGGCAATAATTGCGCAAGCACAATCAGCATAGATACTTGTTTTTCAACCGGCAAATTTGAATTCACAAAACCTTGCGCAACGGCCGCAGCCGCTGCGTCCGGCGACATCTCATTCAACTTCGCAACCAATTCAACAAACACCTGATCAAATTGAACGCTGCTTAATTGATTTCTATTTTGCTCTAAAATTTCTTGCAACCGTGGTTCCCGGATCTCGGTCTTTGGCTCTAATTTGGACCGCAGCCTATGCATCGGGTCTGTTTCCCCACTGCCTGCCATAAATAGACCCTTCATCATCTCTCGGTTCGTTTCTGTGTCTTTGATTTCTGCTTCCCTCCACGAAACACCAAAGGCTTCTATCGGAGGCGAGGCCTCGCGGTTCAGTTTAAATACGGCTTTTTTTTCGGTGCCTGTTCGCATTTCGGAGCGGCCGGTATAAGGCTCCGCTGGAATCAATTCGAATTCAATTGTATCCGCATCAAATCGAATCGGTTTAAGCAAGACATGCTCGGTTTTAAGCGCCTGCGTGGACAAACGGGTTCCATTTTGATTTTGAAGGGCAACTTCGGAGTCAAAAATAACAATTTCATGTGAACTTTCTGCTGAACTCCAAACATTTTTGCGAATACCTTGCGAAGGGCTCGACAAATCACGAATGCGTCGGCTTGTGATAACCCCAAAATTCCACCGCATGTCGTCAGGCTCGCGAAGTTCTTTCTTTACCCTTTGCCATATTTCACCCCGGTTAACGAAAATACGTGTCGGATGCTGAACAGAAATTTCTGCTTTGCCTTGGAGTTTTTTATTTCGGGGATACCCATCAAACCGAACGACTGCCGCGCCCTGATTCCCCACCCATGTTGGAAAAATTAATTTTACTTCTTCACCTTTTTTTAATTTAAACCGTAAGGGTCGATCCTTGCTTAAATTGCCGACCGAAACTTCCCGCATTTCGGAACGCTTAATAGCTTTAACGAAATATTTTTCTTTCCCAATTTTACGCTCGTAGTAACCGCGTAAATTCAAAGTTCTCGGATTTTTTAAATTTGCGGGAATGGGCTGAAAAGCTAATTCCTTAAAACCGCGCTTTGCAGCCCATTGTTCTAAAAGAATCAACCAGTTTCTTTTCAGTTCCAATAGCGGCTCAAACTCCTTTATTTTTGCTAAATGCGCCTTTGACTCCTTGCGATAAAAGTCATGCAAAAATTGTATGATATCCGTCCAACGAATATCCGCTCCCAACTTAAGTCTTGTCACATTCCTTTTGTCGGTAACCAACTCTACTTGAAGAAGGGCTATTCTTTTCGAATCCGTCAAAAATCCGTAAATCGTTAATGTTGCGTGTCCGGCTTGATTCTCCTTGAGATGTAATTCATGTTTAAATGGCAAATACGGAATAAGCGCGTTAATGTCATTGAGCGATAAAAGAACATTAGGTTGTAAACGATTTGATTTCATTTCTTTAACGGAAGCTAAATCCACCCCTGCCACTGTATGGATTTCACCGCTCTTGTATTTTCGCATTTCGGAGCGAACTTGATGGCGGTCCATCAGAGCCAAAATCTCGGCGTCATTGCGAGGGCCGGCGGGCAGCGCCACAACCGTAAAATTAACAGCACCCGGATTATTTCCGGCAACCGACGGATTAAGATTATCTGAGTTAACATTGACTCGCGCACCTGTGCTTGTATCTGTTCCAAGCGTCCACCAGGTCCGCGCAAAACTTCCCTTGGGAAGTTCATTGAAAATCAACGCAACGGAAGGACGAAAACGGTTTAATGACGGTTTTTCATTTAATGCCATAATCGCACCGGAAGTGCCGATCGCCGTCGCTTCCACGCCAATAAACCCATTTTTCCCTGCTCTTTGTGGATACAAGTCAGCAAGTGTCGATCGCGTGACTTGACTGCGCTCATCCACGTTAACGACTGTCCCCGCATCATGCGCGTTCTTTAATGCCATCGAACTCAGCTGAGCATATTCAACTTCAACACCCTCTTTTAAAACAGTCGGTTTATATGCAACCTGGGCAAAAACCTGCCCGTCTTTAAAATCCGGCTTAGAAACTCGAATACTTAAATCTTCCGTACGGGCCAGCTCCAAACCTTCTTTCGTCGACGCGGACAACACGCCATCAGAGAAAACAACCTGTCCATTTTTAATGCTTAACCTAATTTTTTTAATTGCCGCGTTATGCACATGTTGATTGCCAAGATGCGCTCCCATCAAAATAACACTCGTGCCCCAATCAGACGATTCTTTCAATTCACCTTTCATCTCCGGCAAAGGGACAAGCCGCAAATAACCATTCGGATTCAACACAGCAAATTGGTTCCGGTCACGCCAAAGAACTTGAACCTTGCTGACTTGAACTGAAACCATTTCACCATTCATCAAAGTTAATAACTCGAATTGCTTCTGACCTTTTACTGCGGGGACCCCATAAACAACAAAGTCAGAGCCCGATGCCAATACATAGTTTCCTTTGCGTAACGGTATTTGGGGTTTTTCCTCGGCCACTAACGCTGTCGGAAAAACTGTTATAAAAGCTGCTGCGCCTGCTCCCAAAATCCCCGAGGAAATAAATTTGCGTCGCGAAAGAGTCGCCCCATTCCGCATTTCGGAACGTTGTTCTTGCTCAACTTCACTTGCCACAGGCTGGGGGTGACTTTTTTCAGAAAAATAAACCGATAGACGATCAAAATCAATAATGATGACAGAGGTATTATCAAGCTCTCCAATGATTGTGAAGTATGGAAGCAACTCTTTTAAGAAAGCACCCGCCAGAGATCCTTCACCCGTCGCCTCATGCGAAACCCTAAAACTCGAAAGTGTTTTTGCGATGATCGTGGCATCTTTTTGTGTATCAAAAATACCGTCGGAGCCAAGAAGCAAATAGCCTTTCCAATCAATTTCTTTTACGGTCGGTTCACGGATGACTACAGGATCGAAAGCTTTTGTACCCAAAAGACCCGTTGCTGCAAGACTATAAATAAGCCCATTTTTTTCCGTAATAATATAAGTTCTGTTTCCATCATTACGTAGTGAATAAACTTCGCGGCCCAGCAAATAGAAGTGAATTTTAGATAACCGCTTCCAATGGGTACGCTCATACATTTTTACAAAAAAATGATTCAAACCGTTTTGAATGGCTTCAACTATTCGAACGAGAGGTCGGCCTAACTTCGACTTAAAAACACCAAAGTAATGCTTTTTATTTGCTTCCTTGATTCGCGCTGCAATACCAAGGGCTAGGTCGTTGTCATGGTCTGTATTTTGCAAATTGCTGAGCAGCCCCTTGTCTTCTTGAATCACAGGAGAATCACCCAAAGTCGCTAAAAATGCTTTTTGCTGTTTTGGAAAGGCTAATACAAGCGACGCGGTCGAGCCCGGTTCAGACGTCAAGACCGACCATTTTTTATCAATATTCTCGCGAACTTTTGCGAAGAGCAACTTGATACGCAGCTCCAAACTTTCAAAAGTCAGTTCCTTTTCAGAGTTGAAGGATTGAGCATCTTCGGCAAGCACACGCTCAAACTCTTGCTTCACAGCTTCAGCAAAGACCCTTCCATGTTGATTTCCGTTGCCGTCAAATATTCCAAAAATCAAAAGGGGGCCAATCGGAGTACTCAGTTGATTATAAAAAAGTATATCTTCCTGTTCCGTGCGTTTGCCGCGATGCTGGGCAATTGAAACACCGGGTGGTAAACCGGTTTTTGTGCGGATGTCCATATTAACTTTTCTGGGAATATCTGCAACAGGAGTAGCGGGCCGCAATTTAATTCGCGCGCTTTCCTTTTTCGGGGGCGCCATGGATAAGCTTTCCGACGGAAGAATAAACATTTTGACGACGTTAAAGAACTCGTCTGGATTTAATTCATCCGCATGTCCTCTAAAACCCAGCATTTTGAATAATGTGTTTTGAGAGTCATTCTTAACCTCAAAAGTAAATGCGTGGTCACCATCTTGCAGACGAACAATAAATGAAAACGCGTAATGATCCCGATCGATTGTTACACTCACCTCTGTTATCCCAGCTGCAATATAACTCTCACGCGAATTTTTAAAATAATCCTCAACGAGTTTTTTTTGCTCGGACTCGCCCGTGGACAATGTCACATCCACCCGCATTTCAGAGCGTTTTGCATATTTTAAATTGCTATAAAATAAGGGCGCAAATTTACCTCCGCGCAATTTATCGAAATCGGCAATTTCAGCAACGGGTTTTCTCATGCGCTGCATATATTCTGAGAAAAGGCCAGAAAGCTCGCTATTTTCGGGCTGAAACCCTAACCCGGAATAAAAAGGTATGGCTTTGACATCACTTTCAAATTGGCCCGGAGAGACCACAAAAAATCCATCCTTAGGAATGAACCGTTCCCACAAACGCAAGCGCGCCTCATAAAGGCGATGAGAAAGCCCTTTTGCTCTCTTTACTTCATCTTCGTGTGGAACACGAAAAAGCAGCTGAATCCTAGATGGGGTTTCGATAATTGCATTTCCGTACGCATAATGCTGACCATTCGCTAAAAAGAAATCAGTAAACTCGACCTTTCCGGAAGGCATTAACTGATTTACAAAAATGAGGTGAAAGATTCTTTTGCCGGATGGCGCATCAATCCATTCCTTTATATATACTTGCGAAGAATTCAAAGCAAAGAATGTGAACGGAATCGTTTGTATAAAATCAATATGGTGCAATTGAAGTCTTGCGAGCAAATCTTCAGCCTTTGGATTTTCTAATTTTGAGTATCCCTCCGCGGTTAAATGCAAAATCAAATTATCTTCTTGGTTCTGGTATTCTCCACGCTGAGAACCTCGGGATTGTATAGCCAAATAAAAAACTTTT
>JAYTHE010000023.1:0-13868 GCA_043732705.1 Candidatus Omnitrophota bacterium | reverse complement strand
CTGTAGCTCAGTCGGTTAGAGCAGGCGACTCATAATCGCTTGGTCCCTGGTTCGAGTCCAGGCAGTCCCAATTCCTTTGAAAATGGGCGTTTGCTTCATCATGGGCGGCTCTTCCTCGTCAACGTACATTTTAAGGTACGCCTCCTCGGTCGTTTGCCCACTCTTCGCATTCAGCCCATTTTGAAAGGAATTAATTTCACTGCTGGGCTCGAAGTGAGCCGCGACAAAATCGTCACTGACAGAGTGAGAAATCTGACTTAATGTCAGATTTAAACGAGGGAAAACATTGGGAGCGGCGAGTGGCCGACCTGAAGTGAGCCCACGCGGCTAGCGAGAGAGCGAACGTAAGGCGCCGATGTCCAGGCAGTCCCACTGTCATATTTTATCCTCTGAGGTTGCACCTCAACCGGATTTCGGCACCGGCGAAAAATGGTCCATGCCCAGTATTCTTCAGTTCTGGGCTTCGCCCAACCGCGCATTAAATTCTCCCGAAGTAAGAAAATGACAATTCCACAGTTTTCATTTAGCCTCTGTGCCTACGGCACAACCGGCAGGTTACCATATTCTTCCTTGAGTCTTCGGATTCACCAGGGGAAGCCTCGCTGTGATTTTTTCCTTGTAAATTGTCCCAAACTAAATTCATTTCAAATGTTTTTGTGACACATTTGCTTTTTTCTACATAAAAGTTTTACACTTTTGTATTTTTCTAAGAAAACCTTTTTTTATAAGACGCTACAGATTTTATTATGAGTGCCGAAAACAATCATGGGGTTGGTTTATATCTGCTAGTTCATTGGGATTTGCTTTTTTTGATTCTTCCCAAAAAATAATTGCTTTAAATTATTGGATTGGTATGATGTTTGCCGTTTGGGTAACGTTTGGGTTAATCGTTTGAGTAATTTAGCAGTTCTGATTATTGCAACCAAGGAGACTGGGATGAACCTATCACTTAAGAAATTTTTTGGCTTTGTGGCAATTATTGCCCTTGCCGTGCCTTCAATGGTGTTTGCACAAGCTGCAAGCAGCGACCTTGAAAGTCAAGTTAAAGAGCTGACTAAAAAAGTCGCTATGCTTGAAAGCGCAAAGAGCTCACAGTCCTCTTTTGGCGGCGGTTATGTGATGCCGACAGAAGGCGATGTTAAAACTGGTGGTTTAATTCATCCGCCCCAGGATATTGACTTCGGCGGATATGTTGCAACTTCATATACTGAACATATTGACCAAAACCAAAATTTTCAGGGCGATGTATATGATCAGAACCAGGGTTTCAATATGAACCAGGCTGATTTCTATTTCAAAAAAGATGCTCCCGCTGAAGGCGGTGCCGGTTTCAAAATTGATATTTTGGCAGGCCGCGATAATTCAGTAATGCAGCACGGCACAACAGGTGCGACGGTTGCCAGCCAGCAAACAAACTCCAATGCACGCGTTGATTTCAATGAAGCTTTCATTGAAGTTAACACTCCGACCGGTGTCAGCAATAATGACATTCTTCCGAGCGTTGTGAACTGGAAAGTCGGACGCATGGTGACATTGGCCGGACGTGAAGTTATCAATCCCGCCGCAAACTGGAACATTTCGCGTTCCATCGGCTACGGATATGGTCTTCCTTTCCGCCATACTGGTTTACGTACAAACACGAAGTGGTTCAATGGCAAACTTGATTTCTATGCCGGTATCAACAATGGTTGGGATAACGACATTGAAACCAATGCCGGACGCACAGTAGAATTTGCTGCTGGTTTTCACCCGCTTGAAAATGTTAGCTATTTTACAACCATCTTGTACGGACCTGAAGTTACTGGTACCGCGGAACAGCCGACATTCCTTTGGACACACGTTTTGGATTGGGCTGTAACTAAGTCTCTTTCGCTTGGTGCTGATATTGACTGGGGTCAAACCAAGGATATCTTAGGTACAGGTACTGGCACTGGTGAGAACGACGACTGGCTTGAATTGGCTGGTTATGTTCGCTACCAGATCAACGAAAAATGGGCCGGAGCTTTCCGCTCAGAAATTTTTCAGAACCAAGGTCAAAGCCGCGGTGCTGCGCTTAGCACTGCCGGTGGACCCGGTGTTGGCGGAAACGACACAGTTTTCGGAAACACTTTTACTCTCGAATATAAGATGTATGAAAACCTTATTACTCGTCTCGAATATCGCCTTGATAAAGCGAGCGGTGATGACGGAATTATCTACGGCGGTGACAGCTCACGGAATACAGTCGCTGCTCAGATGATCTATACGATTTAAGATCAAAGAGAGCTATTTAAGAAGAACCCCGGATTCGAAAGAATCCGGGGTTCTTTTTTTATTTTGGCTCCGAGCCTTCGGCTCAACCGCGTGAGTGGTGTTTGTCCCGATCTTAGTCCCAAATTTTTCTGGTTGACCTTTTACGATGAGCTTTATAAACTAAAAACATGAAATATATAAATTTGTTCAAAAGATCGGTTGGTTTTTTTATTCTTGCGGCATTTATGTTGAGCGGTTGTTTGCACATGCCTTCGCATCATGAATTTGGCAGCTACTCGGATGCCGAAAAATTTTATGCGGAAGGGAAGTACGACAAGGCCATCGGTTCGTATCAGAAATATATTGATGAGCAGCCGGATGGTAATTTAGCCATCATTTCAAAGTACTATATTGCTAAAAGCCATGCTGCTTTAAAGCAAAACAACATAGCTAAATCCGAATTTGAAGCGATTATTAATAAGTACCCTGATTTGATTTGGGCTGAGCTTTCCAAAGAGCAGGTGAAGAATCTGGCTACCGAGCCGGTAGCCAAGTAGTTTTTTTCTCGGCGCTTCGGTTGTACCTAAGGCACAGAGCAAAAATATAATAGATAGAAGAAAGCGCCTTTTCGGATGACCGCTTAGGTGCAAATCTGAGAGGAAAGTCCGTGCTTCATAGGACATCGTAGTGGGTAACGCCCATCTCCTGAATTTATTTTCAGGACGGATTAGAGCCACAGAGACGAGTCTTCCCGGTGGTAAACCATTGGGAAGGGTGAAACGCGGCAATCTCTACGTGAAGAAAGGCTAAACAGAAAAGTTTCGACTGTTACGAAAGTGACGGGGCAGAGTGTCCGCTCTGATTTTTCCGCAAGGAGAAATGCTTTTCAGGTCAGCCGCTAGCGGGCCTTCGCAAGAAGGCTCCCAGACAGATGGTCATCGTCCGCGCAAGTGGATACAAAACACGGCTTATAGAAAAGGCGCCTTCTATCTACTGTTTCACTATCATATTTTGGCTAGTGTCTCTAGACACAAGCGCCGCTAAAAAAAGTAATTCATATGCGGTTGGACTTTTGTCCAGAGCAAATATATGGCGGGCTCTGGGCTGCGCCCAACCGCAGCCAAGCTCTCAATCTTCACAATACAGCGAACTCTTCATATTGACAAGCCAGCCATACAAGGGTAATATTCCGCAGCTCTAATGCGGTGATTTTGATCCGCAAGACCTTTTAAGACGGTGCTGTGACGCTGTCAAAGGAACATAAGTGAATTCTCTACAGTACAATTTACGTTTGTTGTCGACCCTGCTCTATAGAGGCAGGGTCTTTTTATTTCCACTTGTTTTTACTCTACGCCGTCAGCACAACCGTAGTTTTATCTCTAAGCATTGCCTGAGAGTAGGTTCCTATGCCTAAGGTCTTTCTTGACTCCACGGAAATTCAAAGAGCTGTCGCGCGTATTGCGCATGAAATCCTCGAGCGTAACGCGGTCCCCAAAGATTTGGCGCTTGTCGGTATCAGAACGCGCGGAGTTTTCATCGCAGAACGCATTCGTGCTAAAATTTTTGAAATCTGTACGCTTCAAATTCCTCTCGGGATTCTTGATATCACGCTTTACCGCGATGATTTAAGCGAAGTGGGAGTTCATCCTCAAATAAAAGAAACCAATATTCCTTTCGATTTGCATAATCACACAATCGTTCTTGTGGACGACGTGCTTTTTACCGGAAGAACCATCCGCGCCGCGCTCAATGCGATTTCCGATTTTGGCCGTCCCAAAGCGGTACAGCTGGCGGTTTTGGTGGACCGCGGACACCGCGAGCTTCCGATCAAAGCCGACTTTGTCGGAAAAAATATTCCGACTTCGCGCAGTGAACGTGTCTTGATCCACTTGCAGGAAACAGACGGCAAGGATGAAGCTTTGATTCTTCCCGAAACACGTGAGGTTGTGTCATGACGCAATCCAAATGGACGCGTAAAGACTTGATCGGCTTGCGCGATCTTTCGAAGGAAGAAATCGAATTGATTCTTGATACGGCGGCTTCTTTCAGTGAAGTTTCGCAACGCTCGGTTAAAAAAGTACCTGCCTTACGCGGTAAAACTGTCGTGAATCTTTTTCTTGAACCCAGCACGCGCACGCGTATGTCTTTTGAAATCGCGGAGAAAAGATTAAGTGCGGATACGATCGGTATGACCGGCTCGGCTTCGAGTATGACAAAAGGCGAGTCGCTGCGTGACACCGCGCAGAATATTGAAGCTTTGAAAGTTGATTTAATCGTCATGCGCCATCCTTCATCCGGTTCGGCTTACAGACTTTCGCAGTATACAAGCAAAGGCGTGGTCAATGCGGGCGATGGAATCAACGAACATCCGACGCAGGCCTTGATTGATATCTTTACGATGCGTGAGATGAAAAAAGATGTGAAAGGGCTCAAGATTGTTTATCTCGGCGATATTTTGCATTCGCGTGTTGCGCGTTCGAATATTTGGGGACTAACGAAGCTTGGCGCACAGGTGGTTGTTTGCGGGCCCAAAACTTTGATTCCGAAGGATATTGAAGAACTCGGTGTTAAAGTTGAATACGACCCCAACAAAGCCGTGCAGGACGCGGATGCGGTTACTCTCTTGAGAATCCAACTTGAACGTCAAAATGAAAGTCTTTTTCCAAGTCTCCGGGAATATGCGGACACTTACGGTATGAATGAAAAATTATTTCAGCGCGCCAAGCCCGACGCGATTTTAATGCATCCGGGGCCGGTCAATCGCGGCGTGGAAATTGAAAGCTCGCTTGCTGATAGCCCTCGCTCAGTAATTTTAAAACAGGTTACTAATGGAATTGCCGTGCGTATGGCGGTGCTTTATCTTCTAAGTGGCGCGCCCGCAATTGAAAGCGACTCCAAACCAGCCGCGCCGGTAACAAATGGAAAAAAACATGAGTAACGGTTTACACCGCCGTCAGGCAAAAAATCTGGTGATTCGCAATGCGCATGTCGTGGATGCCTTTCATAAAATTGATGAAGTGCTTGAACTTTACATCAAGAACGGCAAGCTTCAAAAATGGGGCAAGAAATTGGAAGTTCCTGCGGATGCAGATGTGTTTGATGCTAAGGGCTTGTATCTTTTTCCCGGATTCATTGATTTGCAGGTGCATTTCCGCGACCCCGGATTTGAAAATAAAGAAACTATAGAAAGCGGAGTCCAAGCTGCGATTGCGGGCGGCTTTGCCGCTTGTGTCACCATGCCGAATACCAAGCCGACTTGCGATAACGCACAGGTTGTGAAATATCAAATTGACCGCGGCGCACTCAGCGACTTTAATATTTTTCCGGCCGGCGCTTTGACACAGGGAATTGCGGGACAAAAAATATCAGAAATTTCAGAAATGAAAAATGCCGGAGCCGTAGCGGTTACGGACGGACTTCAATGGCTGCAAGATTCGGGCGTGGCACGCCGTGCTTACGAATACGCCGTGACTTATGACATGGTCGTGATGTCACAGGCGGAAGACGCGCGCCTCAGTGCTGCCGGGGTCATGAATGAAAGCGTGGTTTCAACACGGCTTGGTTTGCGCGGCCGTCCCGGTGCGGCGGAAGATATCGCGACAGCCAGAGATTTGGAATTGGCGCGTTTAACGGGTTGTAAATTGCATCTCATGAATGTTTCCACTAAACGCGCGGTGGAATATATCCGCGAGGCGAAGCAGGAAGGTATCCGCGTTACGGCCCAGGTAACACCGCATCATTTAATGTTGACCGAAAATGATTTTGTAACCTACGACACTAATTTTAAAATCAGTCCGCCGCTGCGCAGTATTGAAGATCAGCGCGCGCTGCTCGAGGGATTGAAAGACGGAACAATTGATGCTGTCGGTTCGGATCATTCGCCGCATGCCGCGGAGGATAAAGATATGGATGTGGAAGTCGCGCCGGACGGTGTGGTCGGATTTGAATCTTACTTTGGTGCGTTGATGACGGTTCTTTATCACGGACAAAAAATGCCTTTGATCGAAATGGTGCGTAAGATGAGTTTGAAACCAAGTGAGATTATTAATAAGCCCAAACTTGGGAAATTAAGCGAAGGCGAGCTCGCTAATTTTGTTCTGGCGGATTTGAATCAAGAATGGGTTTTTGAACCGAAACACATTCATTCCAAATCGAAAAATTCGTGCTTTTTCGGCAGAAAGTTTAAAGGCAAGGTTATGCATAATTTTGTGAATGGTTATCACTACGATTTGGGTAAGTCATGAAAGCCTATTTAGCGTTAGAAGACGGACTGGTTTTTGAAGGCGAAGGATTTGGCGCGCAAACCGAAATTTTTGGTGAAGTGGTTTTTAACACGTCTCTGACCGGCTATCAGGAAATTTTGACCGATCCTTCGTATAAAGGTCAAATTGTCGTCATGACCAATCCGCATATCGGCAATTACGGAATTAACTCCAAAGACGTTGAATCAACGCGGCCATGGGTGGAGGGTTTTGTTGTCCGCGAGCTTAGCCCGATTGTCAGCAATTACCGCTCGGATGAAACGCTGGATGCTTATTTAAAACGCTATAACATTCCCGGAATCGAAGGCATTGATACGCGCAAGCTTGTAAAACACTTACGCACCTATGGCGCAAAAAAAGGAATTATCTCCACGCGCGAATCCGATCATAAAAAATTAGTTCAAATGGCAAAAGATTCGCCGAGCATAGTTGGCGTGGACCTAGTAAAAGAAGTAAGCTGTAAGAAAGCATATGAGTTCACCGAAGAAATGCTTGAAGGGTTTGAATGGGGTAATAAGAAAGCCAAGAAATATAAAGTAGTCGCGATTGACAGCGGCATTAAACATAATATTTTGCGGCAATTGATTCATCACGGCTTTTCCGTGCATGTTGTCCCGGCTGACACCAGCGCGGAAGAAATTTTGAAACTCAATCCGGACGGAATTTTTCTCTCCAACGGCCCCGGCGATCCAGAAGCGGTGACTTACCTGATTGAAACCGTCAGAAAGCTGATTGGCAAAAAACCGATTTTTGGAATTTGTCTGGGGCATCAAATGTTAGGCCTCGCGCTTGGCGGCACGACTTCCAAGCTTAAATTCGGCCATCGCGGCGGCAATCATCCCGTGATGGATTTAACCACCAAGAAAATCGAAATCACTTCGCAGAATCACGGGTTTATGGTGGATATGGAATCGCTGAAAAAAGGCGAAGTTGAGATGACGCATATCAATTTGACTGATAAAACTTTGTCGGGTTTGCAGGACAAAAAAAACAAACTCTTTTCAGTGCAGTATCATCCGGAAAATTCACCGGGGCCGCATGACTCGAGCTACTTATTTGAACGTTTTTATAATCTTATCGATAAGAAGTAGGATTTTGTATGCCTAAAAGAACAGACATTAAGAAAATACTCCTAATTGGTTCGGGCCCGATCATTATCGGACAGGCTTGTGAATTTGATTATTCGGGCGTGCAGGCGATTAAATCCCTCAAAGAAGAAGGTTATCAAGTTGTTCTGATTAATTCCAATCCTGCGACAATCATGACTGACCCTGAAATGGCAGACGCGGTTTATATCGAGCCGCTGACGGTTGAATTTTTAGAAAAAGTGATCGCCAAAGAAAGACCCGATGCCGTTTTGCCGACCATGGGCGGACAAACAGGCTTGAATCTCGCGGTGGAAGCTTATGAGAAAGGCATTTTCAAAAAATATAACGTTGAAATGATCGGCGCCAAATATGATGCCATCAAAAAAGCCGAAGACCGAGAACTTTTTAAAAAAGCGATGCAGAAAATCGGCCTTGATCTGCCTGTCAGTCAATTCGCAACATCGGTGGATGGGGCGGTTGAGGTTGCGAATAAAATCGGTTATCCCGTTATTGTGCGCGCGAGTTTCACGCTCGGCGGTTCGGGCAGCGGTATTTGCAAAGACGAAGAAGAATTGCGCCGTATCGCCAAGACCGGAATCGATTACAGCCCGATTCATCAGGTGCTTGTCGAAGAATCGATTTTTGGCTGGAAAGAATACGAGCTCGAAGTAATGCGCGATACGAAAGACAACTTTGTCGTCATTTGCTCGATCGAAAATTTTGATCCGATGGGCGTGCATACCGGTGATTCAATTACGGTTGCGCCTTCCCAGACTTTGACCGACAAAGAATATCAGCGTATGCGCGACGCTGCCAAAGCGGTTATGACCGAAATCGGCGTGGAAACCGGCGGATCAAATGTGCAGTTTGCGGTGAATCCGAAAGACGGGCGCATGACGATTATTGAGATGAACCCGCGTGTTTCGCGTTCTTCGGCGCTCGCTTCTAAGGCCACAGGCTTTCCGATTGCGAAATTTTCAGCCAAGCTTGCCGTGGGATTAACGCTCGACGAAATTCCAAATGACATTACAAAGTATACGCCGGCATCATTTGAGCCTTCGATTGATTACTGCGTCGTCAAAATTCCGCGCTTTGCTTTTGAAAAATTTGAAGGCGTCGACAGCCGGCTTTCCTCACAGATGAAGTCAGTGGGCGAAGTTATGTCACTGGGCAGCACTTTTAAAGAGGCATTTCAGAAAGCTTTGCGCTCACTTGAAATTAAACGCTTCGGATTCGGAGCGGACGGCAAAGATCAAGTATTTGAAATTGATTTATCTTCCCGCGGTGCTTATTTAGATTTTTTAAAAACCGCCCCTCAAAATACGGATCTCAAAAATCGTATTCTGGAAGAAATTAAGGTTCCGCATGATTACCGCATGTTTTATCTCAAATATGCTTTTCTTTGCGGCGCGACAATTCAGGAAATTTTTGAGGCCTGCTTCATTGATCAGTGGTTCTTGGCGCAATTGAAGCAAATCGTAGATTTGGAAAAAGAACTTGTCGCCGCTTCTCCTGAAAAACGCAAGGCGCTTTTATTGAAAGCCAAGAAATACGGTTTTTCGGACCGTCAGTTGTCATTTCTGTGGGGGCAAAAAGAAGATGAAGTCCGCGCTTTCCGTAAAGCCGAAAAGATTCAACCGGTTTATAAACTTGTGGATACCTGCGCGGCTGAATTTCAGGCCTACACGCCTTATTTCTACTCGACATACCAGGATGAAGACGAGGTTGTGGTTTCGAATAAAAAGAAAGTGATGATTCTGGGTGGCGGGCCGAACCGCATCGGGCAGGGAATCGAATTTGATTATTGCTGTGTGCATGCCGTCTTTGCTTTGAAAGCGCGCGGCTATGAAACGATCATGGTCAACTCCAACCCTGAAACAGTCAGCACAGATTATGACACCGCGGACAAACTTTATTTTGAACCTTTGACCTTGGAAGATGTGCTCGCGATTTATGAAAAAGAAAAGCCGGAAGGCGTTGTTTTACAGTTGGGCGGTCAGACACCGCTGAATCTTGCCAAAGGCCTTGCCGCGAACGGCGTGAAAATTCTCGGGACCTCAGTTGAAGCGATTGACCGTGCCGAAGACCGTGACCTTTTCAAGAAACTGCTGCAGAAAATCGGAATCAAACAACCTGCTAACGGCATCGCACAAAGTTTTGACGAAGCCTGCAAGATTGCGAAAGAAGTTGGCTATCCCGTGGTGGTACGTCCTTCTTACGTTCTCGGCGGCCGCGCGATGGAAATTGCTTACGATGAAATTCAATTAAAAAAATTCATGCAGCAGGCGGTTGAAGCCAGCGATAATCACCCGATCTTGATCGATAAGTTTCTTGAAAATGCCACCGAGCTGGATGTTGATCTCATTTCAGACGGCAAACTTGCCGTAGTTGGTTCGGTGCTTGAGCATATTGAAGAAGCGGGAATTCATTCGGGTGACTCGGCTTCAGTGATTCCGACATTTTCCGTTTCAAAACAGATGCATCAGGAAGTTGTCCAGAAAACTAAAGAATTGGCTTATGAATTAGGTATCGTCGGGCTTATGAATGTGCAGTACGCGATCGTGAAAAATACGCTTTACTGTCTAGAAGTGAATCCGCGTGCATCGCGCTCGATGCCTTTTGTCAGCAAAACCATCGGTGTGCCGCTCGCAAAATTGGCCGCGCAGATTATGGTGGGCGCGACGCTTGAGGAGCTTGGATTTACGACGGAAATTACGCCGCCTTATTTCACAGTTAAAGAATCGGTGTTTCCTTTTGTGAAGTTTCCGGGAGTTGACATCATTCTTTCGCCCGAAATGAAGTCGACGGGTGAAGTTATGGGAATCGATTATGACTTCGGCCTCGCGTTTTATAAATCGCAGGATGCGGCGATGTCGCATATCCCGAAAGAAGGCAATGTTTTTATCAGTGTCAAAAACACGGACAAGAAACAAGTTGTCGATATCGCCAAGGGTTTTGCAGAGCTAGGTTATAAAATTCTTTCGACTAAAGGAACGGCAGCTATTTTTCGCGAGCAGGGAATTGCGGTTGAAGAGCTTAAAAAGCTAAGCGAAGGCAGCCCCAACGCCGCAGATTTGATTAAGACGCGTAAAATTGATTTGATTATAAATACGCCAAACGGCAAAGGGCCGATGCTTGATGAGGGGAAGATCCGTTCGCTTGCGGTTTCATTTAAGATTCCTTGCATCACGACACTGAATGCCGCGAAAGCCGCTTTACTGGGCCTTCAATCCATTCGTGGGGCGCAGCCCGAAGTGAAATCAATCAAGGAGTATCACGACGAATGCCGCAAACATCAATCGATCCACGTATAGTGAATTGTGATGGTGGATAGTGAATGGCACGTGGTGTGTAGCCGTTCAGTTAAAAACTCTCGGAGGTCGGCACCTGCCGATAGGCAGGAAGCGGATCTCCGGGAGTTATGCCAAGCGGTTTCTTTGGTTTGGCGTCAGTCGTTAGTATTTTGTCTAAATTTCTGAGGTTTAAAAATGGTTCGACCGCTTTTTGACGAAACAGTCGCAATTGTAGAAAATAAACGCATTAACGAAAAATATTTTAAACTGACTTTTCGTTCCAAAAATCTTGCCCGTAATGTCAAGCCTGGCCAATTCTTAATGATTCAAATCGGCGATAAGCATGATCCTTATTTGCGCCGGCCTTTCAGTTATTACCGCGTCAGTTCCGACCGCGTCGAAGTTCTCTATGAAATTTTAGGCTATGGCACGAATTTGCTTTCCCAAAAGAAAAAAGGCGATGAAGTTAAAGTTATGGGTGCGCTGGGAAACCCGTTTTCAGTGAAAGCTCCTCGGAAGAAGCGCGTGCTCGTTGCGGGAGGTGTCGGTGTTCCGCCGCTAGTTTTCTTCGCAGAAAAAAACAAAAGTGATTATTTACTGGTCGGGACTAAATCCAAGCAGGAAGTCATGCCGAAAAAGGAACTTTCCAAAGTGAAAGCGAAGATTCTATTTTCAACGGATGACGGTTCTTACGGTGTCAAGGGCCGCGTGACTTTACTGCTTGAAGACATCATTGAGAACGAAGGCGCGGAAAATATATTTATTCAAACCTGCGGACCAATGCCCATGATGAATGCCGTGATGATGATCGCGAATAAGTATGAAATTCCCGGCGAAGCTTCGCTGGATCAGACCATGGGCTGCGGAATGGGTATTTGCCTCGGATGCATGGTCAAAACACCGGAAGGCTGGGTTCCATCCTGTACCGAAGGGCCTATTTTTGCTTTTGATCAGCTCGTGGAGATGGGCCGCTGAGATATTTAAGTCTCTGCGCTTTGCTCAACCGCAATTTGCGTAATTAATATTATGAAAGTAAAAGTAAATACAAAAAAAGTCGATCTCACAACACGGATTAAACACCTAACGTTTAAAAATCCCGTGACGGTGGCTTCCGGAACTTTCGGAACGACGACCGAAATGGAAGCTTATATTAATTATGACAGGCTGGGCGCCGTCATCGCGAAGACTGTGACTTTACACGCGCGTCCGGGAAATCCGATGCCGCGTATTTGTGAAACTGCGGCAGGCATGATTAATGCGATCGGTTTACAGAATAAAGGCTTAGATGAATTCATTGAAAATAAAATGCCCAAAATCCGCAAACAAAAAACACCTTGGATTTTAAGTATTGCCGCGGAAACCACAGAAGAGTTCGCGGTCATGGCTAAAAAGCTTGATGCCATTAAAAAAGATTTTGCGATGCTGGAAGTCAATTTGTCCTGCCCGAATGTGGAAAAAGGCGGCGCAGGGTTTATGCGTAAACAGGAATTAATTTTAGATGTCATCAAAGCGATTCGTGATCAAACGGATATGGTGCTCATGGCGAAACTTTCTCCCGAACTCGGCGATGTGGTTGAAATTGCCGGCAAGGTCTTGGATCAGGGTGTAACCGGAATTAGTCTGATTAATACTTTGCGCGGGATGGTGATTGATATTTATAAACGGCGTTCACGCATTGCACGTGACAGCGGAGGGCTCAGCGGCCCGGCGATTAAACCCGTTGCGTTACGTTATGTGCATGATGTTAAAAAAGCGTTCAACTGTCCGGTCATTGCTTCCGGCGGAATCCGCGATTGGAAAGATGCGGCGGAGTTTTTAATCGTTGGCGCGGATCTGCTGGCGGTAGGAACTTCAAATTTTGGAACACCGACAGCAACGATGCAAATTATTGACGGCCTTGAAAAATTTTGCCGTGAACAGGGAATTACAAGTCTTGATCAACTGCGTAACACATTTCAATCCACGCAGGCACCAGCATGCAAATAGGCGCAGCTTTAAACCCAGGTACACATCCGATGTGTCACCCTGAGGACACATCGGATGTGTACGGAGGGTTAAGTGAAAATAAATAAAGCGGCGGAGAAGATTATTCTCGCTTTGGATTTCTCCGATTTAAAAGATGTTAAAAAAACTTTAAAGCAACTCGACGGCCAAGCGGTTTATTACAAAATTGGTCTCGAGCTTTTTATCAGTCACGGTTGGAAAGTCGTAGAGCTCGTTAAGAAAACCGGTGCCCGCGTTTTTCTTGATTTAAAGCTGCATGATATTCCGAACACAGTTGCAAAATCGGTTGCGACCGCCTGTAAACATGATATTGATATTTTGAATGTGCATGCGTTGGGCGGACTTGAAATGATGCAGAGAGCGGGGGAAGCTTTCGCGCAAAACTCAAAAAAGAAAACAGCTAAATTAATCGCAGTCACGATCCTTACGAGTCATGACCAAAAAGTTTTGGATCAGGAATTGCGCATTGGCCAGGCGATACCGAAACAAGTTGTTCACTTGGCAAAGCTTGCCGAAAAAGCGGGGCTTTCCGGTGTGGTAGCTTCGCCGCTTGAAGTGAAATTGATTCGTAAAGCTGTCAAAAAAGATTTTTATATTGTGACGCCGGGCGTTCGGCCGGCGAGTGCGGATTTAAATGATCAAAAGCGTGTTTATACGCCGGCCCGTGCCATTCAGGAAGGGGCGGATTATCTTGTGATTGGCCGACCTATTACACAGGCCAAAGACCCTTCCGCAGCCTTTGATGCGATTGTTTCCGAGATCCAATCAGCTTAAAGCATATAGCTCTCCAAACAGAATAAAAAAGACATTCTTTTGCTATAAGCTTTTGGCTATAGGCTATGAGCTTCTGATAAAGAAGAATTGTTGAAGTCTTTTAGTCGAAACGGTTATAATGCCGCCTTCGTCGAACCGTTCCATTGGGGGATGGTGTAATGGTAGCACAAAAGCCTCTGGAGCTTTTTGTCTAGGTTCGAATCCTAGTCCCCCAG
>JAYTHE010000022.1:0-4064 GCA_043732705.1 Candidatus Omnitrophota bacterium | reverse complement strand
GAATCTTTACGCAATGAACGAAAAAATTCTTCCGATTCAGATCGAAGACGAAATGAAAAAATCGTATATCGATTACTCGATGTCGGTTATCGTGGGCCGTGCTTTGCCCGACGTGCGCGATGGGTTGAAACCCGTGCATCGCCGCATACTTTATGCGATGAATGAATTGGGCCTTGCACATAATCGCGGCTATCGCAAATCCGCTAAAATCGTGGGAGATACGCTGGGAAATTATCATCCGCATGGAGACACCGCGGTTTATGACACGCTTGTACGTATGGCGCAGGACTTTTCGCTGCGCTACCCGCTGATTGACGGACAGGGAAACTTTGGCTCGGTTGACGGCGATCGCGCCGCGTCGATGCGTTACACCGAGGCCCGCCTCGAAGCAATTTCTCGCCATTTGTTGGACGAGCTCGACCAGGAGACGGTCGAATTTGTTCCGAACTACGATGAAACCCGAACCGAGCCGACGGTGTTACCGGCGCGTTTTCCGAATTTGCTAGTTAATGGCTCCTCGGGTATCGCGGTTGGTATGGCGACAAACATCCCGCCGCACAATTTAGGCGAAGTTGTCAGCGGAATTCTAGCGACAATTGAAAATCCGGAAATAACGATCAAAGAGTTGATGAAGCATATCAAGGGGCCGGATTTCCCGACGGCGGGAACCATTATGGGTCGCGACGGAATCCGCGATGCTTATGAAACCGGCCGCGGCAAAGTTATGATTCGCGCCAAGGCCATGATTGAAGCTGGCCCGAAAAAAGAAGCCATTGTTATCACCGAAATTCCATACCAGGTGAACAAAACCAATTTGATCGAATCGATTGTTGCGCTTGTCGAATCTAAAAAAGTCGAAGGCATTTACGATATCCGCGATGAGTCCGACCGTGACGGAATGCGTGTTGTGATCGAAATCAAAAAAGATGCTAATGCCCAGGTTATTTTGAACCAGCTGTACAAGCATACACAGATGCATCAGTCCTTCGGCATCATCATGCTGTCGCTTGTGAACGGGCAGCCGCGCGTTCTCAGCCTGAAACAAATGATTGAATACTTTATTGAATTCCGCGTTGAAGTTATCACCAAGCGCACCAAGTTTGAGCTCGATAAAGCCGAAAAGCGTGCGCATATTCTCGAAGGCTTGAAAATCGCAACCGCCAATATTGATAAAATCATCAAAATTATCCGCGCCGCGAAAAGCCCCGAAGAAGCTAAAAAAGAATTGATCGATCAGTTCAAGCTTTCAGCGTTACAGGCCCAGGCGATTTTGGAATTGCAGCTCCAGCGTCTTACGCAGCTTGAGCGCCATAAAATTGATGAAGAATACGCGGCTTTAATCAAGCATATCGCGGAACTCAAATCAATTTTGAAAAGCCGCGCAAAAATTTTAAGCATTGTTACCGAAGAATCCACCGACCTTGTAAAAAAAATCGGCGATGAACGGCGCACGCAGATTGTCGCGGCTGAAAAAGAAATCGACATCGAAGATTTAATCATCGAAGAAGACGTGGTCATCACGCTTTCGCATGCCGGCTACATCAAACGCATTCCGGTTTCGAGTTACCGCACGCAAAACCGCGGCGGCTCCGGCGTGAACGCGGCCGGAATGAAAGACGATGAAGACTTTATCGAACAGCTTTTTCTGTGTTCGACGCATGAAACCATTCTCTTTTTTACTAACAAGGGCCGGGTTTACTGGCGCAAGGCCTATGACATTCCGCAGGCTTCGCGCATCGCGAAGGGCAAGTCAATCGCGAATGTGCTCGCGCTTTCGCCCGACGAGAAAATCCAGAATTTTCTAAAGGTGAAAGAATTTGATGAGAAACGTTTCGTTGCGATGATTACGAAGAACGGCATCATTAAAAAAACACGCTTGATTCATTATTCGCGCCCGCGCGCGGGCGGCGTACAGGCCATCACATTGCGTGACAAAGACGAACTTGTTTCATGCATGATTACCACCGGCGAGGATACGATTTTTATTGCGTCGCGCGAAGGCATGGCAATTCAATTCAGCGAAAAAGACGCGCGTGAAATGGGCCGTACGGCCTCGGGCGTCATGGGCATGCGCCTCGACAAGAAAGATTACGTGATCGCGGCCGAAGTGACGCGTCCTGAATCAACCGCATTAACTGTAACCGAATCCGGTTACGGCAAAAAAACGTATTACAAAGAATACCGTCTGCAAACGCGCGGCGGCAAAGGCGTGATCAACGCTAACGTCACCGACAAAAACGGCAAAGTCGTCAACGTTCTGACCGTAACGGATAATGACGAATTAATCGTCATGACTGATAAGGGTATGGTTGTGCGAAGCGCAGTCAATCAAATCCGCACGACAAGCCGCAACACACAAGGTGTGCGCATTATCCGTTTGAAAGACGGGCATAAAGTCGTTTCGGCTGCGCGTGTTGTTGCTGATGAAGGTGACAAAGCCGAAAAAGCGGCGCCCGAACTTGATTTAGAAGAAAAGGCTGCGGAAAAAAAAGCGGCCCCTCCGAAAGCGGCGGATAAAAAGCGCAAATAAATTTTAGGCTCTGCGCCGTAGGCGCAACCGCCGGCCGTTTTATTTCAGCTCTGTTCGCGTGCGCGAACAACCGCGAGACGTGAGCAGGAGCAGTTAAGCGATAGGAACGATATGTTAGATTTGAAAAAATTACGGGAAGCGCCCGAGGTTTATAAAGCCGGTGTTGCTTCTAAGTCTGCCAAAGCGGCGGAGCTGATCGATCAAATTATCGAGCTCGATAAGGACCGCCGCAAGTGGGTGGCAGAGGTTGAAGCGCTTAAGTCCGAGCGCAACAAGGCTAATGAACAAATCGCTGCGGCCAAAAAAGCCGGGCAATCCGCCGATGCCATCCTGGTGACCATGAAAATGACATCCCAAAAAATCAAAGAATTTGATGAAAAAGTGGGCGGAGTCGATAAAAAGATAGCTGACTTTCTGGCTGTGATCCCAAATATACCGCATAAAGACGTTTCCGTGGCTGTTGGCACAGCGGGCAATAAAGTCGTTAAATCCTGGGGTGAGCCCAGTAAATTAAGTTTTGCCGGCAAAGACCATCTTGATTTGGCCAATGCGCTTGGATGGATCTCCATGGAAACAGGGGCGAAAATTACCGGTGCTGGATTTCCGGTTTATTTCGGCCAAGGCGCAAGACTGCAGCGCGCCCTGATTAATTTTATGCTCGATATTCACACGCAAAAGCACGGATACAAAGAAGCTTGGGCGCCCGCGATCGTGAATCGCGCTTCGATGATCGGGACGGGACAAATTCCGAAAATGGAAGAAGACATGTATTCCCTGTACGAACCTGAATCCGAAAAAAAGCACGGGGATTTCTTTTTAATTCCTACCGCCGAAGTTCCGATCACGAATTTTTTCCGCGATGATACTTTGAGCGAAGAACAGCTGCCGGTTTTAATGACAGGCTACACGCCGTGTTTTCGCCGCGAAGCAGGAACTTACGGCAAAGATACGCGCGGACTTTCGCGCGTGCATCAATTTGATAAAGTTGAGCTTGTGAAAATCGCGCACCCCGATAATTCCGAACAAGAGCTCGAAACATTGCTTGCGAATGCCGAAGCAGTTTTGCAGGCGCTGGAATTACCTTACCGCGTTTTGCTGCTCGGCAGCGGGGACATGAGTTTTTCCGCGGCGAAATGTTACGACCTTGAAGTTTGGGCGCCGGTTTCACAAAAATGGTTTGAAGTTTCAAGCTGCAGCTTGTTCGGCGATTTTCAGGCGCGCCGCGCGAATATCCGTTTTCGCCGTAAGGACAATAATAAAGTCGATTTTTGCCACACATTAAACGGCTCGGGCCTCGCGCTGCCGCGTATTGTTCTCGCATTACTTGAAAATTTTCAAACAGCCGAAGGCAAGGTCATTTTCCCCAAGGCATTAAGTAAATATTTATCTTAGTTATTGCCACAGCAAAAACATTTTTATAAGCTAACGCTTCGTTTTTTCGCGGAGGGGTCGCATAGCCCGGCTTAGTGCGGCGGTTTGCTAAACCGCTGTGGCGCGCAAGCGCTACCGGGGGTTCAAATCCCCCCCCCTCCGT
>JAYTHE010000021.1:0-23468 GCA_043732705.1 Candidatus Omnitrophota bacterium | reverse complement strand
ATCCTCCGAGGGTCTAAATAACGCATTCCACCATGCCCAAATGCTGAAGGGGACAATTCACGTGCTAATATCAGGGGACATTTCATTAGCTTATGACAGTTCGCTGAACGTCGTTCACTGAACGCTGTTTTTCGTGTTATAATTTTGTCTGATTTATGATTAAAAATGTTATCTATTCCATTCTTTTTTCACTCGCCGCTGTATTTCTATTCTTTTTTCTTATGCCACAAATTCCCCTTTGGTCATCGGATGAAGGCCGCTTTGCGGAAATTGCGCGCGCGATGCATGTTACAGGCGATTGGGTTGTGCCTTATTTTAACGGTTTGCCTTATCTTGAAAAACCCGCGCTGGCGCCATGGATGACAGCTTCTTCTTTTAAATTATTAGGCATAAACTCTTTTGCCGCACGTTTGCCCGGAATTGCAAGCGCGCTGGGCGGATTACTTTTGGCATTTCTTTTCACACGGCGCCTTTTCGGAACACAAGCCGCAAAATATACTTCGCTTTGTCTTTTAACAACCGTGGGCTATGTGCTTGTCGGAAGATTCGCGGTTATCGACATGGAAATGATTTTTCTACTAAGCACCGCTTTATTTTTTCTTATGGCCGGAGTCTTTGAGCAAAAAAACCACTTCTACTTAATCGCCGGAGTTTTCATGGGGCTCACTTTTCTAACCAAAGGGCTTATTGGCGCGGCCTTGCCTGCGATTATTTTTTTTATTTTTCTGGCTTTAACCGGCCGGCTGAGCGAATTTAAAAAAATTCCTGTTCTGCTTTTGACATTGATTATTTTTTTAGCCGTCAGCGTTCCCTGGGTGCTGGCGATTCTTAAGCGCCAGCCTGAATTCTTGAACGTGTTTATTCTTGAACATCATTTCAAGCGCTTCGCCACCGCCGCCTTCGGAAGAAAACGCCCTTTCTGGTTTTTCACTTACATTCTCCCGGTTGTTTCATTCCCCTGGTGCCTTTTTCTTCCGGCTGCGATTGCGGAGACTTGGAAATCCACGAAGGCACAGCGCGACAAAACTCTTTTTTTAATTTTGTGGGTCGCGGTTATTTTTATTTTTTTCAGTATTCCACGTTCAAAACTGCCTTATTACATTGTGCCCGTAACTGTTCCCATGGCTTTATTGAGCGGAATTTTTATTTCACGCTGGATCGCCGGTGAAAAATTAATGATTTCCACTGCTTGGATGAATTGGACTTGGAGAGCTACTTGCGCTGTTTTGATTCTTGGCGCGATGGGACTCAATGTCAGTCTGCTTTTTTCAAACAAGGTTCCGGAGCTGGCCTTGCTGCGCGCCTGGATTCCCGTGGGAGCTTTGATTCTGGCGGCAGGCGGTGTGGAAAGTTTTTATTTTTTTAGAAAAAATCAGCGCCGCGCAGCCATTCTAACGGTGGCCGTTTCGGTTTACCTGGCTTTAATCGTTGTCTTTATCAGTATGCTGCGGCTCAGCCCCATGCAAAGCACAGTTAACTTTGCTTCCATGATTCAAGAAAACTCGAAGCCCGAAGACAGCATCGCGGTTTATGCTTCGCCTGACCGGTTTTCGGATTTGCCTTTTTATCTTGAGCGACGCGTCATCATCGTCGGCAGCGATCGCGGCACTTTAAACCGTGAAAGCCGCCAGGAAGAAAATAAATCGGCTGGGTGGTTTTATGAGTTATTTGATTTCGTACAGCTTATGAAAAAAAATAATGGGTCCAGAATTTTCTGTCTCATGGAAAAAAACCGCCTTAAAGAACTGCAGGCACTCGGGCTCAAAGATTTTCGTTTCTGGGCCGAAAGCCAGGACCGCATTTTAATTTCAAACTACTAGCCCTTTTCATTTTGCGGCGCTCGATAAAACGTGCGCTGTGAAACAGCTTAAAACTGTACGCGCGCAGTTGCACACAGTGCAGAGCACAAAACAAGTAACCCCGCCAACGCGCAGACCACACTAGCTCCGGTCGGAAAATCACCGTAATAGGAAAGAATCATACCTAAGACACTTCCCATGATTCCGATTATCCAGCCGAAAATCAAACGCGCACGGATGGTTTTTGCGAAAAGCACCGCGGCAACCGCGGGAATCACGAGCAAAGAAAAAACCAGCAAAACTCCCGCAATGCGGACCGAGCTGGTCACAACCAGCCCAAACGAGAGATAAAAGAAAAAATCCCAAAGCCTGACATTCCAGCCTCGGGCATAAGCTTCCACCGGATTTTTCGAAATCAGCAGGAACTTTTCGCGAAAAACAAAATGAAAAATCCCGACTCCGGTATAAATCAGAAAAATTTTAAGCACTTCCGTCGGCCGAACTAAAAGCACATTGCCCACTAAAGCTTCACGGATATGCTCATCGCCTTCCCCTGCACGGCTGAGAATCATGACCAGCAAAGAAGCCGCAACAGCATAAATAATCCCAATCACGGCCTCCTGAGGAATTTTCTGCTCCTTAAACCTCGTAAATGAAAAAATAGCGGAACCAATCAACGTAAACCCCAGCGAAAGCCGGTAAGACTCAGCCCCGCCAAAACTCCACCCTGCAAGCATGGCTGCGGCCGAACCTAACACGGCAATTTGGGCCAAAGCTAAATCAACAAAAATAACCTGCCGTTCGATGACATGTAATCCCAAATAAGCATGAATTCCCGTCAGAACAAGGCAGGCCAGAAAAGGCCAAGCCATAATATGCATAAATTCCATCTGTCCTTTTTATTTCGGCTCTGGGTTAACCCAACCGCATACCGTAGCAAATGTGCGGTTGCGGCGCAAGCCGCAGAGCAAAAAATTACCGTAATGCTTCAGCAAGCGCACGCACATTGTGTTCATAAAAACTAAAAATATCTTCCGTGCCTTTTATTTCACCGGGACTTTGAATCACCACCGCGACCCGCGCGCCGATTTTTTGCGCAAGCTTATCAACGCTTCCGCGCGGATAATAAGAAGCTACGGCGATAACATTCACATGATTTTTGCGCGCATACTCCGTTAATTGGGCCAAATGCTGCGGCGTGGGCGGAATGCCGGGTTTAGGCTCTAAAAACATTTCGCTTTTAAATCCCATGAAGTTGGCCAAATAGGCTAAATCTTCATGATAAGCAATCACTTCTTTTCCGGCAGCGGGAACACTCATCATTTTCCATTCCGTGATTTTCTGTTTAAGTTTTATTTCAAAAGCATCGGCATTCGCCCGGTAATTTGCCATATGCCGCGGATCAATTTCCGAAAGTTTTGCAGCGGCATTTTCCGCCATGATCAGCGCGTTTTCAGGGTTAAGCGTGTAATGCGGGTTACCAAACAAATGCAAATCACCCGCGGCGCGCGTCATATTCCCCGTCGGAATATTCAGCAATTTTACGCCAGGAGATAAATCTAAATTGCGCTCTCCGCCCCGAAACAACTGGGGATTCCCTGCCGCTTCCAATAAAGGATCAGCCCAAGCTTCCAAATCCAACCCGTAAAAAACAAACAAATCCGCATGAGCTGTTTTGCGAACATCACTTGGCGTCGGCTGAATAAAATGAATGTTAAATTTCGGCGAAGCCACGAACTCGACTTTGACTAAATCCCCTCCGATCTTACGCATTAAGTCGGCGGAAAAGGTTGTCGCGGCAACCACTTTGAGCGGTTTATCGGCGGCAAAAGAATTCCCCGTTAATAAAACAAAAATCAAAAATAAAATTATTTTCTTCATAAAATTTCCTCATCTTTTAAGACTGGATCCCCGCCTTCGCGGGGATGACCTAAGTCTGTTGTCTTTGGTCTTTAGTCTCTGGTCTCAGGTCAATTTGTGTTTATGTTCACCGATCGCGAAAGTGCCTTGCAACAACGCTTCATATTCAGGGTCTTTGCCGGCGGTTAAATTTCTTTGATTCAGCTGAACACGCCAGCGTGCAAATTCACTTTGATAAAAAGTCAGATAAGCTGCCCAGCCAGTATCTGAACCATCTGAATTAACCAAGTTTGCCGTTTTAATGAGCCCTACTTGATCAAAACGTGTTCCAACCGCCCATTGCGGATGAAAACGCCAATCCGCGAGGATGTAACTGCCCCAGAAGTTACGGCTGTCGTCCACTTCGGGAAAGGAAATATCTCCCGTACCGGGATCCACAAATTCATCGCCTGTGTTTTTGTGGCGAGTTCCGGCAAAGGTTTCCGCTTGAAGCTTCAGATGCTTTTGGTCCGCGTAACGCCAAATGTAAGTTGCATCGCCGCCAAACACATGCGTGCCAAAAGTTAAATCCGTATCGCTGGATCCCGTGAGATAAGACACTCCGACTTCAATGCCTGAGTCAGAAGTCACATCTAAATAATTTTTCAGATGTCCATAAAATGTCGGATGACGTCGCGACTCATTAAACAATGTTCCGCCGTCGCCGTTGCCACCTTCTAACAATCCAAAACTAATTTGATGCGTCACCGGCCAAGGCAAATCAATATTCTTAGTCAAGTCCACACCTGCCTTGTTATAGCCCTCCGCACCAAAATAACGCTGAATCACAAGCGGCTCATCCACTGTGTCCAGCGAATCGCGATGAACCGGTAAATCTTTGCCGATATGCGGTTTAAATTTTCCGAAACGCGCCGTAAGCCCCCAGGGCAATCCAAAGTGCGTGTAGTACGCTTCTTCCAAAGATGCTTGTTCAAAATCGGAAAAAGAAATCGTGGCGTCCAAACGTGAATAAGGATCCACTGCGCTACCCAAAACAAGTTCTAATTCCCGGGCACTAACGCGGTCGCGGCTTTCCGAATCTTGCCGGCTAGGCGAATCCACTTGTCCGACAATATCGCCGACCGCTCCAATTTCAGGATTCCACCGCCCCGTAAGCTGACGGTTTGCAAAACCTCCTGACGCAACCGGAGTTGTGACGGGCATCGGAATCGCAACTGACGTTTTGCTTTCGATCGCATTGATCTGCAGCTGCTGCTTTTGAATCAGCTCGTTTTGGCGCGCAATCGTCTGCTGCAGCTGTTGCATATTTTTTTGCATATCAGCCATGCTCTTTTGCAATGACTCAAAGCCGGTATCCTGCGCTTGAACTGACTGCAAACTGAATAAAAATAGAAATAAAAATAAATAGAATCTGGGCATAAAACCCCCGAATTAAAAATGGAAAGGAAAAGAAATTTAACGGAAGGACGGCGGCGCGCGGCTTCTTAAAGAAGAAACTCGGACCGGAGAAAAAAGTGGAATTTCGCGGACAAATACAAAGTGTGTTTGCGGAATATTTTTATAAAGAAAAAAAATTGTCCACGCAAAAACAACAGTGGAAATTAACTGCACTAAGCGGCAAACAGGACATTCATGGCCGACTTCGCCCGCCTCATGATGATGCGCCGCGAGACCAAGAAAGCTGAGCAGAATCATTGCCGCCAATAAAATTCTGGCAAGCTTGCTCGACCTAAGAAAAGAAATAAACGACTTCATGGCGGCAGTATACCAACCCTGTCAACACTCCCTGTTCCGCTAGAGTTGTGGTTTTGATAAGGGCATGCCATAATTTGTATATCTTATGACAAAGCAACCGCTTTCAATCGACGACTCCGCATCCTGCGAAAAGTACCGCGCTTTTGTGCATGATTTAATTTATATCCGCATGCGCGCCATCACTCTTTGGGGCGGCCTGATGTTTATGGGGTTTCATTTCGTTGAAAAATCAATCCACCCCACTTACCCCAGCGCTCTTTTTTTTAAAGTCCGTATCGCACTCTGCCTGTTTTTTGCCATAACAATCTTTGCGAACCGTAAGCCCGAGTCCCGCAAACACATCATCTGGTGGTGTGATGCGTTGATTTTTTCTGCGGCTGCGGCGATGTGTTTTATGGTTTATGCCGCTGACGGCAGCAGCGGCAGTTATTATCAGGGCCTTTACGCGCTTTTTTGGACACTTTTTATCGGCAATAGCTATTATCCCCGCCATAACGCATTTGTGGGAGTGCTGATCCTAGCCGCTTATTCGTTGGCCGCTCTTTTCTCAGTCAACCAGACCGCATGGAATCTTAACAATTTTTCTTACGCGCTTTTTCTTCTCTCGGTATCCGCTTTCTTTACGACACTCATGACAAAATATTACAGCGCTGAACACCGGCGCAGTTTTATGCGCAACGAAGAACTTCAAAAAAACCAAAGTCTGCTGGGTGAGGCCAATCGCAAGCTTTCCATTCTTTATAATGAAACAAAGGAAATGTCTAAAATTGACAGTTTGACCAAAATTTATAATCGCGGGCATTTCCTAGAGGTTCTTTCCGAAAAAATAAAAATCTGCCGCGAAAAAAATACTTTCTTTTACTTAGTGATTTTTGATGTCGATCATTTCAAAGATATCAATGATAAATACGGCCACACTTTTGGTGACGAAGTTATTTTTAAAGTCGCGCAAAGCGTCGACGACCAGTTAAGACCGCAGAGTTTTATCGGGCGTTATGGCGGCGATGAGTTTATGTTTATAATTGATCACGCTTCAATTGAAGCCCTTATGGCCCGGCTTGAAGCAATCCAAAAGGTTGTTTTAAATCTTCCGCTCAGTTTTAACGGCGAAAAGGTAACCATCTCGGCAAGCTTTGGCGTCGCAAAAATTGACCCGCGCAAAGAAAGCGACGTTACTCGTGTCATTCAAATGGCCGACGATGCCCTGCTTGAAGTCAAGCGAACCTGCCGCGGCCAAATCCGAATCATCGAATAACCCTTTTAACCATCGGTTAAGATGGTGATACAATCCCGCATGAATTACCCGCGTTGTATTCTTAAAAAAGGCAAAGAAAAGCCCGTTTTAGGCTTTCATCCCTGGATTTTTTCAGGGGCCATTGATTCAGTCGACGAAGCGCTTCAGACGGGCGATTTAACCTGCGTTGAATCTTCCTCAGGTGATTTTTTAGGGACCGGCTACTTTAATCCCAAATCCCAAATCACAGTCCGTATGCTCAGTTTTGAAAAAGCCGTTATTGATAATGTTTTTTTTGAGAAAAAAATCGGTGCCGCTATAACTCTGCGCAAAAGCCGGATTTTAGATCATCAGACGAACGCGTGCCGATTGATTAATTCCGAAGGTGACTTTTTACCGGGTCTGGTGGCTGATCTCTATCATGATGTGTTAGTGGTTCAATTCTTAACCGCGGGAATGGAAAAGCAAAAAGAAATTCTTTTGCCTATTCTGGAAAACCTTTTTCCTCTTCGTGCTGTTTATGAAAAGGGCGATATAAAAGAACGGGAAATAGAGGGGCTTAAAAAAGAAAACCAAGTCATTGCCGGCACCTTACCAAATACTGAGACAGAAATTGTCGAAAATGGTTTGCGCTTCAAAATCAATTGGAATACCGCACAAAAAACAGGGTTTTTTCTGGATCAACGCGAAAACCGCAGCCTGATCCGCCATATTTCAAAAAATAAAAAAGTTCTCGATTGCTTTTGTTATAGCGGCGGATTTTCAGTCTCTGCTGCGGCCGGCGGCGCCAAAGAAATCATGTCGGTTGATATTTCTGAGTATGCCGCGGAATCCGCTGAAGAAAATATGCGGCTTAACTTTCCGAAAATCCCGCACTTTGTGGAAAAAAGAGATGTTTTTGAATTCTTAAGAGACGATGCTTTTGAACCGGATTTAATCATTCTTGATCCGCCCGCTTTCTGCAAAAATAAAAGCCAAATTCAGCAAGCCGCGCGCGGCTACAAAGACATTAACTTGGCTGCCATAAAAAAAATTGCCGCGGGCGGGTTTCTTTACACAGCGTCTTGCTCTTCTTTTATTGATCCGGATTTATTTCAAAAAATTATTTTTGGCGCGGCCAAAGACGCAAAACGCGAAGTTAAAATTCTTACCAAAACCGGAAATGCTCTCGATCATCCGGTTTCGATTTACCACCCCGAGGGTGAATACCTCAAAGGCCTTCTTCTACAAATTTTATAGGTGTCAGACACCTCTGTTTTCATTTCGGGCTTTCCGCGATTCACGTGGAATCGCGGAAAATCATATGACGGGAAACTATATTAAGATTCGAGGCAAGTATCTTTAAATAAAAGCGGCTTCGAGCAACTTTGCATTCTCAGCCTTGTTTCTCCTTTTTAAGCCCCCATCCCATTTATGAGATGATCTCAAAAAAGAATTATGTCGAGGGCGAGTTCCAAGCGAAGCATTGGCTGTTCAAGCCCACGACATAATTCTTTTTGAGCAAGCTCTGGATTTCCGCCTGCACGAGAATGACAAAAAAATTAGCTCACTAAACTTCTAAGCATCCAGGCAGTTTTTTCATGAATCTGCATGCGCTGAGTCAAAAGATCCGCGGTCGGCTCGTCATTTACTCGCTCCACAACCGGAAAAACGGAGCGTGCTGTTCGAACCACGGCTTCCTGGCCTTCCACAAGCTGTCGAATCATATCTTCAGCTTTCGTCGTTCCCGGCGCCGCTTCCGCGATCGAAGCCAGCTTGCTAAAATCACGGTAACTTCCCGGGGCGGGAAAACCAAGCGCACGAATACGTTCCGCGATTAAATCCACCGCAAGTGCAAGTTCGGTATATTGCCCTTCAAACATCAAATGCAAAGTTTGAAACATGGGGCCTGTGACATTCCAGTGATAGTTATGTGTTTTTAAATAAAGCGTGTAGCTGTCCGCTAAGAGTTTCGAAAGGCCCTCCGCGATTTCTTTGCGGTCATTTTCAGGAATTCCAATGTCAATTTTCATAAATCCTCCAAAAGAGCTTGTTTATCATAGCGGTGTATTCTAATCCCACTTGATCGGATGTCAAACGGCGGTTATGATCGCTGGCATGAATTGGACATCTCTTTGGCCTTGGGTTGTGTTTAACGGAGCCGTCATTGCCCTGCTTTGGACCGATTTATCTCTTCTGCGCAAACAAGCCCATGAAATTAAAATTCGCGAAGCCCTGCTTCAAACGCTATTTTGGGTTTCGCTTGCGGTTGCCTTTGGAATTGGGGTTTACTTCATCAAAGGCAAGCAGCTGTCACTTGAATTTTTTACCGGCTATATCCTAGAAGAGTCCTTAAGCATCGATAATTTGTTTGTCTTTATTCTTGTCTTTGAATATTTTCACATTCCCGCGCGGCTTTATCACCGCGTTCTTTTTTGGGGCATTCTTGGCGCCCTTATTATGCGCGCCATTTTTATTCTCACAGGCCTTTGGTTGATTGAACAGTTTCAATGGCTAATTTATATCTTTGGCGCATTTCTGGTTTGGACAGGCATTAAGCTCGCCTTCGACAAAGAACAGGATATTCAGCCCGATCAAAATCCGGTTCTCCGGCTTTTGCGAAAGTTTTTTTCAATCACTCAAAACGTTGAGGATGAGCGCTTTTTTGTAAAAAGCGGCGGAGCCCTGCATTTGACCCCGGCTTTTGTTTGTTTGGTCTTTATTAATGTGATCGATTTGGTTTTCGCGATGGATTCGATCCCTGCGGTGATGGCTGTCAGCCGCAATCCTTTTATTGTTTATACATCCAATATTTTTGCGATTCTGGGCCTGCGCGCATTGTTCTTTGCGATTGCGGGGCTGATGAAGATGTTTGAATATTTAAATTACGGGCTCGCGGCAGTACTCACCTTTATCGGAATTAAAATGCTTATTTCGCATTACTGGCCTATTCCGATCGGTGCTTCGCTGGGCGTTGTGGCGGGACTTATCGGAGCTTCCGTGCTCGTTTCTATTTTGCACAAAACTCCCGCGGAAAAATAATTTTTAATCCTGCTCTTGCGCCGATGGCGTCATTTGAATCCCCAACACGCTGAAAAACAATTCACGGCTGGAAACCTTCTGCACATGCGCTCGCACTTCTTTGAAACGGTTGACCGGAAGAAAATAAAAGAAAAGCCGCAGCAAACCTGAAACTAAAAATAAAGTCATCATCGAATACCCTTGCAACGGGGGCAGCCTTGCGGCCAAGAAGCCGCCCAATGATGCGCCCAGAAAAAGGGCCGTGCCGTTGATCAAATTAAAATAACTCAGGCATCGCACGCGTTTTTCAGGCCGTACGCTGTCTAAAATAAAATTCGCTGAGCAGAGATTATAGCCGCCCCAAATAAACCCGCCGAAGACTTGCACCACCAGGAGAAAATACCAGTTTGTTGAAAGGCACCACAAAAGAGGAATTAAAGGAATGAGTCCGCCCGTTAATTTAAGAATGCGCGCGTTCCCTACGCGATCAGCAATATTGCCCCAGAACGGCGAGCTCGCAAGGACCGCAATTATGACCACCAGATAAATAGACATATACTGAAAATAATTAAATTTTAAATCCTCAAGCATGTAAACACCGAAGTAAGGTGCGGAAATTTGCGTTGCAAAAGTAATCCCCGCCGAAAACATCACAAACCTTACGAAATTGCTTTTTCGGAAGCGTCTGATGAACATCCAAAAAGTAAACCGGCTTTCGGGTTTTTCTTCAAAAGGAATGTCTTCCATCGAGCGGAAAAGATGGGAGGAAATAAGCCGCGCGATTCCAGTTAAAAGAAAAAGAACGCCGAATCCGAACCTAGCGGAATACGGACTGATCCAATCCAAAAATAGCCCTGCCGCGCACAAAGCCGCCATGCCCGCCAAACCAACAATTAATTGGCGCCCTCCCATGTAACGCCCGCGTTCATGCGGTTCGAGGTAGTCGCTCATCAAACTTCCCCACGCGGCCGCAATCCAATTGCCCACAACTTTAAATAAAACCGTAATCAATGTCAGAATCAATACGGAAATCATGCCTTTCCAAAAGCAAAGGCCGGCGGCCGCGATCAAAAGAAAACCTTGCAGCCGCGTCATGGTAATTAAAAACTTCAGCCGGCTCTTGGCTTGCCGGACCCTTTCGGCCGCAAACAACTGGAAGAAAGATCCCAAAAGGCTGGGCCATGCAACCAGCATTCCGATCGCGGCATGCGGTGCGCCGAGAAAAAGGGCGTATGGGGGAAGATAAAACTCCGTCAGCGTTAGCATAATATTCCCCGGAATTCCTTCCTTCCAGGAAGCTTCCAGGCTTTTACGGTGCTTTTCCGGCATCCAGATTCCGAATATATTTTTCATAGGCATATTATATTGCTAACGAATGCGGTTGAGCGAAAGCTCAGAGCTAAGGATAAAAAAGAAAAGCGACGCCGTTTAAGACGTCGCTTTTTTTGCGGTTGCGACGTAGTCGCAGAGCAAAAGTATTACTGCTTTTTCTTAAGCAAATCGCGGATTTCTTCAAGCAAGATTTCATTCCGCGGCGCCGCTACCGGAACCCCGGGTTTGGCCTCTTCTTTTTTCTTCAAAGAATTCATCCCCTTGATCACCATAAAAAGGCAGAAAGCCACGATGATAAAATTAATGATGGTATTCAAAAAAACGCCGTAATTAATCGTCGCAGCACCCGCTTTTTGAGCTTCGGCAAGAGAAGTAAAACCCGTACCGCTCAAATCAATGAACAAACTGCTAAAATCAACACCGCCCAAAAGCTTTCCGATCGGGGGCATGATCACGTCATTTACAAGCGAAGCAACAATTTTTCCAAATGCGCCGCCGATGATTACACCGACCGCCATATCAACCACATTACCCTTCATCGCGAAATCTTTAAATTCTTTCAAAACTTTCATCATCTACCTCTTCCAGATATTGTGTTGGAATGCGCGGTTGCGGCGCAGCCGCAGAGCTTAAAAAAATCAGGCTACCGGCGCGGTTTCTTTAACGGCAAAAAGACTTGCGCCTTTGTACCCAGGACGCTTTTTCAAACGATCCCAATACTGGCGAAGTTTCGGCGTAATACCAACTTTGTCAGTAATCGCAATTCCGTCTAAAGAAGCGAGAGCTGCCATAACAGCGCAATCCGCCAAAGAAAATTTTCCGGCAATATATTCTTGTTTGCCGAGATAAGCGTCCAGGCGCTTTACACCTTCCGCAACTCCGGCGATTAAGTCTTCTGTAATTTCCTCATTCGCGCGTTTTTTTATCACGCATTTAATAATGGCTTTGTAAAAATGCAAATCACAATAAGCGACCACGATGCGGACACGAGCGCGATCAGCGGAGGCTTCCGGCAAAAGTGCGGGCTCGGGATATTCATCATTGAGATATTCAATCATCGCCGTCGACTCATAAATAGTTTCGCCGTCATCAACCATCACCGGAATCTCACCGTTGGGATTGAGCTTCAAATAATCTTCTTTGGCGTTATCACCCCAAGCAATGCTTTTGATAGTGTAATCAAGATTCTTTTCATCCAAAACAGCCAAGACCTTGCGGCCATAAATCGACGGTGCGGCGTAATAGAGTTCAATCATAAGGTCCTCCTTAACTAACAATAAAAGCGTAAATCCCCAGGAAGCCACCCATAAATCACTCTTGGTAAGTGGCTGTTCGCTAACGGCCTGCGGCATACTCGTCAGCCATACTTAATGCAGTATGGCCTTCTCGTCTTCCTTGCCTCAACTCGTTATCAAACCAGCCCATTCTCAAGCATGGTTTATGGACCGCTTCCAAAACGGGAGCGCTATATTACATGGCAGGGAGTTAAAAGTAAATTACGCAAAAAAGCCCCTTGGGAGATCAATTTCGGAATTGGCTTTGCCATTACGGAGACTCAGCAATAGATTAAATGCCTGACTATGTTTTCGGGGCCGTCGCAGTCGCGATCATTTCTAAAAGCACATTTTTTTTCACCGGTTTAACCAGATAATAATCGCAGCCGGCAGCGAGACATTTCTCAGAATCTTTTTGTAAGGCATTGGCCGTCAAAGCAACTATCGTCACGCGGCGCTTTTCCGGATGCATTTTTTCATAAGCACGGATACTTTGCGTTGCAGTATAGCCGTCCATTTCAGGCATTTGCATATCCATTAAAATTAAATCGTATTCACCCGCCGTCGCTTTATCCAAAGCTATTTTTCCGTTTTCTGCGATTTCAACCGTATAAGGTTGGCTTTTTAAATAGGCTTTGATTAAAAGCTGATTGTCAGACGAATCTTCAGCCAGCAGAATTTTTTTCGCGGACACGGCCTGGGCTTCGCGCGTGGGTATATTTTTCTTTTCGAAAGACTCCGGTTTTTTAGAAAAAATTCCGGAAACAACTTTTAACAGTTCAATACGTCGTATCGGCTTGATTAAATAGGCTTCAAATCCTAAATTTTTTGCTTTCTCCAAATCCCCGCTCCGGCTGTCGGAGGTCAGCATAATAATCATGGGAATTTTAATCGCCGGATTTTCTTTTAATTTTTGAGCGACATCAAAACCGCCGAGAGTGGGCATGCGGCAATCAAGCAAAATGACGTCAAAATTCATTCCATTTTCTGCCTGCGCTTGAATCAAATCGAGGCATTCTTTGCCGCTTGCAACTTGATGAGAATGCATTCCCCATCTTGCCACGGCCTTGCTAATAATCAGACGGTTGGTACCATTGTCATCGACAATCAATACGTTCTTGCCTTTTAAAACTTCCGGAACTTCTTTAACTTCACCCGTTTCTTCCGGACTTTCATTTGAAATACGCAAAGGCAGTGAAAAGTGAAATTTACTTCCGACCCCTGGTCGGCTTTCAATCCCTATTTTTCCGCCCATTAATTCGACAAGTTTTTTTGAAATACTTAAACCCAGTCCTGTCCCCCCATATTTGCGAGTCGTGGAAGAATCCGCCTGCGTAAACGGAGCGAAAAGCTTGCTAATTTTGCTTTCTTCGATACCTATGCCGGTATCGCGAACCAAAAATTTTAATTCGGTTGCCGTAAGGCCCAACTCGACCGTCACTTCGCCTTTCTCGGTAAATTTAATCGCATTACCGATTAAATTCATTAAGATCTGCCGCACGCGCGCGGGATCGCCAACAACCATTTCCGGTATTTCAGAGGCTATTACCGCTGATAGTTCAATTTTTTTTCGGTGCGCTGCAACCGCAAGCACTTCCACGACGCGCTCGGTGATTTCGCGGATTGAGTAGTCCGTGCTTTCAATGTCAATCACGCCGGATTCTATTTTAGATAAATCCAGAACATCGTTAATTAAAGCTAAAAGCGTTTCTCCGCCGCGCATAAGGGTTTGCACGTATTCGGCTTGCTCTTGAGAAAGTTTTGTTTCCGCGAGCAATTCGCTCATTCCCAAGATCGCATTCATTGGCGTGCGAATTTCATGACTCATCGTCGCCAAAAAATCAGACTTAGCGCGGGAGGCTTCAACAGCAGCTTCGGTTGCCCTGATAATTTCTTCTTCGTCTTGCTTCCGTCCCGTAATGTCATTGAAAATAATACCGACTTGTCTGTTTTCGTGCTCGCCAAAACGAAAAGCATAGACGTCAAACCAGCGGCGCAATTCTTTGGCATAATTTTGAAAACGCATCGGTTTTCCAGTCAAAGAAATCTCGCCGAGAATTTCAAACCAAGATTCTTCATGCTGCGGAGCAAGTTCGCGCATTGTTTTTCCCTGAGCGTTTTTCATCCCTGTTTGTTTTTCAAAAGACGGGCTGATCTGCAAGAAGCGGTAATCCAACGGCTTGTCCTGCTTGTTAAAAATCATTTGAATAATGCAGAAGCCTTCGTCGATGGAATTAAACAAGGTGCGGTAGCGTTCTTCCGATTCGTGCATCTGCTGGGAAGTGTCCATAATCTTTGCGATAAACCCGGAAATCATGAGGGCGAAAAACAAGATTAAAGCAAAAGCAATCCAGGGGAACCAGCTTGCGTTTTCCTTTAAGTAAGCCTGTTTGGGAATAATAATGATTTCATATTTCCGTCCGGCAAAATCAAAAGCATGAGAATAACTATATCCTAAATCGGCCAATGCCTTGACTCCGCTTCCATCTTTAAAAGCCGGGCTTTCAAAAAGGACGTCCTTTTGTCCATCCGTAATATCCGCAACGGAGAAAAGCAGCTTCTGCTCTTCGGGTGAAAGCTGATCGACGCCCTGCACCAATTCAGCGAAAGATACAATCGCCGCCAAAAAACCCTGCGCCGTACTTCTTGTCTGGAGCTTGCCGTCCGCACCCTGCATTCCGAAAACAGGATAAAAAACCAGGATTCCCTTTCGGAGTTCTTTGGGGTCGCGAAATAAACGGAGCGGGGCGGTAGCAGCAATTCGGTCCGTCTTTTCAGAACCTAAAATAGCTTTTAAGCGTATAGCTTCGGAACCATGATCAAAGCCCAGCGCGATTTTGTTTTTTTTAAGCGGCTCGGTATACATAACAGGATAATACTCAGAACGCTTTTCTACCGGCTTAAAACTAAAGTCACTGACTTTTTCTTTAAAAGCGAAATCCTGGATACCTTCAAGGCGAACTCGATTTTCAAACGCCTCTTTTTCAGAAAGCGGCACGCGCGGCACCCAATCCACTCCTAGCAACGCCAGCTTATTAGAATAAGCGCGTTCGAAAAAAGCCCGAAACTCTTCTCTTTCTACTGATTTGGAACCTTCATAAAAAGCTCTGATCACACTCAATACATCACCGATTCCCGTCAGCTCTCTTTCAACAGATTGGACATAATCTTGAGCGTTATAGACAAAAGCCCGTCGCACTTTATCATCTTCGCTTTTTGTAAAAACTTGCAGCATTTGCATGGAGATAAGAATACCGATAACAAAAATAGCCGATGAGAACCAATGCGCTTTTTGCTTGCGTGTGATAGTAAGAATAAAACCGCTCGCGAGCACCAGAAATGCCAGCGCCGTATTGACAGCCATACGGGTCAAACTTCCCCAGCCATAAGAAGCTTCAATATGAAAGCAATAGCCCGCCAGCGCACTGGTCGCATTAGCGATAAGAAAAAGCGCCAAATAAAATATCCAGGTGAAAATCCAATCCTGGCGGATCAATGCCGGAAGCGCAAAAATTAAACCGGTCAGGCAAAAGCAAAAAGCGGTATTAGGCGCCATGCGCCCCGGATGAGACACTTGTAAAAAAATGTAGGCCTTCATAAAAAGCTGGTCTATGCCTAAATTTATCCCGCCGATATATTCGAACAAGACGAGCCCGCCCCAAATAAAAACCAAAAGGCCTATAAAAAGTGAGCCTTTATAATTTCCGCGCGAGAAGAAAAACAAAGCCAAGCCCGAAAATATAAATCCGAGCGCAGTGTTAAATTGCATCGGGACAAAAGAAGGCAAAACTTGGATTAACCAAAGTTTATGCGTGTACCAGCCAAAAATAACACTGAATCCTAACAGTGTCACAAGGCCGCCTAAATAAGCGGCTAGTTTGGAATGTCTTTTCGCTGTGACAATCTGCAAGGATGGTTTTGCGGTTGAACCTTGATTGCTGCTATTCAAAGGTAACTCCATTATGAGCGATTTTTTTTATGAATAAGCCCTTGTACTTTTAAGACTAAAACATTCTTATCCACAGGTTTTTTAAAATAATCAACCGCACCGGCCGCGAGGCATCTTGTTTCCATTTCGGAAGAGGTGTCCGCCGTTAAAAATGCCACGGGGCACAGGACTCCTTTCTGCTTGAGGATTTCCATAAACTTAAAACCGTCTAAATTCGGCATATTCATGTCAGTGATGATCAAATCGAAAGAATTTTTTCCGATCAGAATCAGGGCTTCAACGGCGTCCCGGGCATCGGTGACTTCATAACCGCGGTTTTCGAGTGACCGGCGAATCAAAACCTGGGAATCGGGGTCATCATCCACCAGCAAAATCCGCCCCGGAGCCGCGTCGGATTGCGGCAAAGCTTCGGCCTGAACCGCAACTTCTGTGGTTTTTTCTTTATAGATGGCATCGTTCGCCGAAGTTTCCTCCACCAAAACTCTCTGAAACGCCTCGTCTGGCGAAACTTTTAACTCCCGGATTTTATTGACAATATGGTCCGCCATAAGAAAGCCGCCGCGGTTTTTAATCGCTTCTCTGATTTCCGCGATCGATCTTTCACCGCGGACCATATTCGCGATTGTGGAATCAAATTCGATGATTTCATATACCGCCACACGCCCGAAATAACCCGTCTGATTGCAATGAATGCAAGACCGCGGGTGGGCCACTTTTTTGGGAATATCCGAAGTAAACTGCTTAAGCATTTCGATTTCTTCCGGCGTCGGCGGTTCAATGGCGGCACATTCATCGCATACTTTTTTCAAGAGCCGCTGGGCCACCACGCCTAAAATGGTATCCGCCATCACCGCGCGGGCGATACCGAGTCGTTCAAGACGGAAAATAGCGGTTGTGGCATTGGAAGTATGCAAAGTCGCGATCGTTAAATGCCCGGTGCTTGTAAAATCAAACGCTGTTTTAGCCGAAAGATTTTCGCGCACTTCCCCCAAAAATAAAATATCCGGATCTTGCCGCACAGACGATTTCAGCACAGAATCAAAGGTCATACCGGCTTTCTCATTGACCTGCTGTTGATTAGCATAAGGAATCCAATACTCCACCGGGTCTTCGATCGTCATGACGCTTTTGGATTTGCAATCCATCAAATTAATTAACGAATAAATCGTGGTTGTTTTACCCGACCCCGTCGGTCCGACAATCAGGACAAACCCGCGGTCGCGGCTGGCAAAACTCGTCATCAATGCGGCCTGCTGAGGCATCATTCCCAGCGCCTCAAGGTTTTTGGGGCGCATATTCGGGTCCAGCAAACGCACGACAATACTTTCGCCGAAGGGCGTTGCTGTTGTGGCAAAACGGAATTTAAAAGTTTTCTCGCGGATTTTAAATTCGGCGGCGCCGTCCTGCGGCTTCCTCCGCTGGGCAATATCCATTCCGGCCAAAGCTTTAAGACGCGTGATAATTTGCAGCCCCAATTCTTTTTCGATGGCATAAATATTTTTCATTTCACCGTCGATACGAAAGCGCACATCAAAATGATTTTTTTTGGGTTCAATGTGAATATCGCTTGCTCGTTCCGAAACCGCCGCAGCTAAAATACTGTGCGTGGCGGCGACGGTCGGTCGTTCGGCCGATTTTTCGTTATCATCAACTGGTTTTGGGGCATTCAAAATCTCGACATCGGGACCGAATTCACGCGTAATACCCTGGCTTCCGAATAGAAACCGTATTGTCTGCGCGGAAGCAATCGCAATCTTCAATGTTTCACGGCCGGGAAGCATTCTCTTAAGCATGTCGAACATTTCCAAATTAAATGGGTTGGCCATAGCAAAATAAAGCGCACCATTATTGCGCCGCAATGGCACAACCGCGTTCTTAATGCAAAAAGACGCGGCCAAAAGCCCCAGCTCAATTTGCTCGGAATCGATATAGGGCAGAAATTCAAGCTGTGTGAAAGCGGCTATCATTTGACTGCGCTGCGCGGGAGATAATCCTAAATAATCTTCCACGTCGCAAAAAACGGAACTCGTTGTCTTTTTGACTTCTTCGGGATAATTTTTTTTGAAATATGCCCGCTCTCTTAAATATTCGCTGAAGCGGCTGAATGAAAACGCCGCTTGGTCCGCTTGCGCGTTTTTTTCTATTTTGTTCGTATTCAAAGCTTCTGCCCAGCGCTGGCCCGTTTCGATACCCTTACGTACAGCATTAAGCAGCGCGACTTTTTCCACGGGTTTAACTAAATAATCGATCGCGCCCAGTGCAAGCGCGCGGCCCCGGCTTTGTTCATCCGTTAATCCGGTTAAAAAAATAACCGGAACTCCTTTGATTTGACGAACGGAAAGCTGCTCACAAAACTCATATCCGTTCATGTTGGGCATCATTACATCAAGCAGAATTAAATCCGGTCTTTCCCGGTCAAATTTTTCCAGCCCCTCTTGTCCACTGCCGGCATGGATAAAAGAAAACTCATCAGCCGGAAGCCAGGCTCGGATCATTGCGGCAATATCCGTGTCGTCATCCACTAAAAGAATTTTGGCTTTTTTATTGGTCATAAATAACTTCCACCCGTTGAAGGTAATCAGCTAAATCTAAAATGCTTTTTTCTATCAGGTTGATATCTTTTAATTTCGTAGCGCTTTCCATCACCGCGCCGATTTCCGTGATGCCGTCAAAGCCATATCCGCCACCGGAGCCTTTCATGCTGTGACTTAAACTTTGAATCAAATCAAAGTTTTGCTTTACCAGCGCTTCCCGCAAAATCGCGATTTCATTTTTCTTTTTCTCAAGATAACCGGGAATTAAATCCTGCGTGTCGGGATCCGCTTTTATGGTGATTTTTCCGTTCATGCACAATTCTCCGCTTTTTCCGCACCGGTTGTTGAATAGCAGCTTTTGTTATGTATTGCTATTTTTAGTATATCAATATATCAAATATTATCAACATTTATTATATTGATAATGCATTCGACATAGAGCAGATGAGATTATAGGACCTTTGCAGCAGCCAACCCATTCAAAATAAACTGAACGGACATCGCTGCCAATAAAAGGCCCATTAGACGGGTAAAAATCTTTTGGACAATAAGGCTTATAAACGTAGCCCGCATCGAAACCATATAAAAAACAATGAAAGAAATCAGCGACACCGAAAGGATTGCGAGCAGCATCACGACCCCATCCATCCATCCGGTTGCATGACTTGCCAAAATCATCACCGTCGTAATAGCACCCGGTCCCGCAAGCATCGGAATGGCTAAAGGCGTGACGGCAATATCGGTTTTATCCGCGCCTTCATCCTGCTCCGCCTGACTTTGCCTGACGCCTGTTACGCGCGCATTCAACATATCGATTGCGATAAAAAAAAGCAATATTCCACCCGCGATTTGAAATGCGGGCAAAGTGACCGAAAGCAATCTGAGAATCAAACGGCCAAAAAAGGCAAAAACGGAAAGAACGAGGAATGTCAGTGTGCAGGCTAGGGCGGAAATGCGCACCCTGTCCGCAGCTGACTTTCCGGGGGTAATCGCTAAAAAAGCGGGTATCAACCCGATCGGGTCAACAATCGCCATCAAAGATGAAAAGCATAAAATCGCAAAATCCATAATATCCCCTTATTACAAGTATATCGTCAAAATTGCGTTTTTTTAGACCCTCTTCTGAATAAATTGGCACAATGACGATTATTTTAGGTTTATAATCTCCCCTGTTCAGAGGGGGCATCATTCATGATTTGGATCAGCGCAATAATCGGGTTTGTTTTAGGTTTGGGGCTGGCATATACCCTTAAAATGTACCGCCACCAAACCGCCAAAGAATTGGCAGCAGAAATGTTTCAAGCGTCTCAGTCACATCTGGAAAATAGTTTCGGAACACTTTCCCTAAAAGCCCTTTCGCAAAATTCTTCCGAGTTTTTAAAGCTCGCGAAAGAAAAATTGGAAAGTCAAACCGGAACAAATTCAGCCGAGCTAGACAAAAAGAAGCAATTAATCGAAAAAGATATTTCGCAAGTTACAAAAAAGCTGGAAGACGTCACAAAGCTTGTCAGCGCGCTTGAGAAAGACCGCGAACAAAAGTTCGGCGAACTTTCTAATCAGCTGAAAACAACCAACGAAAAAACGTCGGATTTGATCCGTACGACCCAAACTTTAAATGAAGCCCTCTCAAACAATAAAGCCCGAGGGCAATGGGGTGAAAGAATCGCGGAAGATATTTTGCGGATTGCCGGATTCATTGAAAACATTAACTATCGCAAACAAAAAACGATCGAAAGCGCCGGGTCACGCCCTGATTTTACTTTTCTTCTTCCAAAAGACCTCACGCTGAATATGGATGTTAAGTTTCCTGCGGCGAATTACAGTAAATACCTGGAAGCCGCCAGCGACATCGAAAAAGAGAGCTGCCTTAACAGTTTCTTTAGAGATGTTAAAGCGCGTATCAAAGAGGTTACGACGCGTGATTACATTGATCCCGATCAAAGCACTTTGGATTATGTTTTACTATTTATTCCTAATGAAACTATCTATTCGTTTATTCATGAAAAAAATCAAACGCTTTTAGAGGAGGCTTTGAAAAATAAAGTTGTCTTCTGTTCCCCGTTAACTTTATTCGCGGTGCTCGCGGTGATTCGCCAGGCTGTCGATAACTTTTCTCTCGAAAAAACCTCCAACGAAATTCTTTCCTTGCTTGTGGAATTTAAAAAACAGTGGGGTGAATACGTCAAGAAGATGGAAAGTTTGGGAGACAAGCTTGAAAAGGCCAAAGAAGAATTTGATTTATTGACCACGACGCGCCAAAACAAATTAGAAAAGCCGCTTAAAAAAATCGAATCACTTCATAAACAAAAAGGCCTGCCAATTCTTGAACCGGAAGAGATAACTTCATTGCTTCCTGAATTAATCGAAGAAGAGTTCCGAGATTAAACCGCGGTTGCACTAAAGTGCAGAGCAAAAGTTAACACAGCGCGGTTGCGCAATAGCGCAGAGCAAAAATTACACCGTGCAGCTATTTTTATTGCGGCCGGTTTTTATAACCTGTTGAATTAAATTCGCAAAGAGCTTAACAAGCCCTCCGTGATTGCCCGGCGTCGGTGCGCGATAAAATTGCAGCCCCGATTCTTCCGCTAACTTTTTAGCCTCAATATCAAGGTCATACAAAACTTCCGCGTTATCGCTTAGAAAGCCCATCGGAATCACTAAAACGGCTTTCTTACCGGCCGATACCGCAGCTTTGATTGTTTCAAGAATGTCAGGTTCAAGCCATGGCTGCGCCGGATCTCCGCTGCGTGATTGATAGACATGCTTCCATTCGAATAAGCCCGCTTCATCCGCGACAAGCCGCGCAGATGCCTCATACTCCGCGCTGTAAATACAAATGTGGCAGTCCTTCTCCATCATGAGCGGAATTGAATGACAGGAAAAGAGAACTTCCGTATGCTGCCGAATATCGGACGGAATTTTTTTGATTTCTTCTTTCACTAAGCCGGAAAGGATTTGGATCCATTCAGGATGGTTATACCAAACCGGCAAATAGATATGGTTTAAATCCATGATTCCATTTTGATGCAAAGCCTCATAAATATTTTCTTTATACCGGCGGCAGCTTGCGGGGCTTCGGAATGGCGCAAGAATGACGCCAACACCTTTTTTAAATCCGCGATCGTGAATATTCAGCAAAATATCTTTTAAAAATGGCGCGGTATTGCGATACCCCAGGAAAACGGGCAGCTGCGTACCAAGTAATTTTGAAATATCTTTTTGCAGCCTTGCCGCCCATGCATTATAAGGTGACTTGCCGCCAATCGCTTGGTAGTGCTTCGCCACTGCTTGCAAACGCTCGTCGCGAATATTGCGTCCCGCAGTGACTTGCCTGAGAAAGGGCATTACGTCTTCGGGTTTTTCAGGCCCGCCAAAACCGATCAACAGGATGTGGTCAAAGCTGCTTTTCATAACAGGCATTATCTCAGGAAATAGATTGAAAGTCTTCTTCGGGAATTCTATGATGGAACCGTCTGCAGAAAAACGGCTTCTCAATAAATATCAAATTAAGGAGTTTTTCATGAAAAAAATTCTCGTTATGCTTCTCATTGCTCTCACTCTTCTTTCCGCGCCAAATGCATGGGCCGTAAACACTGCTAAGCACGGTAACATTACCGGTAAAACTGTTTGCTATGGCCTGGCATCACTTTTACTTTGGCCGGGAATCGGACAATATTTGAATGACAATGAGACCAAAAAGAATGTAACGCATGCCGTAATCGGGCTCTTGCCCCCTTTCCGCCTTTGGTCGGGTTGGGATGCTTTAATCGCGCGTCAGGGCGGCCGTTGGGACGGAAAGATTTAATCGCCTTTATTCGATTAAAAATCCCCGGGCTTCGGTCCGGGGATTTTTTATTTCGATTTAAGAATTAGACGGAAGACCTATCGGGTTACGGCAAATCTCGGCGGGTTTTTCTGCGGCCTTGTAATAATCCTTACCTAGCTCTACCTTTTCGCGCCCTTTTGAAACGCGCCAGGCATTAGTGTCTCGCAGGGAATAAGCGCAGCCGCAATATTGCTGCTGGTAAAATTCCTCTTTCTTGGAAATTTCAATCATACGCGACGAACCGTTTTCTTTGCGCCAATTATAATCCCAATATTTAACGCCGGGATAAAGCGACGCAGCTTTCACGCCTGCACTCGTCACCTGGTCAAAATCTTTCCAGCGTGAAATTCCGAGACAGCTTGTGATCACTTTAAAATCATTCTGTGCGGCATATTCGGCGGTTTTCACAAAACGCATTTCAAAGCACATCGAGCAGCGTTCGCCTCTTTCCGGATCGCGTTCATGGCCTTTCATGGTTTCAAACCAGCGCTTGTCGTCATAATCTGCATCAATGAAAGGGATGCCTAATTTTTCGGCAAAACGGATATTTTCATCTTTACGCAGCAAATACTCTTCGATCGGATGAATATTGGGATTATAAAAATAAATTGTTAGATCAATTCCTGCTTGATACATATCTTCAATCACTGAGCCCGAACAAGGGGCACAGCAAGAATGCAGTAAAACTTTTTTCTCGCCATCCGGAGGAGTCAAAGGCGAACCGACTTGTCTTTCCTGTGAATCTTGCTTCATAAACGTGGAATTATACCGCATCACTCGCTGGGGACAGAGCATTTTTGCTCTGTCTGTCATAAGCTAATGAAATGTCCCCTGATATTAGCACGTGAATTGTCCCCTTCAGCATTTGGGCATGGTGGAATGCGTTATTTAGACCCTCGGAGGAT
>JAYTHE010000020.1:0-12490 GCA_043732705.1 Candidatus Omnitrophota bacterium | reverse complement strand
GCTGACAAACTCAGCTGGAACGAAAGAGCAATGGGACCGGTAACGGTTTCTGCGCCTTTCGCTCTGCAACTCGCAGCCTAATCGCTGCGACGTCTTGAGATCTGCGCCTGCGGGATCTTAAAGACGAATAATGTGGGCTGCGCTCAGGAAAGTACCTCCTATTTTTGAGCTAAGACTTTGGGGGTTCGTTTCGGATCAGCCGGTGTGACGGCGGACCGGAATCAGATACAAGCCACACTGAGCATGGAGTGCCCGGTTTGAGTTTTCTTTTGGACGGGGGTGCAATTCCCCCCACCTCCACCAACTGGGGCAAATCTAAAGATTTGCCGCGAGATGGGCGAGAGCCCACCTCCATATATTGGGATATTGGTATTGGGATATTGGGCCGATTTTAAATGAGAGCAATACAATTTAAAATCGGCCGTTATTTGCTTTGTTTCTGCGGCGCCGGCGCAAACGGCGATGAGGTGGCTTCCGCATAGATTTAAGGCGGTTTCTAAATGAGGGTATACAAGTTTTGAAACCGTCGCGTATCCCAATGAGAGGGGGCGCAACCGACGGACTTCTTCAAATTTAAATTTTTTGAAGCGGTCCGAACTGTTCAGGTTTTCGAATAAGGAAATATGAAGAAAAAGAGTTTTTTTGCTTTTTTGGTTATTTTTACCGCGATAATTTCTAATCTCTGTTTTTGCGCCGAAACAATGACCCAAGAAAAAGCTCAGGAATTAGCCTATTCTTTTTTTATCAAAACTTTGGACAATAAAACCTGCGGCAGTGTGGCAAACGGAATCGATAAGAGTAGTTATTGGGAATTCCAGCCGTATCGCGGAGTAACAGCCAAGCCAACCTATAGAAAAATTCACGTCAATAAGACGACAGGAAAAGTGAGTTTTGGCTATTCGTTTAAAAATACCGTCAAAATTCTTTTCCCATGAAATACTCTAAAGATTATTACAAGATTATCGGTGTGGCTGAGAATGCTTCCGCGGAAGACATTAAGAAAGAGTACCGCAAACTTGCCATTCGGTATCACCCAGACAAAAATAAGGGCAACAAACAAGCCGAAGAAAAATTCAAAGAAATTTCCGAAGCCTATTATGTTTTGAGCGATCCCAAGCGCCGCGCTGAGTTTGATCAATTTCGAAAGTTTGGTGGTGTTGACCCGCGCAACGGCGGAGGGGGCGGAGGAGGATTTCGCGGTGCGGAAGGCTTTGATTTTGAGGACTTGCTGAGGTCCTACGGCGGCGGCCGGGGGCGATCCGCAAATCGTTCTCAGTCTTATTCGGGATTTGCCGATATCTTTGAGGAACTTTTCAGCGGCGGAGGTTCTGGCTCGTTTGATTTCGGATCCGGTTCGCGCGGAGAGACAAGGCAGGCGGTGGAAAATTTTGACCATCACGGAACCATCAAACTTACAGCGGAGCGCGCCCGCATGGGCGGAGCGGTTAAAATACGTTCGAAAGACGGAAAAATGCTTTCAGTTACAATTCCCAAAAATGCAAAAGACGGAATCAAATTACGGTTAGTCGGATTGGGAAAGCTTTCCCGTACGGGTAAGCGGGGTGATCTTATTCTTCAGCTTAAGGTGGTTTCATGAAAAAAAAGAGCGACAAGTTTCAAAAGCATCAATATCACATTGGTGACCGTGTCGCTGATGCGCATGTTCAGGCATTAGTCAAAAAATATGCCGAGCCGGGCGCAAATGCCGATGTCATTCAAGAGATGATTGTTACTGCAATTAAAGCGAGTTTGGATGGTCTTGACCGCTCGGACCTGAAAATTATGAATACTGCGTTAAAGGAAATGCGTTATTCGTTCAAAACATTTAAGCCATTTCGCCGCGTGAGAAAAGTTGCAATTTTTGGCTCGGCTCGCACAAAGTCAGACAACAAAGATTATATTTTAGCCAAACAGTTTGCAGCTTTGATCGTTCAGCGCGGGTGGATGGTCATTACTGGTGCGGCATCGGGCGTCATGCAGGCGGGCAATGAAGGCGCAGGAACAAGCCACAGTTTTGGCCTGAATATCCGCTTGCCGTTTGAACAGGATGCGAATCCGGTTATGCTTGATGACAAGAAGCTGATTAATTTTAAATATTTTTTCACCCGAAAATTGATGTTTATGCGCGAGTCGGATGCCACTATTCTTTGTCCCGGAGGTTTTGGGACGCATGACGAAGGTTTTGAAACTTTAACTTTGATCCAAACCGGAAAAGCCGATCCAAGGCCTATTGTTTGTCTGGACCATCCTAAAAGCAAATATTGGGCGGGTTTTAAAAACTTTTGTCAGCAGCAGCTCGCAAAACAAAAGCTGATTGATCCGCGTGATATGGATCTTATTTATTTTACTCATGATGCACAGGCCGCTGCGGACTATGTCAGTAACTTTTACCGTACCTATCACTCCATGCGATTTGTAAAAGATCAGTTAGTGATACGGTTATTGCGCAAGCTTAGCAGGGTTGAGCTGGCTACTCTGAATAAAGAGTTTAAAGACATTATTGTGAAGGGTAGTATCCGGCAGGTTTTAGAGCCGTTTGAAGAAGAACAGGAAACAGGACACTTTCACAGCCATCCGCGGATTTATTTCCACTTCGCGCGGAATCATTTCTTCCGTTTGCAGCATTTGATTCAGCGTATCAACGCCTGGAAGTGACGCTCATCTAGATCAAGGCCATCAGCTGAATCTCCTCAAACAGCTGATGCTTCGCTCAGAACTCGGATATTCAGCTGAGGTCTTGATCAAACTCGCTAAGGGCTTGTTCAAGCTTCGCTTGAATATGAAGAATTGAAGTCTCGGTTATATCTCTGCAAAAATTATTTTGATGATCGCGGCTAGGGTTAAGAGCAAAATGAAACTACGGAAATGGCGGGAGTGACGGGACTTGAACCCGCGACCTTCTGCGTGACAGGCAGACGCTCTAAACCAGCTGAGCTACACCCCCAAAAAGGGAAAAAAATAAGTTCTTTAGCAAGTGTTCTTTTTCATTGGCTGAAAAAGGACCAATAAAACAGACATGGGCGTTTCAGGATTCGAACCTGAGACCCTCTGCTTGTAAGGCAGATGCTCTAACCAACTGAGCTAAACGCCCCGGAAAAGAGATCATTATAGTGAAAGATCTTTGGAACACAAGTCGTTTCATGGTTGGCGTTCTGCTAGTAAAAGATTTGGTAATTTCGTACAATGAACGCTTATGGCAAAAATTATAACTCAAGGCAATCAGCCCTTAAGGGTTGGCATGGTGTCTCTCGGCTGTCCCAAGACTTTGGTTGACAGCGAAATCCTCTTGGGAAAAATTCCCCGCGGTCAATATTCGCTTGCTTCCGATATCGCGCAAAGCGACGTGGTTTTATTGAATACTTGCTCTTTTATCGAAGCGGCGCAGAAAGAATCCCTCGACTATATCCGGTCGCTTCTCAAGATGAAGAAAGAGAAGAAAATAAAATCGGTTATTGTATTGGGCTGCATGGTTCAAAAGTTTCCTGATGAGCTTCAAAAAGAATTTAAAGAGGTCGACGCTTTTGTGGGGACCGGAGAATATGACAAGCTTGCCGATGTGCTCGAGGCCGTGTCGGACGGCGAAAAGGTTTTTACGATGAATGAACCCGGCTATTTAGCGACATCGGGAGAGCATCGGGTTGCTTTGACGCCGCGCCATTTTCGATACTTGAAAATTTCCGAGGGATGCGATCATATTTGTTCATTTTGTACGATTCCAAGTTTCCGCGGTAAACATCGATCGAGAACTATTCAGGATGTTGTGGCAGAAGCGACGCGCCTTGTTGCGGAAGGCGCTAAAGAAATTATTCTCACAGGACAGGACACGAGCTTTTTTGGGCGTGATTTGTCCGGGAAATTTCAACTTCCGGAATTATTGCAAGAACTGGATCAAGTACCCAATTTGGAATGGCTGCGTTTGCTTTATGTTTATCCGTCCTGTGTTGATAAGAAAATGATCGAAGCCATGGCAAAAACAAAAAAGCTTTGCCATTATCTGGATATGCCGCTGCAGCACGCGAGTGATGCGATGTTAATGGCCATGCGCCGCGGAATTACGAAGCGACGCACGCGCGATTTGATTCAGCAATTTCGCGACACAATCGAAGGCCTTGTCATCCGCACGACTTTTATTGTGGGTTTTCCGGGAGAAACAGACCGGGATTTTAATGAACTTTTGGAGTTCATGAGCGAGTCAAAATTTGAACGCGTCGGGATTTTTCAGTATTCAAATGAAGAAAGTTCTCATTCCGCGACATTGCCCAATCAGGTTTCCGAAAAAATAAAAGAAAAAAGATTTCACGCGGCCATGCAGCTTCAACAGGGAATTTCACTCGCGAATCAACAGGAATGGATCGGTAAAAAAATCCGGGTTTTGATTGAAGAGCCGGTTGCAAAATCCAAAAATTTATACCGCGGACGTTCTTATATGGACGCTCCCGAAGTTGACGGTTCGGTGATTGTTAAAAGCGGAACAAAACTTCTCACGGGCGAGTTTTGTGAAGCGTTCATCAACGATGCGGATCCTTATGACCTCCACGGCAAAATCTAAAATTCTTTTCGGGATTCTTCCCAACCATTTGACTTATTTTCGGATGGTGACTGCGCTTATCATTCCTTCATTTATTTTTGCCCGGGAACCGTGGATGCACGTCGTTGCAGCCGTTATCTTCTTTTTCGGAGCGATCAGTGATTATTTTGACGGATGGCTGGCGCGCCGTTACAACATGGTTTCTGACACGGGCAAGTGGCTTGACCCCTTGGCCGATAAAGTGCTGATTTTAGGGTGCTTTTGGGCTTTTTCACGTGATAATCAAATTTTGTACCACTGGTTTTTTGTGGCGATATTAATACGGGAACTTCTGGTTACTTTTTGCCGGACAGGCTGGCTTTTAGAGGGCAAAGTTTTTGGAGCGGAAAAGGCAGGCAAGTGGAAGCTTTTCTTTCAAACGTTATTAATCGGCGTTGCGTTTGCTGTTTTGTTTCTTGGCGATGGTCATTTATCCGTATCGCTTACGGAAAAATTGGAAAAGGCAGGGGATCTCGCGGTTTCCATTTCTTCGGTAATTGTTTTGATTTTGACCTGGTATTCGGGAGTATCTTTCTTGGTTAATCATCGTGCCCTCTTTAAATCACACTTTTTTTCAAAATATGTTTTAGCGGCGGGAGTCGGACTTTTACCGAAAGCTCCGGGGACTTGGGGATCTTTAGTCGGCGTGATTTTAGCAGTGACGTTTCAACCCTCACCGTATGGCTACGCTTTCGCGTTTTTCGTCATTATTTGTCTCGGGTACTTTTTCTATGAAAGATCAAAAAATGAGTTTGATAAAGACCCTTCTTTTTTTGTTCTTGATGAAATTTGCGGTATTTTTATAACCTTTGCGATGGTTGGAGTGAATTGGAAATCTTTTTTTCCGGGTTTTTTGCTCTTTCGATTATTTGATATTTGGAAGCCTTTTCCTATCCGGCGGCTTGAGAGAGTTTCGGGTTTTTGGGGAATTATGTTGGATGATTTGTTGGCCGGAGTTTATGCTGCGGTGATTTTGTGGCTTTTGCCGCTTTGAAAAAGCAAGTCGGCGAAATGCCTGTTGCGGCATTACTAACGATCGGCAACGAACTTCTCACGGGGCGAACCGTCAATACGAACGCTTCTTTCCTGGGGGCGGAATTGACGCGCCTTGGTTTTCGCGTAATTCAGCAGAAGTCTTGCGCGGATGAAATAGGGGCTATCCAAGGGGCTCTTCAAGAGCTGTCCTTTGCCGATTTATTGATCGTGACCGGAGGGCTGGGCCCCACACCGGATGATTTAACACGTGAAGCCATTGCGGCCTTTTTTTCTGTACCGCTGCAGTTTTCATCCGCTCAATTTAAAGCCATGATCGCAATTTATCGGAAGCTTGGCAGGAAAATACCCGCATTGTCCCGCCGCGAAGCTTATTACCCCGCGAACGCAAGGCCGCTTGTTAATCGCTTTGGGATCGCGCTTGGTTTTTGGACGAAGAGCAAAGAACAGCGGATGGTCGTTTTGCCTGGAGTTCCGACCGAACTTCAAAAGATGTTTGCGCATGATGTTAAGCCGCTTTTACAAAAACAATTTAAAGCCCTTTGCGCAGACCGGGTTCTTGTGGTGCGGATGGTTGGGATTTCAGAGCCGCGTATCATTGAAAACCTGAGAAAAGATTTTTTTATGCAGCCGTTCCAGTTTGGAATTTACCCCTCTGAGGGCGAGACACAGATTTGTATTCGTTCGCCTTCCGCAAAAATAATCGCGGCATTAAGAAAAAAAATCGCGCAGCGGCTTAAGCCCTGGATTTTTTCTTGGAACGATCAAGCGCTTCCGGAAATAATAGGGAGATTGTTGGTTCAAAAAAATAAAACCGTGTCGGTGGCTGAAAGCTGTACCGGCGGCCGCTTGGCGTCGGAGCTGACACGTTACGCCGGAGCTAGCGGTTTTTTTAGCGGCAGTGCAACTGTTTACAATGCTACTGCAAAATTCCAAATCGGTGTTAAACCGCAGACTATAAAAAAGCACGGAGAAGTTTCTGAGCAAGTTGCATCCGAGTTGGCTGCGCAGGCTTGCCATTTTTGGAAAACAGATTTTGGCCTGGGTGTGACCGGCATTGCAGGGCCTTCAGGCGGCAGTGCAAAAAAGCCAACCGGACTTGTTTATATTGCGATTGCCAGCAAAAAAAGGACCGTGGTCGAAAAGCATATTTTTTGGGGCAATCGTGAACAGGTTCAACGTAAAGCTGTTAGTAAGTCCCTTGAAATGCTCTGGCGAATCGTTAAATAGCCTTCTTTTCTTTTCCCGCCGTCTTTATTACACCCTTTATTTAGTGTAACTCCTTATTTGATATGGTTTTACGTTGCATTAATTTATTTTATAAAATAGCATTAGATATCTTGAAAACTCAATATAGAGCATATATACTTTTTTTGGAGTTAAAACTAGCCTATGCAAAAGCCAAAAAACGAAAGACGAAGATTGGGAGCCATTCTTATTGAGGATGGAGCAATCACTCAGGATCAGCTGGATCAGGCGCTTGATATGCAGAAAACAATCACGAAGCCTGTGGGTGAAATCCTCATTTCGCAGGGGTTTATCAATTCCACACAGTTAACGAGCGCTCTGGGGCGGCAGTTGAAAATTCCGTATATGCCGCTTTTAAGATATTCGCACAATCCGGATGCGGCGAAGTGGGTCGGCAAAAACTTTTGCCTTAAATATATGGTTGTTCCTTTTGACGGCGACGAAAAAAATTTTTATATATCGGTTGCGAATCCGCTTGATAAAAATCCGATTGAAACTTTACAAGCATTGATTAAAAAAAGAATTTTTACTTTTATAGCAACACCCGAAGAAATTGAAAAAATGATCGCGCTCGTTTATGAGTAAGGTTAAATGACATGGCAGCTCAAAAAAAAGATCTCAAAACATTGCTTGTCGAAGAAAAGGTGGCAACAGCGGAAAATATTGCTGCTTGCCTGGCGAAGCAGCAGGGAAAAGAAAAACAGCATCTTATTGATTTGCTTCTCGAGCATGGATCATGTGATCAGGCGCAGCTGCTTGAATTTTTAAAGACAAAATATTTATTTCCTGTCGCGGACTTAAAGGCCGAGCTTTCGGACGCGGAATTACTGGCTCTTATTCCCGTGGAGATTGCAAAAAAATATTTTATTATGCCGCTGAGTCAGGACTTTGACACGGTAACAGTAGCCATGGCCAATCCGCTTAATTTGAGTGCGCAGGATGAATTGCGCTTATTAACCAAACGACGAATCAAGGTATCTGTCGCGACATTTTCTGCGATCCAAGAGTCAATCACGCAGCGTTATAACGCGGGAACTGTCCCAACGGCGGCGGAAAGCAAGGCGAGTCTCGCTGCTGACTCCAGTCTCGAGGAACTTGCGAAGATGGTTGAGTCGGAATCGGGCGACCTCGATAATTCTGCGCATACGGCTGAAATGATCGAAATTGCGCATCAAGCGCCGGTCGTGAAATTAGTGAATATGATTGTGATCGAGGGTTTGCGCCGTCGGGCTAGTGATATTTTTATCGAGCCATGGGAAAACGAAGTTCGGGTGCGGGCGCGCATCGACGGCTTGCTTGAAGTGATCGCGACACCCAATAAAATGTACGGTGAGGCGATTGTTTCGCGTATCAAAATTATGAGTGAGCTGAACATTGCTGAGCACCGTGTTCCTCAAGACAGCCGTTTCAAAGTTAAATTTCGCGGTCGGGAAGCTGATATGCGTGTTTCTATTTTGCCTTCCGCGCATGGCGAAAAAGTTTGCTTGCGTATTTTGGATACAAGCGCGCAATCGCATGATATTTCAAAGCTGGGCTTCACCGAACGGGAACAGAAAATTATTCGTGATTCCGCTGAACGGCCGCACGGAATGATTCTTGTAACCGGCCCGACGGGCAGCGGGAAAACAACGACGCTTTATTCCGTTCTCAAATATTTAGATTCGCCCGACGTGAATATCACGACTGTCGAAGATCCGGTGGAATACCAGGTTTACGGCATTAATCAGGTGAATGTCCGTGATAAGGTTGGGCTTACTTTTCCCGCTGCATTACGTTCTATTTTACGGCAAGATCCCGACGTTGTTTTGATCGGCGAAATTCGTGATGCTGAAACACTTGATATTGCGGTTAAAGCGGCCATGACAGGACATTTGGTATTAAGCACATTACACACCAACGATGCTGTGAGCTCGATTATCCGTATGGTTAATTTGGGTCTTGAGCCCTTTTTGATTGCTTCGACTGTGATTATGATTTCTGCTCAACGCTTGGTGAGACGTTTATGTCCAAGATGCCGCTATTCGTATGTATTAGACCCAGGTATCGCTAAACGCTTAAATTTGAACCCTGCCGCTGAAAATACTTTTTGGAAAGCGAAAGGATGCGCGCATTGCCGCAACACCGGGCATATCGGCCGCAGTGTCATCACCGAAATATTTCAAATGACGCCTGCGGCGCTCAAGCTAATTATGGCCGGCGCGACAGCGCATGAGCTTAAAACTTTGGGAAGAAAAGAAGGGATGAATACCCTGCGTGAATCGGCAATCGCAAAAGCTCTGACCGGTGAAACCTCACTCGAAGAAGTTTTTCGTGTGACTCAAGAGGGCGAGGATAATTAATTATGATCGCTCAGGATGTTTGGAAAAGCTGGGCATTGACACAGGGGATCCTGGAAAAGGACATTGAGCCTCATTTGGAAAAAAGCCGTAAGACGGGTCAAAACATTTTTCAGTATCTTATGGCCGAGGGGCTGATTCCGGAAGCCGGAGTTTTAAGTTTCTTAAGCGATCAAACCAAGCTTCCTATTATTAACTTAAAATCGATTCGTTTTGATGACGAAACTTTAAAATCAATTCCCAAGCGCATTATGGAGCAGCAGCGTGTGCTGCCGATCGCCGTGCTCGGGAAACTGTTGACCGTCGCGACAAGCAATCCCTTTGGTTTGAATGTCTTTGATGACATTCGAAATGTAACCGGCTGTGACGTGTTGATTGTTTTGTCATCGCCGAAACAGATTAAAGATTTAATCGATGAGAAACTTTCCGAGTCTGCCAGCCAGCTGACCGCTTTTGTGGATGCGGATGATGATGGTATTGAATATGTCCAGGGCGGGGATGAAGGTAAGGTTTTACAGCAGAGTTCTTCGACCGATGAAGCTCCCGTAGTGCGTTTGATTAATTTAGTTTTAGACCAAGCTCTGAAACAGCGCGCTTCCGATATTCATTTAGAGCCGTATGAAAAAGATTTCCGGATTCGTTACCGCATCGATGGTTCTTTACGTGGTGCTTTTACTTACGCGAAGGATATGTACAGCGCGGTTGTCGCCCGCGTCAAAATCATGTCACAGCTGGATATTACCGAAAAAAGAGCACCGCAAGATGGACGTTTCGGAATGGTTTTTGGCAAAGACCGGCGCATTGATTTTCGTGTTTCTATTTTGCCAACTTATTTCGGTGAAAAGGTTGTTATGCGTATTTTGGATAAAAGCGGAATTAAGGGATCTCTGGCCGAAATTGGCTTGTCCGCGAAACCCACTAAATCCTTATCCGATGCGATTAGCGCGCCTTACGGAATGGTGCTTGTTACCGGGCCGACAGGCAGCGGTAAATCCACAACCTTGTATTCCATGCTCAACACACTCAATACGCCAGATCGAAATCTGATGACGATCGAGGATCCTGTTGAATATCAGGTGATGGGAATCACTCAAACTCAGGCCAAGCCCGAAGTGGGGCTCACTTTTGCGAGCGGGCTGCGTTCGCTTCTCAGACAAAGTCCTGATGTGGTACTTGTTGGAGAAATTCGCGACCAGGAAACCGCGGATATTGCCGTCAAAGCGGCGTTGACCGGCCATCTTGTTTTCAGCACTTTGCATACAAACAGCGCGGCAGGAGCCATGACGCGTCTTGTGGATATGGGCGTTGAGCCATTCTTGATTGCGTCATCAGTTATTGCTGTTGCCGCGCAGCGGTTGATACGGAAAATTTGCCCGCATTGTAAAAAGCCTTTTGAAATTACGGAAGATGTTTATAAAAGATTGAAGCTCAAGGCGGAGGAGTGGAAAGACGTAAAAACATTTAAGGGGGCGGGCTGTGAAAAATGTAATAACTCAGGTTATCATGGGCGCATGGCAGTGATTGAAGTTTTAACCATGAACCAGGAATTGCGCGAACTCATCATTCAAAAGAAATCAAATGATTTGATTCATGAGGCAGCTGTGCGCAACGGAATGGAAACTCTTTTTTATAATGCTTTAGGCTATTTTAAATCGGGACAAACGACACTTGATGAAGTGCTGCGTGTCGCGACAGCGGAATAACGGAGAATAACAATGCCCGTTTATGAATATACAGTAAAAGACAGGTCAGGAAAAGACAGCCAGGGAACGCGTGACATTGAAAGCCAAGAAGCGCTTGTTTCACAGCTTCGCGCGGAAGGTTTTTTTATCCTTGGTATTCGGGAGTCCAAAGAAGCTTCAGCCTTTGGAAACAAGGGGAGTGGATCTTCCAAAAAAAATAAAGGGAAGGGCGGCGGCGTTAAGTTAGACGATCTAGTCGTTTTTTCACGTCAAATGGCGACTCTTGTGGGATCAGGAATTCCGCTCATTCAAACTTTGGATATTTTGCTCGGTCAGGTTGAAAAAGAAAAGTTCCGAATCGCGCTTAAAAAAATTCATTCCGAAGTTCAAAGCGGAGCATCGCTTTCCGAAAGTTTATTAAAACATCCCAAAGTTTTTCCGTCGCTTTTTATTCAAATGGTGCGCGCGGGTGAAAAAAGCGGCAGCTTGGAAGAAATTTTGGATCGCGTCGCAAGTTACTTGGAAAAGACCAGCGTGCTTCAGAAAAAAGTAAAATCTGCGATGACCTATCCGGCGGTTGTGTCCATTATGGCTTTTTTAATTACTTTTGGCATGCTCGCGTTTGTCATTCCAAAGTTTGCCACTGTTTTTGACGGATTGGGCGCGAAGCTACCGGCGCCGACACAGATTCTGATTAATCTGAGTAATTTTCTCGCAAAAACCTGGTGGATTATCCTGCCTGGTATCGTGGGCTGCGTCATGGGGATAGGACAACTTTTAAAGATTCCGTCGCTTCGCGTTAAATGGGATGCGGCATTATTGAAAATGCCCGTCTTTGGCCCGCTTTTACTGAAAGTAGCGGTAAGTAAATTTGCGCGTACTCTGGCGACTTTGGTGAAGAGTGGCGTATCGATTCTCCCGGCGCTGGAAATTGTTTCAAAAACCGCCGGAAATTTAAGAATTGAGCAGATGATTTTGGTGATTATGACATCCGTCAAAAAGGGTGAAAGCATTTCCGGGCCACTTGAAAGAGAAAATGTTTTTCCTCCGATGGTGGTGCGTATGATTGCGATCGGAGAAGAAACGGGAGAGCTTGAGGCGATGCTTGGTAAAGTCGCTGATTTTTATGACGCGCAGGTGGATGCCGCGGTGGATGGTTTAACTTCGTTGATCGAGCCGCTTATCATTGCCTTTCTTGGCATTGTCATCGGCGGTATCGTAGTTGCGCTCTTTTTACCGATCCTCACGCTGACCCAGCACATCTAGTTTTTACTATTTACTTAAGCTTTTTCGACAAGGGGCGATATACTAAGAGGTATATGTATAGCCAGATAAAGATATTTAATTGTTTTATTAATCGGGTCACATTGTAAGGCTGACGTTTGTGACTTATCTTTAATAATAGATTATTTAATAGTATGTTTATCAAAAGGAGTATAGAAATGTTTACCAAACTACAAAAAGGCCAGAAGGGTTTTACCCTTGTGGAAATCATGATTGTGGTGGCCATTATCGGACTTTTGGCAGCCATCGCGATTCCGAATTTGCTTCGTGCGCGTTTAAATGCGAATGAAGGTTCAGTCAAAGCTGACTTGCGTACTGTCAGCTCAGCGGCTGAAAGCTATCGTGCTGCACAGACTACACCGGCTTATCCTGCTAACTTG
>JAYTHE010000019.1:0-7272 GCA_043732705.1 Candidatus Omnitrophota bacterium | reverse complement strand
AAGCCCGGGAAGCGCTCAAAAGTGATGATAAATCTAAGCTTGATGCCGCGACTCAGGCGATCTCAACCGCTTCGCAGTCTTTTGCCCAGAAAATCTACGCTGACGCGTCAAAAAAAGCCCAGCCGGAAAACGCTGAGGCAAAAAAGGACGACACCGTTAACGCAGAATATGAGGTTGTTGACGATGAGGAGAAGAAAAAAGGCAAGTAATTTCTCCCGAGTCTTTTTTACAAAAAGCCCCGTAGCAATACGGGGCTTTTTTCTTTTCCCTACGTGAAAAAGAAAAAAGCCAAGCTCGGTCTTGTTTAATCAGCTTCGACAAGGTTGCCCGCCGCATTAACACTTTTTAAATTGCTATCTTCTAGGTGAAAACATACCCTAAAGCTCTTATAATACCCAGATTCAATTGCAGTCATTTTTGTGAATAATCCAGTTGATTAATTCGTCATTCTAATGAAGGAGGCCGCATGGGCTTTTCAGATGTATCGATCCAAGAAGTTAACGCAAAAATCCGCGACGCAAGCACGGTGCTTCGTGATTTAAGTCGTGAAATCGGCCGCGCAATTGTCGGCCAGGATTACATGGTCTCACGGTTATTGATGGCCCTATTAGCGGATGGGCACGTCCTTATTGAAGGCGTTCCGGGGTTGGCAAAAACCATGACGGTTAAAACGCTCTCTGAGGCGGTGCGCGCAAGTTTTTCCCGAATTCAGTTTACACCGGATTTGCTTCCCGCCGATATCATCGGAACCATGATTTTCAATCCTCGCGAAGGCACATTTTCAACTAAACGCGGACCAGTTTTTGCGAACGTTGTTTTGGCAGACGAAATCAACCGCGCGCCATCGAAAGTGCAAAGCGCGCTCTTGGAAGCGATGCAAGAGCGTCAGGTCACAGTCGGTGGAGAAACTTTTCCGCTTCCGCAGCCGTTTTTAGTGCTTGCGACTCAAAACCCGCTTGAACAAGAGGGGACCTATCCGTTGCCGGAAGCGCAGGTCGATCGTTTTATGATGAAGCTGATGGTTAATTACCCTAGCAAGAAAGAAGAAAAAGAAATTTTAGAGCGCATGACGTCGGGAAGAAAAATTCAAATTGCTCCTGTTATTGATATTGAAAAAATATCTTTCCTACGAAAATTACTGCATGAAATTTACATCGATGAGAAGGTTAAGGAATACATCATTGATCTTGTTTTTGCGACGCGTTTTCCCGAAGAATATAATCTTAAAGATTTGAAACCGCTTATTTCATGCGGAGGCTCGCCGCGCGCCAGCATTATGTTGACGCTGGTCGCTAAAGCGAACGCTTTCATGAACGGGCGCGGCTATGTCACGCCCGATGACGTCAAAGAAATCGGAATGGATGTTTTGCGTCACCGTATCATCGTTACCTATGAAGCTGAAGCCGAGAATCTTAAATCCGAAGACATTATTCGGAAAATTTTTGATCAGGTTGAAGTACCGTAACATGCTTGCTTCTGAGCTCTTAGCTCAACCAGCATTAGCTCTAAGAATAATTTAACGGCACTATGAATACCGCAGAAATTCTCAAAAAGGTCCGTAAGATTGAAATCCGTACCACCAAACTTGTTAACGATTTATTTGGTGGAGAGTACCAGTCTGTTTTCAAAGGGCAGGGAATTGAATTTGCTGACGTTCGCGAATATGTTCCCGGCGATGATATCCGCAGTATTGACTGGAATGTCACTGCGCGGTCCGATAAAGCCTTTATTAAAAAGTACGTCGAAGAGCGTGAACTAACGGTTATTTTTGCTGTCGATATGTCCGGCTCTCAAAACTTTGGATCCCATTACAAACTCAAATCCGAAATTGCCGCGGAAGTCACCGCATTGCTTTCTTTTTCCGCTGTTAAAAATCACGACAAAACCGGGCTTCTGATTTTTACAAATGAAGTTGAGAAATTCGTTCCCGTAAAAAAAGGAAAAACCCATGTTCTCAGGGTTGTGCGTGAAATTCTAGGCTACAAGGCGAAAAAGAAAGGCACCCGGATTCAATCCGCGGCTGAATTTCTGATGCGCGTTCTCACTCGGACGGCGGTTATTTTTTTGATTTCTGACTTTATGGATACGGACTATGAAAAGGGACTTAAAGTGCTGAGCCAGCGCCACGACGTTATTGCCGTTCAAATTAAAGATCCGCTTGAAAGCACCTTGCCTTCCGCGGGGATCGTGGAGTTTTATGACAATGAAAGTGATAAGCCGATGCTCCTCGACAGCTCATCCAAACGAGTGCGCAAAGCTTTTGAGCAGTCCGAGATAAACCGGCTTGACCGTGTCGACTCATTATTTAAGCGGCTCGGAATCGATAAAATTGTGATTTCAGCGAGTGAATCCTACGTCGAACCGCTGATTCGTTTTTTTAAACGCCGTGAGGGGCGCGTATGAGAAAGCTTGGTTTAAGTGTTTTACTTGGCCTCACACTTTTTTTCATTTTACCCTGTTTTACCCAGGCTGCTGATGCGCCCGTCAAAACACCGCTTAAAACAGCTTCTAACGAGGCTATTTCCGCTCATGCCGAGACGGCAAAAGGCTCAATTACGGTGGGGGAGCCCGTCAAATATACTATTACCGTGCGGTATAAAAAGAATGTTGAGATTTTGAGCGGTATCAGTGAACCCGAGATGGCAGGCCTGCAATTAAAGGATAAAAAGGACTGGGAAGACAAGGATGGGCAATTTCATATTATTGGAAAGACATTTGATTTGACAGGATATCAACTGGGTAACTTTTTAATTGAACCCCTTGATATTACTTACCGTATCAACGGCGGCACGCCACAGACAATTAAAACCAATCCGACTTACATCTCCGTTAAAAGCGTCGCGGAAGGGGAGCAAAAAGAAGATATTCGGGACGTTAAAGGCGTTGTCAAACTTCCTTATCAAACTCTGAAATATATTTTATGGATTGGAATTCCGCTGCTCATGGCAATTTTACTTGCCGTTTATCTGCTTTATTTTCGGAATCGCGAAAATATGAATACCCGGAACGTTGAAAAGCTTTCGCCCGCGGATCAAGCTTTACGCGATTTGCATGAACTGTTCGAATCAACGTGGATTCGTGACGGGAAAATCAAACAATATTACTTACGCTTTTCTGAGATTTTAAAAATCTTTCTCGAAAAGCAATTTGGCATTCAGGCATCGGAAGCCACGACATCAGAAATCGCCAATATCATGAAACGAATTCAAATCCCAGAGGAATCAAAGAAACATCTCATTGAAGTTCTCGAAGCGGCTGATTTTGCGAAATTTGCCAAGTGGATTCCATCAGTCGCTGATATCTTGGCGCTTAATAAGCAGGCCGAGGCGGTTGTAATTGAAGTTTCAACACAATCCGCTCAAACCACAGGAACGGAACCCCATGCAGTTTCGTGACCCGCTGTTTTTTTTATTACTGATTCTTTTACCGTTTGTTTTCTGGCTTTCCTTTCATCGTCAGAAGATTTTGATGCCTTTCTCAAATCTGGAAAACCGGGAATTGCCGACCGCATCACTCAAAATTTTTATTTTTAAGCTGCTGCCCGTACTTCGCCTTATTATTCTTGGGCTATTGGTCACGGCGCTGGCGCGGCCGGTACAACCGCTCTCGGAAAAGGATTTTGAAACGCAAGGCATTGATATCGTTCTTGCGCTCGATATCTCCGGATCCATGCTCGCGGAAGATTTTAAACCGGAGAATCGATTATTTGTCGCCAAGGAAGAAGCTAAAAAATTTATTAACGGCCGTCAAAATGACCGGGTTGGCCTGGTTATTTTTGCGAAAAAAGCCTTTTCTCAATGCCCGCTGACCCTGGATTATAAAATCTTAAATCAATTGGTCGATGAAGTTCAAATCGGTATGGTCGAGGACGGTACAGCCATCGGAATGGGGTTGGCAACTGCTGTAAATCGTCTTAAAAGCAGCGCCGCAAAGAGCAAAGTGATTATTCTTTTAACGGACGGTGATAATAACGCGGGCAATATTGACCCCATTACGGCCGCCGAGCTCGCCAAAACGTTCGGAATCAAGGTTTATACCATTTGCGCGGGGAAGGGGGGACTGGTTGATTTTCCGGTAGTGGACCCTTTGTTTGGCAAGCGCTATGTCCAAGTCCAAATGGATGTCGACGAATTCACTTTGAAACGAATTGCCGATATCACCGGTGGCAAGTTTTTTCGGGCTCGCGATTCTGAATCACTGCGCGAAATTTTTTCCACTATTGATCGTCTTGAAAAAACAGAAATGAAGGTTCATCTCTATAAAAGCTATAACGAACTGTTTAAGTACATTTTGATCCCTGCGGTTCTGCTATTATTTCTCGAGCTCGCGTTGGCTCGAACTGTTTTATTGAAGGTGCCGTAAGTTATGCAGTTTTATGCCCCCTATTTTCTTAATCTGCTTTGGCTAACTCCGGTGCTGGTTTTTTGCTTTGTTGCGTCGGGATGGATTGCTCATAAACGGGTGCGCGCGTTTTTAAAAACCACTGAAATACGAGATAAGCTGCTCCCGCATTATGAACAGCGGGAATGGCCGTTTCGCGCCGCTTTGCTTCTGGCCGCGTTTATTTTTTCAGTTACTGCTTTATCACAGCCGCAATGGGGCGAAGAAAAGAAGAAAATTGAACGCAAGGGCGTGGATGTTATTTTTATGCTGGATGTTTCAACCAGCATGCTTGCGGAGGACACCAAACCAAGCCGTATTCAAAAATCTAAATTTGAAATCGAATCATTCGTTAAAGAGCTCAAAGGCGACAGAATCGGCATGCTTACTTTCGCTGGCTCGAGCTTCATGCAGACACCTCTGACTCTGGATTATTCCGCTTTTTTAATTTTTTTAAGCGGTGTTGATGTGGGGCATGTTCCCGATCCCGGAACGTCACTCGGTCCGGCAATTCAAAAGGCAATTGCGGCATTCCCGGATGAAAAAGGCAAGTTTCGTGCGCTGATTGTTTTTTCGGACGGCGAAGACCACGCAATGCAAATTGAGCCGGCGATTGAAGAGGCCAAGAAAAAAAATGTACGCATTTATACAGTTGGCACCGCAACCGCCGAGGGCGCGCCGATTCCTCTTAAAGATGACCATGGCGTCCAAACCGCTGTCAAAAAAGATCGTGCCGGCAACATTGTCATCACCAAGCTGAATAAAGAGCTTCTTTCTAAAGTTGCCTCGGAAACAGGCGGAGTTTACCTGCCTGCCACGCCGGGGGAGAAGGAAGTTGATCTGATTTTGAAGCATTTAGCGACTCTGGGGGTCAAAAAGCTTGAAGACCGGCTCATTACGGAACGGGAAGATCACTACCAGGTTTTTCTTGTTTTAGCCCTTCTATGCCTTATTTTTGAAATGCTTGTGCGCCGTGGAAAATCACCGCGCATGATGCCTGTTTCAGTTTTAATGCTTATTTTTGTGCTTCATTCAGGCTTTTCCACGCCGCAGGAAAAAGTATCCGAGGGCAACCAGGATTTTGAGGAAAAAAAATACCAATCTGCAGTTCAAAAGTACCGTGAAGTACAGGTGAAGAACCCGGACTCGCCGCCGGTTGAATATAACTTGGCAACGTCCCTCTATAAAATTGATCAATATCAGGAATCCGCGGCGCATCTTAAAACCGCAGTTGAAAAAAGCGCCAATGACCCGGAACTTCAAGCTAAAGCGGCTTACAATTATGGGAATGCACTTTATCGTGTCGGAGACTATGACGGCGCAGTTGAATCATATAAAAAAGCTTTGGAATTGAATCCTGAAGACAAGGATTCAAAATACAATCTTGAATTTCTTTTAAATAAAAAAAGCAAGTTTGATAAAGAAAATCAAGACCGCAAGAAAAACAATCCTGATCAAAAGAATAATAAAAACCAGCAAGACAAACAAAAAGATCAAAAAAATCAAGGCGGCGGAGGCTCCAGCCAGGACAAAAACCAAAGCTCGGGCGGTCAAAAGAATGACAAAAATGAGAGCAGCGGCGGCGGTTCAAACCAAGATAAAAATCAAGGTGATCAGAAGAACCAGGATCAAAAAGGTTCAGGGCAACAAAATCAAGACAAAAACCAGGGCGGCCAAGGTCAAAACAAAGATAATTCCGGAAAGAACGAAGATCAGAACCAAAAGGATCAAGGCCAGGGACAAAATCAGCAAAACGATAAACAGCAAGGCGATCAATCCAATCCCAATAAAGATCAAAATCAAAATGCGGGCGGACAAGGCGAGAAGGAAAAAAAAGAGAATCAATCCCAGGATCAAAAAAATAAGGGTGATCAACAGGGCCAGAATCAAAACAAAGATCAAAGCGAACAAAATCAAGATAAGGGGTCCGACCAGAACAAACAACTAAATCAGGGAAACAACCCTGATCAAAGCCAAAAGCCCGATCAAGGCCCAGGTAAGAGCGGTGAACCTCAAAAAGACCAGCAAGGCAATCAGCCCAAGCCGGGAGAACAAGGCAAGCAAGATCAGCCTCCTCAAAAATCAAATGACCAAGGACAACAGCAAGGTCAAAAGCCTCAGCCTGATCAAGGATCTGCGGGTGCCGCAGGCGGTGGAAAAGGTGAAAAGGGAGAACAAAGCGGCTTGGCCGCGGGCAAGCCTTTGCAGGGTCAAATGTCCAAGCAGGATGCTGAATACCTGCTTAATTCTCTTGAGGACGGCGAAAAGAAGCTCCATGTTATGAGAAAGCCGGCTCGTGAAGATTCTGAATCAGCTTATGTTGAAAAAGATTGGTAACAGTTATATTTTGGCTCTGGATTTTATCCAACCGCACAATCAAACAAAGGGAGTCTTAAGTGGGAAAACTTTTACTGCTGCTCAATGAAGATATCAAAAACGCCATGCGCGCTAAAGACGAATTGAAACTGACCGTTTTACGGATGGCAAAAACAGCCATTAATAACGCCGCCATCGCAAAGTCAAAAAATGAGCTTGAGGATGCTGACGAACTTGAGGTCATGCAAAAGCAAGCCAAGCAACGCCGCGAAAGCATCGAAAGCTTTGAAAAAGGCGGACGAGCTGAGCTTGCGGCTAAAGAAAAGGCCGAGCTAACCGTACTGGAAACCTATTTGCCAAAACAAATGTCAGATGAAGAGCTGAGCACTATCTGCAAGGAAACCATCGCTAAAACACAAGCCAAGGGCGCTGCAGACATGGGTAAAGTGATGAAAGAACTCATGCCGCTTGTGAAAGGCAAAGCAGACGGCAGACGGGTCCAAGATGCTTTGAAATCGCTGCTTTCGTAAACTTCTTCGCTCTATAGATTTGTTTACATAAGATACATTATAGGAC
>JAYTHE010000018.1:0-19564 GCA_043732705.1 Candidatus Omnitrophota bacterium | reverse complement strand
TTCAGTCAAAGCTGACTTGCGTACTGTCAGCTCAGCGGCTGAAAGCTATCGTGCTGCACAGACTACACCGGCTTATCCTGCTAACTTGGCAGCGATGACTGGTTCAACGCCGGCATATCTCGACACCTCATTTGCGGCGGCAAAGCATGGATATGATTTCACCTATACCGGAGCGACAAACACGTTCAGCATGATTGCTGTACCTGTGACCGCGAACGTAACGGGTGTGAATAACTATTGCGTTGATCAAACCGGAGTTTTACTTGTGGGTTCGACAGCGGGCGCTGCCACAGGTTGCACGGGTGGTACTGCGATCGCCTGATTCGCGATTTATTTTTGCTCAGGTATGCGCTCAACCGTAGCTCAGAGCAAAACTGTAATTACAAAGCCCGGTGCGAGAATTCGTACCGGGCTTTTTTTAGTTTAATTTTATGATGAAATCTCTTATAAATTATTTTCAATCCCTGAAAATGAAAAGCGCCGGCTTAGCGAAATCTTCAGAAGAAGATTTTTCTTCTGCTTTAGATTTGGGACGAACGCGGCTCTTATTCCTTGAAGGGAAAGTACGGGCCGGAAAAATCTTTTTGAATCGGTTGGAACAAGTTCCCGTTAGCATGGATTTTTCGCTTGCCGCCGGTTTAAAAGTTTTGCTTGAGGATCGAAAGTGTTCAAAAGAAAACATTCGGTTTTCACTTAAGTCTCCGCAAGTAGTTACGCGCTTTTTACGTTTTCCAAAAATGAGCGAAAAAGAACTTCGTGGCGTGCTGCAATTTGAAATCGAGCAGTACGTGCCATATGATTCCAAAGATCTTTATCTTGATTTGGCAGTTTTGCAGGAATCCATCAAGACCGACCAGGGCGATAACACGGAAGTTTTTGTTGCGGTTGCAAAAAAAGATCACTTTGATTTTGTGATGAAACAGTTTCAGGAAGTGCAGTGGGCTGTGGATGCGGTTGATGTTGATATTTTGGCTTGTATGAAGTGCTTGAAATTTTTTCATCCGGATGAATTTTCTGGACATGCTGCGATACTTGATTTGGGAGTTCACGTTACGACGCTCGGTGTGCTTCGCGGGGCTCAGCCGCGTTTTATTCGTGATTTGTCATTTGGGTCTCAAGACATATCCAAGAAATTGAAAAACAGGGCGAATTTGGGCGATTCAGATATCCAAGACTTTTTAGACGGCAAAATAGAAGTCTCGGAAACGCAGGCGGCGGTTTTTTCTGACAGCATTGATAGCTTAATTAATGATGTGAAGGTTTCTTTTGATTATTATCGCGATCAATCTGAAGATGGCGTGGGGGTGGATAGCCTGTTTGTATGCGGCTTGGGTTCATCTCAACAATATATTCTTAAAGCACTTGAGAAAGCACTCGATGTTCCCGTCAGAAACATGGACCTGGGCTCAAAAATTGAATTAAGTTCTGATATTAAAGCGGAGTCTTTGGCGTTTATTCTGGCTGATTTGCCCGTCGCTCTAGGGCTTTTACTGCGTGACTATGATTAAAATTAATCTTTTGCCGCCCGCTTTTAGCGTTGCAAAGAAAAAGAAAACAAAAGCCAAGGCTGGGGCACCATCGAAATCAAGCGGGGCCTTGGAGGCATTGCCCTGGAAAATGATCGGACTAGGCGCGGGAATTCTTTTTTTAATTACAACGCTCTATTTTGATTTTGACTATGTAAAAGTAAGCAAGAAAATGAAATCTTTGAGTGTTGAGCTAGCCGTTGCTCAGCCGGTCTTAAAAGCATTAAAAGATCTCGAGGGTGAAGTAAGCGGAACGCTTGTGCCCGAAAGAGATTTTTTGATGACGCATGTACTCAATAAAGCACCGATTACTACCGTGCTTCAAAAAATGAGTGAAGCGCTGCCTGATGGAGTCTGGTTGCAAAGTTTTAAAATCAATAATTCCGGAAAGTCCCGATCCTTTCTTGTAAAGGGACTTGCGGTTAACATTGAAGGTAAGACCAATATTCAGCAAATAGAAGAATTTTTACAGAAATTAAAAGAGGTGATTCCGACCGCGCAATTTACTTATTCAACCTCAAAACAGGTTTTTAAAAAAGCACCCGTCACGGCGTTTAACGCGGAATATAAATGGCAGGCTGATTAATTATGGAAATAAAAGATTTGATCGAAAAAATTAAGACAATCAAGCCTGCTGAGATCGTCGCGCTGATTAAAGCGTGGGATCGGCAGACATGGATATATATCGGCATGAGCATTTTCGCGGGAATTCTTTTTTTGAACTTTTTATTTATTCCGGCTTGGTGCAAGCGGCCTGTGCTTAAGCAGCAGAGTGTTGATGCGGAGGCGCAGATATTTCGCCTGAAAGGGCTTAACGCAAAGAAGCCACAGATGGAAGCCCAGAAAAAGGAAATTCAAGAACTTGTGGATGGTTTTCAAAAAAAATTATTTACCCACGAAGAAGCGGTTTTTGTGCTCGGCAAAATTTCAAAGATCGCGCAAGACGCAGAGGTTGAATTGCTTTCGTCGAAGCCTATCGAAGGCACGGATGTTTTTCCGGCGCCCTACGCTGAAAAGTATGAAAAATTTGTTTATGAGATTTCCATCGAAGGCTCCTATCATCGTATCGCCAACTTTGTTAGTCTTTTAGAATCTAACTCCCAATATTTTCAAATTCAGTCTCTTGGTATCGAACCGCAGATGGAGCCCGAAAAAATGGGCAAACACATCGCTGAAATTAAACTGATGGCTGTCGCGCATAACATATCAGTCCCACCTAAGGATGTTCCTCATGCCGCAGCAAGATAAGCCAGTTCTATTCGTGTCCTTGCTTCTATTGATCATGCCCGTTGTGATGATTTTAGTGGGTGTTAATCCGAGGTTCAGTTTTTCCGAGGAAATCCGATATCAATCAGGTGATCGTCGTGATCCATTTGTTCCGGTGAACCGTTCCGTTACGCCAGGTAGTACGGAGATTGGCATTAAAGTCGAGGGGATTGTTTACGATCCCAAGGGTAAGTCGATTGTTGTAATTCATGGCGAGCCATTTAAGGTTGGCGATAGTGTGGCAGATCAAAAAATTATTGCGATTTATTCAAGCCGGATTGTCGCTTCATTTAAGGGTGTGGAAAGTGAGTATTGGATTTCGAACGCAGAGCGTGAGCTTGCGGAAGCAAAAAAAAATAAGGGAACTAAAAATGGTTAAACCGATAAGCACAACCTTCCGCCAAAAAAGCCGACTTGTTTTTTCTTTTTTGATTATTTGTCTTTTATCCGCGCCCGCGCTTTTTGCGCAACAACCGCCATCTGTAACGCCAACCAATGATTCAAAAACCATTATCGCACCCGTTGTTCCCGAGTCGGTTCTTGCGTCAGCCGTGCCTACTAAAATCAGCTTAGATTTTAAAGACGCGGATATTGGAACTGTCTTGCGTGTAATTAGTTTGAAAAGCGGCGTGAATATTGTTGCCGGTCCGGAAGTGGTCGGCCTGGTCACGATTCGACTCGAAGAAGTTGAGTGGGAAAAGGCGCTCGATGTTATTTTGCGTACTTATAATTATGTTTATGAAAAAGACGGCAATGTCATTCGGGTCACGACGCGCGATAAAATGCAGCAGGAGCCCGTTGACACAAAAACATTTATTTTAAATTATGCCAAAGCCAGCGAAGTCATGCTGTCAGTACAGGATATTTTGACGGAGCGCGGGCGAGTGAAGACTTCTGAGCGTATGAATATGCTTATCGTGACGGACATTCCTACGAATATTTTTCATATCGGGCAAGTGATTGCGCGTGTTGATAAAATTAATCCTCAGGCCTATATTGACTCAAAGATTGTGAGTACTAATGTTGGTTTAGCCGAAGATTTAGGGATTGCATGGAGCCCGCAGGCCTCAGTCACGGGGTCCTCACGACCCACCACGCTGCCGTTTCCGTCATCAGGGGATCATACGCTTTCCAGTCTCCAGCAATTTTTTCCGCTGCAAAGCGCATCTACGACAGATGTTGTAAATCCGACGAACCCTCGAGATTTTCCTTTGCCGGGTCTTGACGCGGGGACTGCAACCTATTCGTATGGAACGCTTAGTTTTGCAAGTTTTTCAGCAATTTTTAAGATGCTAAAAACAGACAGCCGAACTAAAGTGATTTCGAATCCTCGTGTTGTTGTATTAAACAACCAAGAGGCAAAAGTGCAGGTTGGCTCTCAGATTCCCATTCCTCAGTACACAGTCAGCACGACCACCGGAGCGACAGAAGTAAGCGGCTTTAGCTATCGTGATATTGGGGTTGTTTTGAAGGTAACACCCCATATTAATGATGTGAATGAGATTATGGTGGATTTACAGCCTGAAGTAAGCTCGAAAGGGGTGGATCAGACTTTCTCAACGAGCTATACAGCACCGACTTTTAACATTACTACGGCCAAAACCCAGGTTATGATGAAAAGTGGCGAGACTATTGCAATTGGAGGTCTTTTAACTGATAATGACTCATCAGTTGAGACTAAAATTCCTTATTTAGGTGATATACCCTTGGTTGGAAAATTGTTGTTTAAGTCCAAGCGCCAAACAGTCGGTGCGGGCAATGAAAAAGTTGAAACTTTATTTTTTGTAACAGTGACATCGGTGGATTCTCGTGGTCAACCTATTAGTGACAGTGACCGAAAAGACGACTCGTCTTCTCAAGATCAAGCTAAAGCTCCGGATCATAAAGCGGCATCTCCAAATGCTCCTTCCGCGGCAAACGCTCAAAAGACCGCAGCGTAGCGGAATTTTTCTGTCCATACGGCCCATTTGAATCTACCTTCTTGAAAGGTAGAAATGAAACAAGATATTCTCATTACGCAGGAAGCGGATGAAATTCAGGTAGCAATCCTGGAAAATAGTCAGCTTGCTGAGTATTACATCGAACGTGAAGAGAGCAATAAGCTCTTTGGCAATATTTATAAGGGCCGCGTTAAAACAATCATTCCCGGAATTGATGCCGCATTTGTCGACATTGGAACCGGAAAAGATGGCTTTTTATACGTCGCGGACGCGCTTCAGGCGCCTCTCGACATTGATGCGGAATTTTCTGAAGAAACCGCTGACAAGGAACCCAAAGAGGCCGAAGAGGCTGACGACAAGTCAGATGATACGCGCCGCGGACGCCGCAAACAGCGCATTGATGAAGTTCTCAAAATCGGGCAAGAAGTGATTGTCCAGGTTGTTAAAGAACCGATCCGATCTAAGGGGCCCCGCCTTACAACTCAATTTTCAATTCCTGCGCGTTATTTAGTCATGATGCCGGGTGATGAGAAAATGGGCATTTCACGCCGCATTTCGGATCGCGCGGAACGCAATCGTATCCACGCTATTTTTGATAATCTCGACATTCCCAAAGGCGTTGGATTTATTATTCGTACTAACGCGGAAGGTAAGAGCGAGCAGGATTTCAAACGTGACATTCATTATCTCGTCCAGCTTTGGAAAAAAATCCACGCATCGATTGAAGGTAAAAAAGCCCCAGTACTTTTACATCAAGAGCTCGGCTTGGTTGAGCGCGTTATGCGCGATTACGTGACCGAAGAAAGCACGATGATTTATGTCGACTCGGAAAGCGTTTTTACGAAGCTTAAAAAGTTTTGCTCGGTTTATATGCCGGGACAGCCAATCAATGTCCAATTTGAAAAAGAGCAGGGGCATCTTTTCGAAAAATTTAAAATCGAGAAAGAAATCGAAAATACGATCAATCGCACTGTTCCGCTTAAATCAGGCGGATCGATTGTGATTGAACAAACAGAGTGTCTTGTAGCGATTGACGTTAACACCGGTAAGTTCACGGGCAGCCGTGAAAGAGGCCTGGAAGAAACTGTATATCAGACGAATATCGAAGCGGCGCATGAAATCGCGCGTCAACTTCGTCTTCGTGATGCAGGCGGTATTATCGTGATCGACTTCATTGACATGGAGCGTTTTTCAAATCGCCGCAGCCTTTCACGGGTTTTCGGTGATGTGATGAAACGCGACAGAGCGAAGACGCATCTTTTGAAGATGTCCGAGTTTGGTCTTATCCAAATGACGCGTCAACGCATTCGTCCTTCGCTTGAAAGCGCGGTTTACGAAGCTTGCCCCTATTGCAAAGGCAAAGGCATGGTGAAGTCTTCGGTAACTATGGCGATTCAAGTGATTAAGGAAATCAGACGTGCTTCTCAAGAATCACGTTCGCGTGCCGTGCACGCTTATGTTCATCCCGATGTCGCGGATCGTTTGTTCAACCACGATCAAAAGACATTGAAGGATTTAGAAAAGCAGGCCGGGACCCGCGTTTATGTGCATGCCGAATCCGAGCTGCACCGGGAAGATATCAACATCACATTTACAAAGTAATGCCGGTTGGGCGTATGCCCGGAGGCAAGAAAGAGGTTAGTATGGGTTTTTTTGCAAGATTGAAATGGTTACTAGTAGGTGAAGGCGAAGCTCCTTCAGGTTTTAAGACCACAGCACATCAGCCGCGCCGTCCAGAGTCAAATCCGCAGTCTCGTCCGATGCATGGCCGCGACCACGATCATCGCGGGCCGCGCGATCGTGACAACCGTGGCGAGCGTTATCCAAGAGATTCTCGCGAGCCGCGCGACTCCCGTCCTCCGCGTGAACCGCGCGAGCCGAGAGGTGATCGTGATCGTCAGCCGCGTTCCGGCGGATATAATCGTGACGGCGGAGACAATCGTTATTCTGAACGTGACCGTGGGAACAGTTTTGGTTCCCGCCGCTCAGGGTCACAAGGTAACTATTCACGCCGTGATTCAAACGGCGGCGACGGCAGTTTGCCGCGTCAAATCGAACGCCCGATGGGCGGACCGTCTTCGACGATGCGTCCTGCACAATCTTCAGCTCAAGAAGGCGCGCCCGTTCAAGTTGCAAGACCTGAACAACAGGGTCCTGAGAAAGTTGGCGTCGTAACGCATTATTTAGATGATGCGCGCGTTGCAAATATTAAAATCGAAAAAGGTTTTATCCGCGCAGGTGATTGGATTGAAATTCAAGGGAATATTTCTTCTCTTCGTCAAAAAGTTGATTCGATTCAACTCGACAATCAACCGATTCAAGAAGCGCATGAGGGCCAAGATGTTGGCATTCGTGTGATTCGTCCGGTTAAAGCCGGCGATGCAATCGTCAGGCTGCGAGGCTGATTATAATATTTTTGCTCTGAGCTTCGCTCAACCGCAGGAGATGATTCATTGAGCCGTACTTTTTTGAGAGCTTACAAAGCGTTTGATCTCGAAGAAGTACGGCGTTCTCTTTTAATTGTCGGTGAAGTTACCGCAAATTGCGCGCAATGCGGTGAAATGGGCCTCGACCCAAAAAAAATTGCGCTTTGTCCGAATTGCGGCGCGACTTTCCGTTATCTTGCCAGCCGTCGAATTGATTCCAATCCGGGCGAACGCTTTCAGTATGCTGCGCGCATGGCGAATGAAAGGCCCGACCTTACCCTTATTGATTTGACTGATTTTCAAAAAATTAATTCTAGCGCCAAAGCGCGTGACCTTTTGGGCGGCAGTTAAATGTTTGCTCTGGCTGCGCCCAACCGTGGAACGGCTAACGTATGAATATAAAAACAATGGATTTGAGCAGTTCTAAAGGCCAGGCTGCTTTAGAAATTGTCCGCAAATTAAAGGATGCGGGACATGAGGCTTTATTTGCCGGCGGCTGTGTGCGTGATCATTTGCTTGGAACACAGCCTACGGATTATGACATCGCCACTTCCGCAACGCCCGACCAGGTTGAAAGTCTTTTTCAAAAAACTATTCCCGTTGGAAAACAGTTCGGAGTTATTCTGGTCATCGTCGATAGCCTGCAATTTGAAGTTGCCACCTTCCGTACGGAAGGCGGCTATCAAGACGGCAGGCGTCCCGGCTTTGTGAATTTCTCAAATGCCAAGGAAGATGCGCTGCGCCGTGATTTTACGGTTAATGGTATGTTTTATGATCCCATCAAGCAGGCGTCATTAGATTATGTTGGCGGACAAGAAGACCTCCAAAAGAAGCTGATTCGCTGTATCGGAGATCCTGCGAAGCGTTTTGAGGAGGACAAACTTCGGCTTTTACGTGCCATTCGCTTTGCTGCCCGCTTGGGCTTTAAAATTGACGATATGTCTTGGGATGAGCTTAAAAAACGGTCGACGCAAATTACGACTGTCAGCAAGGAGCGTATTCTTGAAGAGCTCAATAAGATAATCCTTTCAGTGTATGCGGCCGAAGGTTTTAATCTTTTAACGGATGCAGGCCTTTTGAAGGTGTTACTGCCGCGGATTGATGGTGCCGGAATCGCCCGCTTTAATAAACTGAGAAAACGCACTATATATACGGCCTATGCAACTCTATTTGCTCATTTATCCAAAAATGAAGTCATGGATATTATGCGCGCTTTACGCTGTTCCAATGATGCGATCCAAGTTACGACAAGTATCCTTGAACTTGTGTCTAAGATGCAAGGCTTTGAGGCATTAAGAACCGGTGAGATGGAAAAAGTTCTGAACGATAAGGATTATTCCGAGGCCATGGCTGTTTTTGAGGCCGATTCTAAAAATGAAGCTAAAATTGATTATATGCGTAATAAACTTGCTGAACGTCAAAACAAATCTCTGCCTGCTCCGTTAATGGGCGGGGAAGATCTCACAAGGTTGGGGCTTCAGCCTAGCCCGAAGATTGGGAAAATCTTAGAAGAAGCTTATTTGCTTCAACTCGAAGGTAAGTTTAAAGACAAAGATCAGGCTCTCAACTGGGCGAAAACTCAAATTTAAAGCGAGGGGTTTATGGCAAAACAGGGAATGTTATTTGTGCAAGGAAAAGACTGCCCGGGAATTATCGCGACTGTGACACAGATTTTATTTGCTGCCGGCGCCAATCTTGAAGACATCAGTATGACTTTGCTGGAAGGTCAATTCGCAATGATGCTCAGTTTTGAGATTCAAACTGTAAAGTGGAAAAAACTTTTGGATAAAACAACGGTGCTTAGAAAAAAACCTTGGGGTTTGAATGTTGATTTAATTTCGATCGAACGTAAAAAAGGTTTAAAGTCAAATGCGCCGCAGTCTATTTTAATTACCGCGATCGGAAAAGACAGAACGGGGATTGTTCATCAATTGAGTTCGGGACTAGCAAAAATAAAAGCGAATATCACTAATCTTGATTGCCGTTTATTGCGGCAATCAAAAAATAATAATTTGTACTCGCTCGCGCTTGCGATTGATTTACACAAAAGAGCCGACCTGGAAAAAATTCAAAGTTTAGTTCAAGGCTGGGAATCAAAGCTCGGGATCGAAGTTAAAATTCATTCTTCGGAATCTGCTGTTTTTTAACGGCTTACATTAGAGACGTTGCATGGATCGAATTGTTATTTATCCCGCACCGGTTTTGCGCGGACGCATTCCTGATTGCCGATTAAATCCTTCCGAGCTTCAAACGCTTGCCGTACGTTTAATTAGAGTTATGCAGCGTGGGACACATGGAATTGGAATTGCCGCGCCACAGATTGGTGTGTCGGAGCGAGTCGCAATTGTGGATGTTTCTGCGCGCGATGCTTCCGCAAAAAAAATAGTCTTGGTGAATCCTATTATTCTTGAAAAAAAAGATCCGGAGATTGGCCGTGAAGGCTGTATGAGTGTGCCTGACTACACGGCGCTTGTGAAGCGCTTTCGTTGGATTCGTTTTCAATATCAAGATGAGTTTGGCACAGCGCACGAGAAGATTTCTACCGGGATTGAAGCGATCTGTGTTCAGCATGAAGTCGACCATTTAGATGGTAAGCTGCTCGTGGATGTCGTGAGTTGTCTCAAGACAGATCTTCTTCCACGTAAACTTTCAAGGACCCGCTAGATTCGTTCAGAAGTTTTAAAGAGAAAGTGTTCAATTGCGGAGTGTTTTTTTTAACGCTAGTTTTTGATCGATCATTAAGCCTGGAAATAGCAATTTATAGCATTCCTCAGAGAACACAAGCAGCTCAGAATTTGACAGAGCTGTAGAGGGCCACTATACTTATTTTAGGTTTTTCAAAACATTGAGGTTTGTTTGGTTACATCCATTCAGTCTGACAATCTAAGAACGTCTTGGCCCATCAAAGTTGTGAGCCTGAGCGTCGTCTTCTTTTTTCTGAGCACGCAGCTTGATTTGCAGCTTGCGTCCGCAAGTTTGATTCCCATTCCGGTTGCCCCCGCAGCAAAAAATATTCCCGACCACATTCATTACATGAATGACTTTGACAACCTTTTGCAAAAAGGCAATGAAAACCCTCAAGAGGCTACACCCAGTGAAGCGGGCAAAACTCCCACGCAGGATGACTTGTCCGAGCAGCCGGTTGATAATGCCAACTTTTTGTCTGAAATCAATCCGCTGAGTAATCCTCATGGGCAAGCCGAAGTTACCACCCGAATTGAAAACGGAAAATCGATTATTCAGTGGAAGTATTCTGACGGGACTTATTTTAAATTTAATGACAGTGATAAGCGGATCACGGAAATTGCTGATTTTGTTACAAACCAAAATAACGAATCGGTGTTGGAGAAAAGAACATTTAATTACGATTTACCGGAGTTGCAAGGGTACGTAAAAATTGTAACGGCCGGAACAGGTGAAGCATTTGACTCTTACCAAATATTTAAACTTGATGCGAATGACAATTTGAAATATTTGTCTCAAGCCGGCTATGTTTTAAAATCGGATGCTGGTGTTTCCACGGACGTGTTGATGCGCCAATTTGTTTCCGATCCGAACAATAATAGTTATCAGGTTCATACGTTTGAATCGATCGACATCGACGGGTCGTATTTGGAAAAAATATTTTCGGCTGACCAAGACGGGAAAGCAAAAGATTTAATTGGTTTTGTCCGGAATCATCAGGGGCAAGTTGCCGATCAATATGCCGTTGCCTACACAGATAGTTATTTTGACTACCAAGTTAACCATGAAGCCCGCAAATATTTTCAAACAGTAACTCAGGTGTCGAGCGGGATTTCCTGGACTTATGAAGTTCTTGCGGGCGGTTCCCGAAAGTTGGTGGGTCTGCGGGAAAAGAATGCGCAAAGCGACACGAGCATTGAAATGATGCAGGCGAAAAATCCTCTTGGAGCTGCGACTGATATATACCGTGTCTTTTTAAACTCGCAAAACGCCGCCAATTTTATGGATTTTGAACGCGGTCAGGTTGATCCTGAAACAGGCGTTGTAACTCACAATGACGTGATCGGACGAATCATTAAGTTTAAGGACGCGACGGCTCATTTGGATTATGACTATATATATGAGCAGGATGCATCCGGGCAAAAGGTCGTGACGATTCTTAATTATGAGACGGGAGCCTTTCTTAAATTAAAGCTTGTGAGTGATACCACAACCCCACAAGAGACGTATTCTGTCGAAAACTTTATGGAGTCGGGGCAGTTCAATTTGGTTTCGGATGGTCCGCCCAAGTTTCGCACATTAATTCAGAAGACATCGGAAGGGTGGATTGTACGTGACCCCGGCACCCTTGATAAGGTGAGTATCTACGAAGTTTTGCAGACAGGGGAAATTGGCGGGCTGGTGAGAGAAAGAGCGCCGCCTCACGCGGGAGTTTCTACGGTAAATCTTGAGTATCGCTATCATGCGAACCAGGTCACCGTTCTTGATTATTCCTCGTCGGTTTATGCGAAGTATGATCTTTCCCCGCAGCCGCCCACCCTCCTCGAATCAGGTTTTTTTCAACAAAAAAATGGCACTGAAACTTTTCAAGCTTATGCACCAGTGCTCAATTCTGATGCTCAGAATCCATTCCGGCTTGCAGCACAAAATTATTTAGCTCAACGCCTTAAAATTCCTTCCGAGAGCATGGAGTTTCTTTCGATTGAAGCCTCATCCACGGCTGGTAATCATCTGATTAAAATAAAGGTTGGCTCTGTTTTCTATCGAGTTGAAGTTGAAGAAGTGGATCAATCGATTGTTCAGGCTGAGGCGGTTGAATCTTCCCGGGACGGCTCAGTTTTAGTGACGCAATATGATTCGATGGGCCGTGTTCTTAAAATACTAAGGCAATCTGTGGATCACGCGCGTTCAACTTGGAAAGAGTTCCGCTATGAAGTCGGTCAAATTACGGTTATCGATCATGAGGCAAAGACCATTCAAATATCAAAGCTTGCCGCGGATGGCAAAAGTTTGGGAGAATCAGTTTCTTATGGGTTTTTTGATGATGCATTGAAAGTCTATTCTCTGCAATCTGCCGGTGATAAAGAAGCTAAGTGGAAATCTTATGGCGCTGATGGTTTGATGTTAACCGCCGATGATAGCGATACCACTCGTCCCGAGCGTGGACCTAATCAGGGAAGCAATGGCGATAGCGGAAAGAGATTTCCATCAGGAAATTCACGGTTGGAAGCCATGATTCATGATTTGCAAACCATGTTCAAAGATTTTCAAAGTTGTGCGAATGACCGGAGACTGGGAAAGTCGGTTACCAAAAAGTGCGAAGACATGATGGGGCCGATTGGTGATTTGCAAAAAGCGATTGAAAACTTGCAATATGACGGTGCTGGATTTTCCAAGCCTCAAGAAGGGGGCGGCGGAAACAATAATTTAAACTACGGCAATCCCGCGCCAAGTCCCGAATTGATTCCTGATGTGATGGGTGAGGGTGGGGCGCCAATTTTAGCACCTGATGCGCGCGTGAGTTATGGCTCCGACGGGCGCGTCACGATTGCATTGAATGGCATTACGCAGGTTTGGAATTATGGCAGTGATCAAAAGTTTGGAACCCCGGACGACTATCTTCAAAAAGTAACCGACGACAATACGGGCACGGTTTGGAATTATGAAGGCGGACTTTTAAAATCGGCACAGAATAGCCAAGGCGAAACAATTGCGAATTATAGTTATTCGGCAGATTTGAAAAAACTTTCTGTTATCGTTAAATCAAACAATATTGAAGTTTCGCGTTGGGCTTATGACGTAACCAATCCTAAAAATCCTATGACTGTCCAGGATCTCACGCAGCACACGTATGTTTCAAATGGCGTACCCATTGAAGAAAACTTCAGTCATGGAAGGATTTTATCCTCCTGCCAAAACGGGGCCTGTGAGACTTTTACTTATGATGATAGCCATAATGTAGTGACAATTCTTGATGCTTCCAATAAGACGAGAATCATTAATTTGGGCGGGGATCATCTTTTTGGTAACGCTGATGATTTTATATTGGGCGGAACAGCTGTCACCTTCAAGGTTGATAGCCAGAATCATCTGACTGAAATTCGTGATTCAGAAAAAGGGCTCGTCACAAAATTTACTTATGGTGCCGACGGCATGGTCTCGATTGATACGGAAAGTATTTCGAGCGGATTTATTTTTAATATGACTCAAGTGGATCATTTGACCAATTTAGATTTGACTTCCACAGCCGCGCTTTACTCGGTGGGACAGATCATCTCGGTTGTGGGGACTCAGAATGGTCACGCATTTTCAGAAGTTTATGACGCAAATGGCCGACTTTCAGAATGGTCGGGTTGGGTTGAGGTTGAAAAAAGAGATGCGAATGGGCGGCTTATTCAGGCGGATGGTTCCGTCGCCGCCACGTTAGGTGAGGCGGATCGAGAGTTAGTACGGCAAACAGTTGTCTACGCATGGACTGATGATCAAACCGCGGTGACGGTATCCACTTATGGCTATCGCAGCGGCAATGGGATGGATGCGGAGCCGCGTAGAATTATCACTTATCATCCGGGTGCGGATGGGATGGTCCTAACTGCGGATGATACGGTGGTTTTTGTGCGTGACTTCAACCCGATGCTTCAAATTTCTTTCGAACAGCGCTTTGACGACAAGGGGCGCGTCACCTTTTATAAAAATCTCAAGACGGGTGATGAATTGCATTACGAGTATAAAGATGACGTCAGTCAAGTTGTCGTTACTTCGAGCATCGGCTATTTTTCGCAAACCTACGAGTTTAACAAGGATTTTCCGGGCGATTTTTCGAAAGCGCGGTTGATTGCCGACGAGCGCGATAAAATAAAAAGTACGCCGGATAAAGATACTAACTTTACTTCGGTTACGGATAAAAATGGAGTCACGACTTTTTTTAAAGATGGGTTGGTTTACGCGGTGAAGAATCGTGACGGAACATTGATTCGTCAATATACGTTCGTGCGTGACCCTGTTACCGGGGAGATTCGTGACGCGGTTTTTGACGGAAAAGAGACGGTTCAAGGCGTGTCTTTTTGTGCTAACCAGGATTGCAGTGTTTATCGTGTTGTTTACGGTGATGCCGGCGTTCTGCTGGAATATCGCAAGACGGAACGCGGACCTGTTTTGACTTTTATCGGAGACTCGCAAGCGACTGATTTTGTGCAGAAGTTTGATGCTCAAACAGCGAGTTTGACGGTTTGGTATAACGACGGCCGCCGGTCGATCTATCAGCAAGTAGCCGGGTTTTATGAAATGCGTTCCAGTTTTGATATTTATGGGGATGAGACGGTTTATTGCTACCACGTGGGCTCTTCCGCTAAATGTCGCGATGCGGATATTCAGGCTGCCATTCAAAAGATCCGGGCCGCTCACGCCAATTTTCCAACCGAAACTTTGAGTGCCGCGGATTTAACGCCGGATATTTTAAATAAATTTGACGAGCGCCTGGATCAACCGCAACTTGATTTTTCAGTTAATAAAGACGGAACGATTACTGTTTATGGCGAGCGCAAAAAGGATCAATGGCAGGATATTCCGAACGCTCTTTATTCGGTTGATTCGTTTGGGATGGTGACCACGAATATTTATACGGGAACCGAGACGACTGTTTTATCGCAATCCTTTGAGCAGCGCAAGGACGGTTCGCTTGTCCGGGTCTCCCAATATGACGCTGACGGCCGGCTTAAAGACACTTACGATTATGATTTGGACGGTGCCTCCGTTTCTTCGCATACGAGCTATGTTTATGCTTCGGACAACAAAGAGGCTTCTGATTTCCGTTCTTTGAGTTTGGCAGAAAGCCGTAATCTGCTCAATTTAAATCTCAAATCATTTAAGGATGTTGCAGCGGACGCGGGTTGGATTCAGACACGAACCCATTACCTGAAAATCGTTAAAGCGGAGGATTTAAAGGGGGATGTGAGAATTTTTGCGCGCCATGATTATTTCAAACTCGGGCTTGTGGATTACACCGAGGGCTATCGAAAGGCTGATATAGAAGGCGGAGAACCTGTTTTTCTTCAAATGACGCAGCAAATTTATAAGTCGATTATGCTCATGCGGTCGAACACATATAAGAACTTTTCATCTGCTGCACCATGTGGGGATCAATTTTCGGGCTGTGAAATGACGGATTATGATATTTATACTTATTTAGAGGGAACACGAGACATTGATTTCACGCAACGTTATCGTGTGGATGTAGACAGCCCGAAGGACGTAAACGGGCTTCCGATCGGAATCTTGCAGCAGGCATTCCGTACCGAGCAAATTGATGAACGGCGTTCGGTTGTGCATGATTTCGGCAAAGATTTTCTGGAAGATACTGCGGATGATCGTTTCAGCATTCAAACCTCCGTCAAAATCGGAGACGATCTCGATAATGATTCGACAAAAAGTGAATGGGGAACTGAAACCGTTGAATATGGAAAAATCTTGGATTCATCCCTCACACGCAAGGACGGTTACAAAATCGCTTTGGAGAAAGGCTTATTCTCGCAACTTAAAAGTCACAGTATTTCTTGGGATGTTTCCGGCGATGGTTCGGTCACACGTTCAAAATCGTTTGAGGTTATGGACGGTGTTGAGACTGGAAAACTAACTTATACGGAAAATCAACGCAAGAAAGGAATCGACGCGGCATGGGATGGCGCCCTCAAAGACGTTTTGTTGGGAGGTTTATCCGCGGACGAACAAAAAAAATTCCGTAATCAGGATTACACTTATACGCAAAGCTGGCTGGAAGGTTTTGACCGTCCGGCTGCCGAAAGATATTTACGTTCAGAAAGCTATTCGATTGATTCGCGCGACCAAGAAACCCGTCGCAGTGCTTCCCGTGATCCGGTTACGGGTGAAATTATTTATACGAGCCAGACAAAAAATCACGATATCGCAATTCGCGCTCAGTTGGTCGGAAGCGGCGCGTCGGAAGCCGTGTCGACCGAAGATGTTTACGAACAGAAAAGTTTTCTCGGATCTTTTAATTCCACTCAACGACTAAAAGACCATCTTTGGACTATTGACCTTAAAGGTGACGGCAGTTTTGTCCGTTCCAAAAATGTGGAAGTCGTGGATGGGCAAGAAACTTTAAAAATTACTTTTTCAGAACAACATACCGTAATTTCATCGACGGTTGTATGGACGGATCAGACTCATGGAAAAACGATCGGAGAAATTCTTTTGGGTGCCTTGGCAACAACCCCAAATTGGAAAGACGAAAAAATAACTGAGTCGCGCAGCTGGAGTCAATCTTTCCAAGTTGCTGAGTCAGTTCGTGGAATGGCAAGTGAGTCTTATACTATTCGTTCGCGTGACCAAAAAATCACACGTACCGCGAGCCGGAATTCAAAAACGGGCGCGATTAATTACTCCGAGCAAATTAAGGTTTCTGGCGATGTTCTGCTTCCCAACGGTAAAACTGTCGGCGCGGCTCTTTTGGGTGCGGACGCGACAAGCTCGCTTTGGAAAGATCAGCCGATTTTTTGGACTCGCAGTTCGCATGAAGGATTTAATTTAACCGAACGTGTCGTTGATAGTGAGAGCTATCAGGTTTCATCTCGGAATGAAATGACGTCGCGCCAAATTAATGTTGACCGCAATCATCCTGATGCCGCCCTCGAAGGAGGAGCGCGCCTTACTTACGAAGAGCATACTCGTGTCACACGCGCAACGGTGGCGCAGTATATTGCTCAGTTGACCGATCCGGATCACAAAATCGCAATTGACCAGGTCCTTCAAGATCCTGCATATTCGTTTGAACCTTTTTTTGAAATCCAAAGCTCGCTGGATGATTTTGCGAGCGCTGATCGTTATATCAGTCAAAAAAGTTATCAGCTTTCGAGTTCCGACGGCCAAACCGTCCACACTATTACTGTGAATCAATATGTTCCGGTTGGAGACGGAAGTGCCGCATCCTATCGCCAAACAGTTTCTTACTCAAAAACAGAGACGTTAACTCGGGCGGATGTCGTTAGTGAGTTGGATCGTATGAACAACCCCGATCTAAAAGCTCAAATTTTGCCGTTGCTTGATCTTCCGTTTACTGAGTTTCAAAAAAATTCTAGCTCACGCGGATATTCCATCTCTTGGTCAACTCGTGATCGGAGTCACACTAATATTCTTAGCATGAGCACGACTTCTCCCGACGGGCCCGAATGGACTTTTACGCAATCCGAGCGTCTGTCCCGCCAATCGGTAAAAGACTTACTTGCTGGAACAAGCTCGAAATTTGTCAGCTCATTGGTTGAAATTACCGCTGCGGACAAAGCTGCTCTTCAAGCCGCTCTTAACCGTTCCGATGCCGAAGTTTCGCTTGCTTTGCAAGGCAGTCGCCAAACATTACAGGTAAGTTTGATTCGTGATCCGTTGCGTTCGTTTACGCTCGGCTTTGATGCTTCACAGCTATCACCGCGCTGGTCTTATGCGGAGCAGCGCATCTATTCTAATGAAACATTGAAGGCGATTCTTAATGGTAATACCACATTACCAGACCTTCAATTTGACGTTCAAATCAGCGACGCGGATAAAACCGCGCTTCTCAGCCTTCTCTCGAATCAATCTGTTCAGGTGATTGCAAGTATTGCGGGTTCACAGATTTCAATTCAAGTATCGGATCCGCTGAATCCCAACACTTCATGGAATTTAAGCATTAATACGGCCTTGCCGGATGCTTTTTTTGAATTTTCTACAACTCGCCGTGTCAAAAGAGAAATCGTAACACAGATGATTAATGGGCAAATGCCAGAGACCGCAGCGAAGAATATGATTTTTTCAGATCAGGATAAAGCTGATTTTCAGACTTGGCTCGGATCATCAAACGCTTGGACTGTGACTGAGCAAATTATTGGGAATCGCATCTCCTATCAAATCACAAAAACAGCTGATCCGAATGTTTCCTATGCTTTTACGCTTGACCGTTCGGTGCCTGCCGCAAGCCGTTGGGAGTTTTCAAAGAGTGGGCGGATCACGTCTGCGCAATTTATTGCGCGTTTCCAGGGCAAGGACTTTCTGATGGCTTCTTCGGTGCGTGCAATCTATGACAATTGGATTGCAAATCCTCTTGCGGCTATTAGTTTGAGCAGGACAAACGGACAAGAGTCATTTTCAATTACTCTTACTTCTCAGCCGGATACCATTCTGCAGGCCAGCTATGATGTATTTAATGGCACCGTATCCGTTGTCGCGCAAAATCGACTTTCTGTGCAGGATTTTGAGTCCACGATCAGAGCAGCGGTGGGCGCCGAAAATGTGCGGGCGGATCTGATTACGCTTATATCTCAGCCGTTTACCATCGCGTCAAAGACTACTTCTGTTGCTGGATCGACGGTTCAAATTTCCAATGTCAACGATCCGGGACATTCTTATCAATTGTCGCTGGATACGGTGTCAAATTTTTGGAATCTCTCGCGTGCAACTGTCTTTGTTCCGGATGCGGCATGGTTGAATAGTCTCAGCGAAATTCCCACAGCTGAAAATATCGATCTCATGGGAATGGCATCCGCTCCCGACGCGAATTTTTCAAAAATTGAATCCGTTGGCGGTGTTAGTTATCAAATTTCATTTTTAAGTTCCACTGGGCGATCTGTGACGCTTGCGCCTGATCCCGTGAGCGGATTTTTAAACGCGACCGTCATTAACCGTTTAACTTTGGATGAGTTGCGTTCTCAAGTTGACTTGGAAAGCGCGTCAATTGACTCAAGAATGAAACAACTCTTGGATCAAGATCTTCTGCAAAAACATTTATCGGTAAGCCGTATTCAGACATCCAGTGGTACGAGCTATCAAATCAGTATCGTTGATAATGAAAATTACAATTGGCAAATAAGCCAAGATGCAGTCAATAAGACCTGGTCAATTTCCCAGTCTGAACGCTTAAGTGGCGCCTCAATCCGTAGCGAGTTGATGGAACAAGTGAGCGGAGTATGGCAGTTAAAGGCCGGTGTGACGATCCCTGCGGGGTTGGATCTCAACGCATTATTGAGTGATAAGTTTTTTGTGGGGAGCCGCGTGACGGGTTCAACCGGCATCAGCTATCAATTATCAAAATCGAATGATCAGTTAACAAGCTGGCAGGTAAGCGAAGACGCACTTGATCACAATTTGAAGAGCATCACGGAAGTGAAGCGTATGAGTGGTGCTGCAATCCGCAGCGAGTTGATGGAACAAGTGAGCGGAGTATGGCAGTTAAAAGAAGGTGTGACAATTCCTGCAGGCTTTGATCTCAACGCATTATTGAGTGATAAGTTTTTTGTGGGCAGCCGCGTAACGGGATCAACCGGTATCAGCTATCAATTATCGAAATCAAATGATCAGCTAACGAGCTGGCAAGTAAGTGAAGACGCGCTTGATCACAATTTGAAGAGCATCACGGAAGTGAAGCGTATGACGGGTGCTGCAATCCGCTCTGAACTCA
>JAYTHE010000017.1:0-23580 GCA_043732705.1 Candidatus Omnitrophota bacterium | reverse complement strand
TGCCTTTGCAATTACCGGAAGTGAAAACTTATAAAGCTACCGGTACGGGCGAAAGTCCTTTAGCGGGTATACCGGAGTGGGTGAATACAAAAGTTTTTGCGAGTGAGAAACCGGCGCTGCGCGAAACAAACACTATGCCGCAATGGGCTGGTTCTTGCTGGTATTATTTGCGTTATCTGGATCCGAATAATACGGGCCAATTAATTGACCCGGCCAAGGAAAAATATTGGATGCCGGTTGACCTCTATGTCGGCGGTGCGGAACACGCGGTGCTGCATCTGCTTTATTCGCGGTTTTGGCACAAAGTGCTTTTTGATTTGGGCGTTGTTTCAACCAAAGAACCTTTTCAACGTCTCACGAATCAAGGCATGATTCTCGGTGAAGACGGTCAGAAAATGTCGAAGTCGCGCGGTAATGTTGCGAACCCCGAAGAAATTATGGATACCTATGGCGCCGATAGCGTGCGCCTCTATGAAATGTTCATGGGGCCGCTTGAAATGACTAAGCCATGGAATACTTCCGGCGTGGAAGGCGTTTATCGCTTTCTCGGAAAGGTTTGGCGCATGTTTACGGATCAAGAAAACAAATTAAGCGCGAATATCGAAGATCGCGAGCCGACTGCGCAGGAACTTAAAATCCTGCATAAGGCGATTAAAAAAGTGACGGAAGATACGGAAGCGATGCGTTTTAATACCGCGATTTCGGCGATGATGATTTTTTCGAATGAAATGGGCGAAATTTTAAAACGCTCAAAAAAAGCAATGTCCCAATTTATAATTATTCTCGCGCCCTACGCGCCCCATCTTGCCGAAGAGCTTTGGGAAAAACTCGGCAACAAAAATACGCTCGCTTATGAGGCTTGGCCAAAATGGGATGAGTCTGTTCTCAAAGAAAACTCCGTGGAATTGGGAGTGCTGGTAGGCGGAAAAGTGAAAACAAAAATCGTTGTTCCTGTCGGGGAAACCGAAGATAATATCCGCAAGCTGGCGCTTGAGCAGCCGAAGGTTCAAGAAAGTATTGCCGGCAAGACCATTAAACAAATTCTTATTGTGCCTAACCGTATCGTCAATATCGTACTGAGCTAATCCTGCCTTTTTTATTAGCTTTAAGTAATGCGCTTTTTTGCCGTTGTTTAAATCTATGCCTATCGTTGTAAAAATCGCAAAAAACAAAATCTGGGTTGGGTCCAAGTCAGTGCCGCTCGTTGCGGGCGAGGTTCACTATTGGCGTTTGAACCCGATCGCTTGGAAAGAAATTCTTTTACGCGTCAAAGAAATGGGCGTGAATATCATTTCAACTTATGTGCCTTGGGATTATCACGAGCCCAAACGCGGTGTTTTTGATTTCACCGGAAAAACCGACCGCACACGTAATCTGAAAGCCTTTCTTGATCTGACACGCAAAATGGGGTTTTGGGTGATTATCCGTCCCGGCCCGTATATTTACAGCGAGTGGCCGCAGGATGGCGTTCCGCCTTACGCTCATCAATACCACCGTTTGCATCCTCAGTTTTTAAAATACGCCAAAGTTTGGCTTAGTAAAGTTTGCACGGTGATTCGCCCTTATCTTGCGAGTAAAAAGGGCGGGCATATTCTTTTGCTGCAGGCGGACAATGAAGTCGATCCCTGGCCTGATCTTTTCGGCGCACAATACGGACTTTCGGGTAAGAGCGGGATTTTTCAAGACTTTATCCGCGAGCTTTATGAAGGCAGTTTGTTTGATCTCAATCAAGCTTGGGGAACCGCGTACGCTTCTTTTGATGAAGCCGCGCCTTTTATGGCGACCATGCTTTCGGGTGAGACCGGTTTACCGCTGAAAGGCGATCAGGAATTACGCCGCCATCTTGATTATTTTCGTTTCAAATATAATTACACCGCGAAAATTGCACGTTGGACCGTGGCGGAATACAAACGCCTCGGAATTAATGTTCCGATTTATTTAAATACTTATCCGTTTTTTTACGCTCATGACTGGTCCGCTTTGCAAAAAGAATGCGATATGATCGGTATCGATCTTTACCCAACGTCTGAGCTAGGCGAAGACAAACATGAGTTTCGAAAATATTGCGATAAAATCCGTTATCTTGGCAATGTTTCGAAGCTGCCTTTTATCGCTGAGTTTCAAGCCGGCATTTGGCACGGACGCCACTATGAAGTGAATGTTTTGACAGGCAGTCATTACCGTATGATTACATTGTCCGCGATTTTAGCAGGGATCAAGGGTTGGAGTTGGTACATGCTCGTCAATCGCGATAATTGGTATATGTCGCCGATCAACGAATGGGGCCGTGTGCGCGGCGAGCTGTATGATGTATTTAAACAACTCGTCACGCTTTTTAAGCGCATGGATCCGACCAGCCTCGAAAAAATAGTGGATGTCGGTGTCACTTTTAATCCTTTGCAGTACGCGGCGCGAACGTTACCGCAGGATAGCCCCATTTTAACGGCGCTGAATCAAACGGGAATGGATTATGACCTTTGCGACCCGCGTGCAAAACTTCCTTCAAGAAAAATTATTTTTTATTGGGGCAATCAATGGCTTGATGCCGCAAGCCAAAAACGTTTGCGTGATTATGTCGAAAAGGGCGGAATTTTGATAGCCTTCCGGGATTTTCCGCGTAAGGATGAAAATTTTAAACCTTGCCAGGAAATTGGATTTGAAGAACCTGAGCGCACATTGTTTGAATTTAAAAAACCTTTTAGCCTTAAATTATCAGCGAAAGGCGAGCCGGTTCGCGTGGTTTCATCGGTTTATACTTTCAAGGCTGAAAAAGCACAAAAAATCGAAGTATCCATTGAACATTATGGCAAGCTTACCGTGGGTTATATCAAAAAAATCGGCAAGGGAAAAATCCTTCATCTTGGCATGGAACCGGGACAGGATTTGATTCAATCAATTCTCCAGCATTTTGAAGTTTTACCGGTGTCTTATTCAACGACTTCTGATATTCACACCGCGTTATTTCGCCGCGGAAAAAAGCATTATGTGGTTGCCGTTAATAATGGCCACGAACAAAAAACAGCGTCACTGCATTTGCCGGGAGTTCTAGGAAAGAGGCGATTTTCAGTAATTGATTTGCTTTCAAATAAGAGGCTTTCCGAACCGTTTGAAAAAGGCCGGCCGCTTTCAGTTGAAATCGCGCGAAAAGACGGAATTGTTCTCGAGCTTTTTTAATCTTCGCTGAGGGCGTTTTGATTCTCTGAAGCCCTGGCTCCCGCTCCCTAAAATCGATTGAAATTTAACCCGCAGCGAATGACATGCGCTAGAATATCCGCGTTAGTTTCGTGCTTGCCAAAAACAACTTTATGATGAAAAAAACAAAAATTATCGCGACGGTGGGGCCGGCTTGCCGCGAGCAGTCGATCTTAAGAGCATTGATCAAAAGCGGTGTGGATATGTTCCGCATTAATGCTTCGCATACCACGCCGAATGACCTTAAAAGCTGGGTCAAAGTCATTCGCCGCGCAGCTCAATCTTCTTCCAGGCCGATTCCGATTTTAGTCGATTTGCAAGGTCCGCGCGTACGTACGGGACGGCTAAAAGGCGGCCGGCCGATTATGCTTCGTAAAGATGATATTGTGACAATTACTCCGTCTTCTCAAGAAGGCTTTGGCAATCGCATCACCACGACTTGCCGCCCTTTCCCAAAAATGGTCAAAGCCGGCGATCCGGTTTTGCTTGATAACGGTTTGATTGAACTTGAAGTTCGTTCTGTTAAGGGGCAAGAAACAATTTGCCGGGTTTTGAACGGCGGGAAGTTAGGGGAAAACAAAGGCATTAATTTACCGAATGCTCCGGTCACTTTGCCTGCACTTAGCGCAAAAGATTTGGTTGATTTAAAAGTCGCGGTGGAAATGGAAGTGGATTATATCGCGCTTTCATTTGTGCGGAATGCCGAAGATGTGCTTGCAATCAAAAGAAGATTACAGCGCTTAAAGAGTCGCATTCCGATTATCGCAAAAATTGAAAAGCCCAAAGCTGTGGTCAATTTCTCTGCGATTTCTGCTGTCGCCGACGGGATTATGGTTGCGCGCGGTGATTTAGGCATTGAAATGGGCGTGGAGAAAGTTCCCGTTGTTCAGAAAACATTAATCGCGGAATCGAATCGAATGCATCTTCCCGTGATTACCGCCACGCAGATGCTGGAGTCGATGATTGAAAACCCCAGGCCGACCCGCGCGGAAGCATCCGATGTCGCGAACGCTGTTTTTGATGGAACCGACGCGGTTATGCTTTCCGGAGAAACCGCGGTTGGAAAATATCCCGTCGAAGCGATTCGAATTATGTCGGAAATTATTCGTGATGCCGAAGCCCATTTGGGAGAAATTGCCATGGTTGTGCGCGAGCCGGTGCGCCATGCGGATCTTCCGACGCATGCGATAACGCATGCAGCCCGACATGCCGCTAAGGACATTGGTGCCAAAGCGTTGGTGGTTTTAACGATTACCGGGAAGACGGCTATTTTTCTTTGTAAATTTCGCCCTGTCGCTCCAATTATCGCGCTTACTTCGAACAAGGTTGTGAGCCGCAGGTTGAACCTTATGCGCGGAATCTATCCCGTAACGATTACTTACGGTAAGAGCAGCCGCGCGATTTTAGAAAAAGCTGAAAAAGAAATGATGCGGTTTAAATTTTTAAAACCGGGGGATCCTTTCGTTTTGCTTTCCGGGCGTTTCGCCTTGCCTGAAATGAAATACATGACTTTTATCCGATTTGCCGGCGGGGAACCAAAGGTGCATAAATGATTTTATCAAAAGCATCGAAAGGCTTTATTTTAGTTGGAATTCTTTTTTCCTTTTATGTTTGCTATGCTTTGGTAGAGATGAATGATCATGCTTTGCCCTGGTGGAATTTTTCTTATGGCATTCTTTTTTGTGTTTGCATGACTTGTGGTTGGGGGCTTTTCAATGGGAAGACTTGGGCTTATTGGCTGGGTTTATTACTTGCAACAGCAGGCCAGGGCTTAGGTCTTTATTTTGTACATTTTGCATGGACGTTCTGGATTTTTAAACAGCCCACATTTCTTGAGCGTGTATTTGCGGTTTTAAATCCGCGTGTTTTTTTATTTACGCTTGTTCCTGCGGTATGGCTGAGATATTTCCTCAAGCCAACCATCCGGGCTCATTTCCAATCCTAACACTTTCTTGTGATAGAATTTAGCATCATAAGACCGATTATATTATGAATTTGACAGAATTTTTCTGTTAATTCAAACGCAAGACGTATTAATCAAAACCATGGTTTGTTTATAACTTATGAGCATCTTTAATAAATCGCTTGTCAAAAATATTTTGCTGAATACCGCTATACGCTTCAGCCTCGTTGTCGCAGTTGCAACCGGGTTTGGATTTTGGCACATGTTGGATGTAACCGAAAAGCAGGTTATGGCAACGCTGGAAAAGTTTGTGTCAGAGCGAAGTCAGCGGGAAAGACAGGTTTTTACAATGGCTCATCAGAACCATTCCATTCTAAAAGCTCAAATTGAAAAAGCCTTACATGAAAAACCTAACTTTTCATTGAAAATAAATTTTGATGAAAAAGTCGAACTGTTGTCTGACCGGACATGGAGAAGTAAAAAAGACAAATATGACGGAACGCAAGAGGCTTGTGTGTTTGTTGGGCCTCAAGCCCTCGTCAATGATGTGAAAAAATGGCAGATATCTACCTTTACTTCTTTAGTTAACCGATTTGGACCGGCGTGGCACCTTCAGTTTCAAGATTTGTATTTCACAACTCCGGACAATGCGATGGTTTTATATTGGCCGGAGGTTCCTTCATGGTGTCATGATGCCAAGACGGAATTGTATATGCCGGATGAAGAGTATTTATGGGTAGCTGACTTAAAGCATAATCCTGAACGAAAAACGGTCTGGACCGGACTTTTTTTTGATAAGGTTGCAAAAATTTGGATGACTTCCGCTGAAACGCCTGTGGATATTGATGGTGTTCATGTGGCTACCATAGGGCATGATGTAACGCTTAATCAGCTTATCACAAGAACAATCGATGATCATCTCATGGGGGCGTATAACTTCATCTTTCGTAAAGATGGAAGATTGATCGTGCACCCAGATTATATCGAGCAAATCAAAAGCAAAGATGGGTATTTTGACATTCAGGAATCAGGTTCCCCATTTTTAAAAACGGTTTTCTCTGCTATTAAAGCAGCACCTGAAAAAAGGGGAGTGATCCGTTTGCAGAGGGAGAAATTGTATTTGGGGTTTGCTTATATCGAAGAGCCGGGCTGGTATTTTGTGACCGTTCTTCCCTACAAAGTGGGGCGTATCGCGGCGAATTCGACCGTTTGGATTTTAATTTTGATTGGATTGGGTACTCTGCTGGCGGACATGTCCTTTTTAACCTGGATTTTGTATAAACACATTACACAGCCGTTAAAGAAAATGATTAAAGAAACGGATAATTTAGCTCGTGGAAATTATGCTGTTCATTTTGAAGTTTTCCGTCAAGATGAGATCGGGCAGTTGGCAGCAGCTTTTAATGAAATGGCCGGTAAATTGAGGGATGCGCACAGTGATTTAGAGGAGAAAATTGAAAAAAGAACGTCTGAGGTAAGCGTGGCGCTTCAAAATTTAAAAAATGTTCATGAGCAGCTTAAGCAAATGCAAAATCAACTGCTTCAGTCTGAAAAAATGTCCGCCGTCGGACAGCTTGCTGCGGGTGTGGCGCACGAAATTAATAACCCCTTGGGCGTTATTTTGGGTTTTTCTCAGAGTGCGGTAAAGCGGATTAAGCCGGGCGATCCGCTTGAAATGCCTTTAAAGTCGATTGAACGCGAGGCTGTTCGTTGCAGAAATCTGGTTCAGGATCTTTTGACTTTTTCGCGAATTGAAAAAACAGAAAGAGAACCCGTGGATTTAAAGGAAGCGATTGAAGGCGCACTATCACTGGTGCTTGCGCAGTCCAAAGTTTCCCATATACAGCTTGTCAGAGAATGTTCAGATGTCAAAAAAATTATGGGGAGTAAGAATCAAATTCAGCAAGTCATTGTGAATTTGTCAAACAATGCAATGGATGCGATGCCTGAAGGAGGAGTGCTGACGGTTAGGCTTTTTAGTGCAAAGTATGAAAAACAGGAGGGTGTGGAGATTCAGATTCAAGACACCGGGAAGGGAATTCCTGCTGAAATTCGTTCTCAGATTTTTAATCCCTTCTTCACGACCAAAGAAATTGGAAAAGGAACCGGGCTTGGGCTTTCGTTGGTTTTTGAAATTGTTCAGAAGCATGGTGGACGAATTCATCTTGAGAGCGAAATAGGGAAAGGAACTATTTTTAAAGTTTTTCTGCCTTCAACAGAAAAGGGTTTGCCCCATAGTTAAAAACCCCCAAGTTCTGGTCGTCGACGATGAGCAAGGCTGACGGGATTTACTTTCACTGGAATTGTCTTTTGAAAATTACAACGTAACCGCCGTTTCAAATGCGAACGAAGCGTTGGATTTTTTACATCAACAGCCATTTGATTTGGTGATTGCGGATGTGCGCATGCCCGGTGAATTGGATGGTTTCGATATGATTCAACTTTACCAGCGTAAAAATCCTGCACAAAAGGCCATTTTTATTACCGGCTATGCGCTCGAAAATTTTTTTTGGAGGTCATCGAACTGGGCGTCGTGTTTTCTCTCAAGAAACCCATTCAAAGCTCGGAGTTGCTAAGCGCTACCCACTCTCTTTTGCCTGCTTAAGTTACACTTTCAGTTCCGTTTTTCTTTATTTTTCTCTCTTCAGACAGCTTTCTTTAAAGCTTTAAGAAGTGTAATGTTCACAAAATTTATTTTCTTCACAATCTTGCCAAATCTGACAAATATGCTATGTTTTGAGCAGTAGAGGTTAATTTTAAAATATAAAGCAATTGATAGTTTCAGGATGGGGCCAAAATAATGTTGCTAGAAAATAAAAAAATAAATAGTGGAGGGCGAACGAGGATTGCGCGGTTTGCTCAGGTGAATGAAAACAAATAAAGACATACATGCTTATAACAATTTTTACAAAGATAGTTTTTCTGCTGCGTTCAGAATAAGGGAAGCAATATGGAGAAAATGATTGGCACTCAAGAAGTAGCAAATATTTGCCAGGTTGCTCAGGGTACGGTAATTCGTTGGATTAAGGAGGGGAAACTCTTGGCTTCGTCCACCGCGGGAGGGCATAATCGAATTCGCCGCGTAGACCTTCTGCAGCTTTTAAAAGAATTACGTCTTCCTATTCCTCCTGAATTTATAAACGAAAGCAAAGTGAGGGTTCTGATCATTGATGACGAACCCGCAATGAAGGCGATGATTCGCTGTATGCTGGAGGAAAACTTTGAGAATATTTTAATTGAAGAAGCCGCTGAGGGATTGATGGCGGGATGGCAGGCACATAGCTTTCGTCCCGACTTAATTATTCTTGATTTGATGCTGCCCGGTCTTGACGGTTTTCAGGTATGTAAATTTATCCGGCAATTTCCTGAGTTGAAACGGACTAAAATTATTGCCATAAGCGGCTTACACGATCCTGAAACAAAAGAAAGAATTTTAAATTTAGGCGCAGATCAATTTTTAACTAAACCATTCGATCTTAGTAGCCTCGAAGAAAAAATCCGAGGCTTACTTAAACAAAAAGGAGCATCGATACGGCCATGATATTAGAAAAAAATTGTAAGCGGATTTTGGTTGTGGATGATGAGCAAGGCTTAAGAGATTTGCTGCACATGACTCTGGAAATGGAAGGTTATCAGGTGGTGACAGCCTGTGACGGGCAAGAAGCTTTGGCTTTAATGGAGAAAGAAAAATTCCAGCTTGTGATAACAGACATCATGATGCCGCAAATGGACGGGATCAAACTTCTTGAAAAGATTAAAATAAAATCCAGCTCTACCGAAGTGATAGTCGTGACGGGGTACGGGCATGTTGAAACAAGCGACAACGCTCTAAAAAAAGGAGCTTATGAATGTATTTTGAAACCCTATAGCATTGATCGAGTTTTAGAAGTTGTTGCCAAGGCCTTAAAAATCGAGGGATAAGGCACCTCTATGAAAATACAAACAAAATATAGGTACAAGCAGAACTTGATTGTATCTTTTTGCGTCGCGCTGGCTTGTTTATTGATTTTAATAGCCTGCACAGTTTTTTTCAGTTATTTTTTTAGCCGCAACTTGATGCTTAAATCAGAGAAACTTTTCCAAAGCGAAGCTGCGCATATTACCGAAGCGATTGATAAAAAAATGGGACTTTATGTGTTGGCGCTGCAGGGCATTCGAGGCCTGTTCGCCGCAAGTAACTCGGTTGAGCGCAATGAATTTGCCACTTATTTGCAGCGTGTCGATATCAGAAAAAATTATCCCGGACTAGTTCATATCGAATTTGTGCAGCGCGTCACAAAAGAGGAAAAGGAGACATTTGTTCGGGATACACGCGCCTCGTTACCGCAATTTTCAAATTTTTCGATTTGGCCTGAATCCGATCGAGATGAATTTTGGATTATTAATTATGCGGAACCGGAACTTCCTCAGAAAATATTTGGATTTGACGTGCTGTCAAATCCTCAAAGAAAAGAAGCTTATGTCAGGGCACGTGACACAGGTCTCCCCACAATGACAGATACGCTTATTTTGAAACAGGACTCAGAAACTAACAATCAAAATTCATTTCTAATTACAGTTCCGGTTTATAAAAACGGCAGTCCTACCGAAACAGCAGAAGAAAAAAGGGCAGCTTTGAAAGGTTTTTTAACCGCGGTTTTCCGCGCGTCCGAATTATTTTCTGAGATTTTTAAGTCGACGCATGCTGAGGATTCTGTCTCGATTGATATTTTATTCGACTCTGACTCTGAAGTGCGCCCTGCTCAAGGGGCAGCTTATATCAATAACCCCACAAAGAAAGAGGGGCGCCTGAACGCCGCAAGTTTTGATCAGATCAATTCAATTAATGTGGGCGGACGCAACTGGGCGATTCACTTTCATGCGCCTTCTGATTTTGGAATAACAAAAACCGAAAAGCGTATTCCTTATTATGTTTTTATTTCGGGCATGATCATAAGTGTTTTGGTGGCGTGGGTTGTTTTTTTACTTTTAAATTCTCGGGCAAAAGCGTTTGAGCTCGCCGAAAAAATGACAGAGAATCTTCGCGCGAGTGAGCAGTACAACCGCAAGCTTTTTGAGCAATCACCCGTTGGCCTCGCGCTTTGCCGTATGGACGGTACTTTAGTCGATGTGAATGCGGCTTATGCGAAAATAATCGGCAGAACCACGATTGAAGCTCTGCAGCTCACTTATTGGCAAATTACCCCTGATAAGTATAAACAGCAGGAAGCCGATCTGTTGGATTCACTCAGTCAAATGGGGCATTACGGTCCTTATGAAAAAGAATATATTCATAAGAATGGGAGTTTGATTCCGGTTCGTTTAAATGGAACTTTGATTGAGCGCGATGGGGTTTCATTTATTTGGTCTAGTGTGGAAGATATCTCGACACGGCGTAATCTTGAAGAACAGCTGCTGCAGTCACAAAAAATGGACGCTTTGGGGCATTTGGCGTTCGGCGTGGCGCATGACTTTAACAATCTCCTGACAGTGATTGGCGGTTATAGCGAGCTTTTATTAGGGAAGTTAAGTGGGGATGATTTAAACCTAAAAAAAGTTCAACAGATTAAAATAGCTGCAGATCAAGCGACGCAGTTGACAAGTCAATTGCTTGCATTCAGCCGCCGGGAAACTGCGGTGCCTGAAGTTATATGTTTGAATAAAATACTTCAAAAATTAAAAGAAATGACGCAGCGTCTGATCGGGGAAAATATTGAAGTCGAGTTCCGGCTTGCCGAGGACCTTGGGAATGTCAAGTTGGATCCGGGGCAATTTGAACAAGTCATGATTAATTTAAATGTGAACGCCCGTGATGCGATGCCGCAAGGAGGCAAATTAAAAATCGAAACTAAAAACGTACGCGTTGAACAAACGGTATTGAATTCCGCAGGGCTTGGCAAAGGCGATTATGTTTGTGTCGTAGTGAGTGACACGGGAAGCGGGATGACCAAAGAAGTTCAGGTCCGTATTTTTGATCCTTTTTATACCACGAAAGACAAAGGCAAAGGCAGCGGCTTGGGTCTTTCGACAGTTTACGGAATTATTTCGCAGTATCACGGAAAAATTTTTGTCGATAGTCATATCGGCAAAGGCACTACCTTTTATATTTATTTGCCGCGCGATTATACTCAGCCCGCAACTGCCGTTACGGATCAAAGCAAACAGGCTGGCTTAGTCGGCGGCAATGAAACGCTTTTGATTGTGGAAGATCATGTTGAGGTGCGGGATTTCTCCGTCGGGATCCTGACTGATTTAGGTTATCAAGTCAGTGTTGCCGGAGATGGTGAAGAGGCGCTTAAAATCATCGAAGAAAAAGGTATTAAAACTTTCGATCTTATTATTACGGATGTGATTATGCCGCGCATGGGCGGAAAAGTTTTAGCAAATAATTTAAAGAAAAAAATACCGGCAATCAAAATCCTTTTTGTTTCGGGTTACACCGATCAGGATATTGAAAAGGATGGAATTTTACAGGAAGGTGTTTTTCTTTTACGCAAACCCTATGCATTACCTGAGTTAGCAATCAAAGTTCGCGAAGTGCTTGATCAGGCGGTTCAGCCCAAGGCAATTTCTTAAAAAAGGAGGGAAAATGATTTCACCTACAATACTTGTGATTGACGATGATCAAATGGTGCGGACGCTCATTGCCGACCTGCTTGAGCCGGAAGGCATGAAGGTCGTAACGGCAGATGATGGTGAACAAGGTTTGAAAATCATTCAAAACATGACTCCTGATCTAATTATTCTCGACATGAATATGCCGAAAATGAGCGGCATAGATTTTTACGAAAAAATTGCCAATAAAACGGATTCGGCCCCAATGATCCCGCTCATGGTTTTGACGGGGCGCGGCAACATGAAAGGTTTTTTTGAAAGTTTGCAAATTGATGCATTTATGTCTAAACCGTTTAAAGGTGCGGAGTTTATTGCGCAGGTTCGCACGATCATTGGAAAACATTCTGAAAAAATAGAAAAACAGTAACTTGGCTGATCCTGCAGCTTAAGTCCTTTGAAAGTTTTTTAATACCTCTTTGCGGCTGCTTGCGCTAGAATCAAATCTCTTGTTCGATAGGGCGGTCCGCCTTTTTTCATGCCCAGGGAGTAAATGATTTGCGAAATTTCACCGTCAAAGAAAATGCAAAGCTGCTTGAATATTTGTTTCAAGTTTTGAACGATACGAAGAAATCGAATGTAAAGCAGTTTCTAAAAACAGCCTCGGTGCTGGTCAACAATAAGCCTACAACTCAATTTGATTTTGCTTTGCGTCCCGGAGATCAAGTTTCGATTAAATCCGCGCGCGACCCGCGTGCTGTACCTGACCCGGAGCTTGGCATTGAAATTGTTTTTCATGATGACGCAATTGTCGTAATCAAAAAACCGGCAGGACTTTTATCAGTAGGTACAGATAAGGAGCCGGTAAGAACAGCCATTTTTTTAACGAATGAGCATTTACATGATTTAGAGGCTGAACGCTTGAGGCAAATAGGCAAGCGGGATAATCAGGAATCCTTCCGTGATAAGCAAATTTTTATTGTGCATCGTCTTGACAAAGGCGCTTCCGGCTTGATGATTTTTGCCAAGACAGAAGAAGTAAAACAAAAATTACAGGCTGATTGGGATCAAGGAATTAAAAAATACTATGCCGTTGTTGAGGGCATTCCGGTTAAGAGATCCGGAACGATTGAAAGTTTTTTGTTTGAGAGCACTGCAATGAGAGTTTATAGCAGCAATACCGAAGAAGGCGGTAAGCATGCGATTTCCCATTATCAAGTGCTACGATCCAGTTCAAATTATTCAATTTTAGAAGTGAAGATTGATACCGGACGAAAACATCAAATTCGTGTTCAGCTTTCCGACATGGGGCATCCGATTGCCGGAGACGAGCGTTATCAGGCGCGAACCAATCCCATTCGCAGAATTGCGCTGCATGCTTGTTACTTATCGTTAAAGCACCCGGTGAGTGGCAAAGAAATTGTTTTTCACAGTCCATTGCCGAAAGCATTCGATCAAATTCTTAACAAAGATAAATTTATCAAGTAAACAGACACATGCGAGATTTTCCACTCAGGCCGCCCGGTAATCCCAATGACCGCCGCAGTTTTAACTCGCGCAGAGGACGGGATTTTCGTCCGCGAACAATCCAGCATCAGCCGCCGTCCGTTGTCGATGAAGCTCAAGCGCGTTTTTTTGCGGGAACGGTTGTTGATCCGTCTCCGCGTATCCGTCTTGAAGACGGTTCAAAAGAGCTAACCATACGGGCAATGGATTTAATTTGTCCGATCGGAATGGGGCAGCGCGGTTTAATTGTTGCGCCGCCGGGTTCAGGTAAAACAACTTTTCTGAAAGACATTTGCCAGGCCGTAGCCGCAAGTCAGCCGCAAATCAAACTTTATTGTTTGCTCGTGGATGAGCGCCCCGAAGAAGTCACTGATTTTCGCAGAAGTGTGAAGGCCGACGTGCGTTGGTCGTCATCGGATGAAAGTTATGAAAATCATATTCGTGTCGCGGATGAGCTCATGCGCCAAGTTTACCGTGAAGCGGCCGCGGGAGAAAATGTTATGGTTGTAATTGATTCTTTGACCAGGCTCTCGCGTGTGCATAACGCAGAACGCCAAAATAGCGGGCGCACTCTTTCCGGCGGTGTGGACGCACGCGCCATGGAAATTCCGCGGCGCATTTTTGGCTCAGCGCGGAAAATCGAAAATGGCGGCTCCTTGACCATTTTGGCGACTATTTTGGTCGATACCGGAAGCCGCATGGATCAGGTTATCTTCGAAGAGTTCAAAGGAACGGGTAATATGGAGGTCTTTTTGTCACGTGAAATTGCCGGTCATCGCATCTTTCCGGCGATTGATATGACTCAAAGTGGAACACGTAAAGAGTCTCTGCTATTAGAGTTAGGTGAATATGAAAGCGTCAGCCGTCTGCGCCGGGCTTTAGCTGAGCTGGGGAAGGTCGAAGCGGCTAAAATATTAATCGAGCAGCTTCAAAAGTACCCCTCAAACCGGGATTTGTTGGCGGCGCTGGCTCCCAAGTAATCTAAAGTTTCTGGTGAGGTTAGGATGGCGTATTTCTATTGCTAAAGACTATTTTAAGATAGCCGTAACATATCCTGTGATAAGTGTTTAAGATACGAAAAAAGAACTAATTTTTTTATAAAAAAAGCGAGGCTTCAGTGAGCTATTTCAAAATTTTGGGTTTTGAAAAAGAGCCGTTTTCAACCAGTCCCGATCCTGATTTTCTTTATTTCACAGAATCGCATCAGTCTGTTTTAACCAACACTTTAATTGAGCTGCGTCTGAAGCGCGGACTTTCGGTTATTTTGGGAGACGTGGGCACCGGTAAGACGACTCTCTCGCGCAAACTTGTTCAAGCGCTCAAAGAACGCGGTGATTTTATCGTGCATTTTGTGCTTGATCCTAGTTTTGAAAATGAACATGAATTTCTCCATACGTTGATTCGTAATTTTGATATTGATTTGGACGCGTACTGCGCGCAGCGACGGATCGCGGGGCAAGCGACTGTGCTTGATATGAAAGAGCTTTTGCAAAAATTTCTTTTTGACCGGTGCGTCATCGAAAACAAGAGCGTTGTTCTTATTGTCGATGAAGCGCAGAAACTCAGCGAATTCGCGATTGAAATGCTGCGTGTGATTTTGAACTATGAAACCAATCAGAATAAAATGCTGCAATTGGTTCTCATGGGACAGTTGGAATTGTATTCGAAGATTTCAAAATTCCCCAATTTTATGGACCGCATTAGTTACAAATACACGCTGAATCCATTGTCGCTTAAGGATACCAAGGAATTGATAGAGTTCCGTATTAAACACGCGGGATATCAGTCGCAGCACCCGCTTTTTAACAATGAGGCAATTGATTTTATTCATCAAATCTCAAAAGGATATCCTCGGAAAATTACGTCGCTTTGTCACCGCTCGTTAAAAGCGCTGGTGATGAAGCAGAAATGGATTGTGAGCGCGGATTTGGTACGGGAGATTGTCGATGAGGATGTTCGTTTAGGATGGCAGATTCCAGTTCATCATTAACTCCTGAAAAGCGCCTTCTCAATCTGATTGAAAGCGGCAGCAAGGGCGAAGCTGCGCCGGGACCTGAGATTAGGCCCGTTGCCCCGAGCTCGAGCGAGACTGATTTACCGTCAGCTGATTCAAAAGACGTTTCAGTAGGCGCGGTTGAAAAGGTGCGGCTTTTTTTCTTGAATTTTAAAGCGCGCCTGGGAATTAAAACGGTTAATAAAACAGCGCGTTTTATATTGGCCGGATTAGCGGTGGTGACTTTGGTGAACGCGGCTTATGAAATGAAGATTGCGGGACGCGACCCGTTGTTTGGTTTGGACGCGCCGGAACGCAAGCTGACACATATTGATGTTGACGAGCCTGGCCTGGACACAAGCAAAATCCAGAGTCAGGATTCACGGAACGTTTTTTTACCATTTTCTAAACGTGAAGAGTTGCAGGCAGCAAAACCGGATATATCGGGTGCGGGCAAATTGGTTGAGATGACGAAGACATTGAAATTGACCGGAATTTCATACAATCCGGCCGATGAAAAAGCGACTTATTGCATGATCGAAGATTTACAAAAGAATATTACTGTTTTTTTACGGGTCGGAGACCAGATTTCCGGAATGAAAGTAGCTAAGATTCTTGAAGAGAGCGTGGAGCTTCAATACGAAAATGACAAAATTGAAATCAGATAAAATAAAAAATATTTTCTGCGCGATAGTTATTATCGCTGTAGCCCTTTGCGGAACATCGGTGGCGTTCGCGTTTTCTCCGGGTGATGTGGTTTCGCCGGAAATGGAACAAAAGCTCGAAAAAACAATTTTTCTTGATCTGCGTGATATCAACGTTGTTGATGTTTTTAAATTTATCGCGGTTCAAGGTAATCTTAATGTCGTGACCAGCAAGAATGTGCAAGGTCGGTCGACGCTTGTTTTAAAGAATGTCAAAATCCGGGACGCGCTTGATATTCTCGTCGTTTCCAACGCATTAGCTTACGAAGTCCGTGAAAATATTATTTATATTATGAGCGAAGATGAGTACACGCAAACCCGCGGAAAAAGTTTTAATGATAAGCGCAAGGTTTTAACGCGGACTTTGATTTACGCTAAGCCCACTTATGTGGTTACCGCACTTCAGGCCATTCAAAGCGCGCTTGGGAAAGTGGTTGTAGACGAAGACACCGGCACGGTGGTGATGATTGACACCTCGGAAAAGTTAATGCAGATGAATGCTTTGCTTGATCAGCTTGAGCATAAGCTTGATACAAAAGTGATTCGGCTTCAATATGCAAATGCAAAAGAGATTGAAACTCAGCTCAAGCCATCGATTGATGCCAAGGGTGTGGGGACAATTATGGCCGATGAGCGGTCGAATCAATTGATTTTAAGCGCCTATCCCGGCCGAATGGAAGGCTTGCTGCCAACCGTAACGGCTCTTGACCGGCAAACCAAGGCGGTTTTAATTGAAGCTCGCATTCTTCAGCTGACGCTGAATCCGACATATGATTATGGAATTAATTGGGAAAAATTGTTTCGCAGTTATAACGGATTGGATTTCAAGGGTAGCTTTCCGATTAACTCGACATCCACAGGTACAAGTGCTGGGACTAACTTTGGACAGGTTGCTATTGGCAATGTCGGTACGGATGAGATTGTTGCTGATATTCGATTTTTAAAGCAAGTTACTAATACAAAAGTTTTGGCTAATCCGCGCGTGATGATTCTTAATCACCAAGAGTCAAAAATTAATATTGGGGACAGAATTCCTTATGTTGTCACAACAACAACCGGAACTGGAACGACAGCTTCGGTGAGTGAGGAAATTCGGTTTATTGATGTGGGTATTAATCTGGCGGTGACACCCACGATCAATGATGATGGCTACATCACGATGAAAATCAGGCCTGAAATTTCCAGCCGCACCGGCGATTTAACTACACCGACAAAGAATATTATTCCACTTGTAAATACTACCTATATTGATACGTCCGTGATTGTTAAGGATGGAGTTACCATTATCTTGGGTGGATTAAAGCGTGATGATGTTAGTGAGAAGAAAAAGGGCGTGCCGTATTTGATGGATATGCCGTGGGTGGGGGGCGCATTTAAAAATCGCAGTGATTCGATTACACGCACGGAAATTCTTGTTTTTATCACACCTAAAATTGTGAGTGGCGGAAAAGATGTGGTTGATGAAAATATCGCGATAAAAACCGGACCGCTTCCGGGAGCTCGAAACGCCTTTACGCCTATTCAAGCTGTTGCAGCTCAGGCAGTTGACACACAGTCTCCTGTCGGAACGTATCAACAAGGAGCGACAATATGAAAAAGCAAATGAAAATTTGTATTGTCGCGTGTGCATTTCAATTTATTTTTATGAGTCAAAATTGGGCCGCAAACGAGCAGAAAGCGGCACAGATTAATCCCGCTTCAGCCCGTAAAGAAGTGTCCAAAGGTGACAACGAAGAAACGCTTTTTAATACACTAAACGAAGCGCTTGAGGAAAACAGAAAAGTCCGGATTGCGATGAAAGAGTTGCAGCAAGCACTTCAGAAAAAAACAATTGAGGCGGAAGATTTAAAGTCCGAGTTGCGAAAACTGGAGTCTTTGGCGCTCGAAAGAAATCGTGAGCTGGGCCAAAAGGTAAAAGACTTGGATACTCAAATTAAATCGACGACTGATTCTGCGGCTAAATTTGAATTGGAAAAAGATGAATTCACAAAAGAAAAAAAGCGCATCAAAGAGGAAACACGGGCGTCACAGCTTGAAAACTCAAAATTAAGAAAAATGCTCGCGAATGCGGTTTTACAAGATGAAGAAGATGAGATTTTGGCCACGGCTCGCGAAAATAGTGAAGTCGCTAAAAAAGCGCAAGAGCGCGTGATTCAGCTCAACACCGAAAACCAAATATTTAAAAATGATATTGCCACTGTTTATTACCAAATGGGAAACGTTTTATTTCAAGTGAAACGTTATCCGGAGGCGGCAGAAGCTTACAAGAAGGTAATTGGCTATGATCAGTCAAATTCTTGGGCCTATCATAACTTGGCTGTAATCGAAGATTTCTATTTAAATGATTCCACCTCAGCCTATCAACATTATCAACTTTATTTGAATTACAAGCCGGCGGACGAAGACGCGCAGGAAGTTCGTCGTCGAGTTCTGGATATTAACATGCTTGATAAAATTGCCCCGGTGACGCCGCTTAAAAGAGATTTTGATAAATTTCATCAGGAAAGTAACCGAGCAAAGCTTTAATTTACTACCCGCCTTTTTTGACTTCAGCTGAATCTGCGCGCTTTGATGTTTCTTGCCCAAAAATTATCCTTAAAAAAAGCGCAATTTTCCTATACAATATGCCGTTAACTTATTGATATACATAGCGTTACGTGTGTCTAAAATAAATAGATCAATTTCTATCAAGAACTAGCACAATATGGAGAATTTTCTATATTTTGTGCTAGTATTTAGTATGTCAGCAATTGTGTGCATTTGCTGAAGGTGTGTTTTGTTAAAAAAATGCAGAAAACTTGTAAATCGCAAACCCGTTAAAAGACGGGGACGCAAAACCTTAGGTCTAAATCTCGAAGGGGTTTATTGAGACATGATAGCTAGGTTGCCAAGTTGGCAAAAATTTAATTCGGTAAGTTTGATCGCTAACGTTTCCACTTTTTTAAAGTTGCGAAACTTCGCTTCTTTTTCTCTTTTTCTAATTTTTTTCTTTTCTATTTTTGCCTCGCCCGCGTTTGCAAATGGTCTTGCAATCACCGTCAATACAACTCCTCCGGGTGGGTTAGTTGATAATTCGCCAACCGCTCATACAAGCGCGATTGAGTTTGATATTACTTGGGCAAATTCATGGCGTGACGCGGATAACTACGATTCAGTTTGGGTTTTCGTAAAATACTGCACAAGTGGCTGCACCACGAACCCTGCAACTTGGAGTCATGCAACGCTTAAAACTTCGGGGCTTAATCCGTCCGGAGTTTCGCGTGGTGCTTCAGGTGGAACGACAATTGATATTTTAGTTAGCAATGACAAGAAAGGTGCGTATATTCAGCGCACTAATCCTGGTACGGGAACCGTAACCGCGACGGCTGTGAAGCTGGTCTGGGACTATGCTGCGGATGGTGTGACGGATGCTCAGGCAATTGCGAGCACGACGCGTATTAAAATTTTTGGAATTGAAATGGTTTATATTCCGCAAGGTGCGTTTTACTTTGGGGATATTTCCGATGGAACAGCTAATGGAACTCCTTTCAATATTGAGTACGGCGGAGCAACAGCTTCGCTTCCAGGATTAATTGCGGATAGTGGCGCGCTGACCTTTGGTAATGCAGCCGGTCAATTTTATTACAATAACTCCGGTGCAAATGATGCTGCGGATGGAACTGCGATTTATCTTCCCCCGGGTTTTCCCTTAGGCTTTTCTGCTTTTTACATGATGAAGTATGAAATCACACAAGGTCAATATGCCGATTTTTTTAACACGTTAACTGCCAATGGACAAACCAATCGCGATATTACAAGTGCTAGTGGAAAAAGCTCCGATGCTACCGTAAGTCGTAATAGTATTTCTTGGACTGCGCCCGGAACCGATATGACTACGGCGAGCATCGATGATCGCGCCATGAGTTATTTAAGCTGGCTTGATCTTGCCGCTTATTTAGATTGGGCCGCATTAACTCCTATGTCGGAAACACAATTTGAAAAAGCTGCGCGAGGGCCGCTTTACAACGTGAATACAGAGTTTCCATGGGGCTCAACTGCGGTCACCACCTGTGCTGCGCTTTCGAATACGGGCTTGACGAATGAAACCTGTTCCACCGCGGGTGCCAATGTAACGGCTGCGAGCGGTGTTGCCGGTCCGACACGTGTGGGGATGTATGCAGCTGGAGCGACGACCCGCGCAACATCGGGCGGAAGTTATTGGGGTGTGATGGATTTGGCGGGAAATGTGAATGAAATGGTTGTGAATATTGCAGGTATTTCAGGAGGCGCATATACCAGCCGGCAATTTTTAGGATCAAATGGTGATGGCAACTTAGTGAATATCGCAAGCGCAACTTACGACGGTAATGCGACAAATCAAGATTGGCCAGGACTTTCAACCACGAACACGCAGGGTATTACGACGGCTACGGGTACTGGAACGAAAGGTGGTGCTTGGGATACGACGACAGCCTCGCCCTCAATTTTACGTACTGCCAATCGTGTTTCAGTTTCCTCGCAGCCTGCAACACGTACCAATAATACCGGTGGCCGCGGGGTTAGGTTAGAGAACTCATGATTTTGATTTTTATTAAACAGCCTATTCGACTCCCGGTGGTGGGAGTGATCTCCCAACGTCGGGAGTTTTCCTGGGGTTTAGATTGAAGCAATACGACTGGAAAATAAAATCCGGTGCTTGGCTGTTGATTGCCGCGACTTTCTTTTGGCAAGTTGCGCCGCACAGCGCCATGGCGGCTATTTTTACGGGTGGTAGCGGTGATGGATATTCTTCGCCTGCTGCAGCTGCACCTTCGACAACAGCTTACGCCCTTTCTTTTACAACCTCTCCGGCATCTGCAGTTGCGGGGCTGGTTTTTCCGACACAGCCGACGGTCAAAGTGATTGACCGTAATGGCCAGGTTGTAACGACTGCTACATGCACGATGAATATTTCGATTAATAACAATTCCGGTGGCGGATACTTGGGCGGTACCGCAACGGGTCTTACCCCTTTTACATCGGGAAGCTATACGACGACGGGCCTTTTTATCGACAAACCTGGTTCGATGTATACCTTGCTTGCCACGGGTACTGCGGGTAATTGCAACGGATTCACAGCGACATCTTCTTCTTTTGATATGACGAGTCCGGATTACCAAGTGAAATCGGAGCTGCTTTATAACTCGGCCGGCAACGCCTATTATGTCAATAGCTGGCTTGAAAATGGCGGCAATATCGTCACCGACTCGACTTGGACAACAAGCGATATCACGATTTCGGTCTTGAAGGCAGACGGCAGCGCGGTGTCTCCGCAGCCTACGGCTCCTCCGACTTTGGCAAACCAAAATTTATTTAAGCATTCGTGGGCACCGCCCGACCTGAATGAAGTTTATAACTCCACCGTGACCATTACTTATCCTCATGGAAGCGGCAAATCATATTCTGCCTTTGCGACCTACAATCCAAACGCGCAAGGCAACATTAAGAGTTTATCAACTTCGCTTTCACTTGTTTCCGGCAATGTTTCTTCAATTAAAGCTGTAACGGATACCGTGAACTGGTCGGACATTAGCGCAATCAAAGATGCTGTTGGCGCCAACCAATCCACGACTCTTTATTCCAAAGTGGGGAGCATTTTAACTTCAATTAATCAAGCGAACTGGAGTGATTTGGGGCTGATGAGCAATGCGGGTGTGAATTGGTCGGGCATTACCGCGGAATCAAAAGGGCAAGTCAACTGGGCAGATTTTAAAGCGTTGACGACATCGAATATTCGCTGGGCTGAAATCGCAAATTTTAGCGCCGCAGGTTTGAATTGGACAAATCTGTCAGAGTTAACTTCAAAGAATGTGAATTGGGCGGATATTGGACGTCTGACCGTGGCGGGCTTGAACTGGACTGACTTAAATGTGCTGACTCAAACCGGCGTGAACTGGTCCGACCTCAGAGTTTTGTCGCGCGCGGCAGTCAATTGGTCTGACTTTAATGTTTTGACCAAAGCGGGAATTAATTGGAGCGGCGTGACTGCACTATCAATTTCAGGTGTGAATTGGACAGACTTCCGCCGCTTGTCTTTAACGAATATTAACTGGAATGATTTTTATGCGATGAGTACGCAAGGCGTGAATTGGGCTGATCTTCAGCGTATGACCAAGGTGGGTGCGAATTGGGATGATTTTGCGAAGATGACCGGAGCGAAAGTCAATTGGCAGCAAACAATCAATTGGGATAATTTGGCGGCGCTTACAACAGCGCAAGTGAACTGGACTGACATGCAAAAGATGAGTAATCAAAATGTGAATTGGACGGGTTTAGATGTGATGTCGCGTGCGGGAGTCAATTGGTCTGATTTTGGTGTGCTGACAAAGGCGGGAGTCAATTGGACTGACTTAAATGTTTTATCGCGGGCGGCAGTTAATTGGACTGATTTCAATGTGCTTACCAGGACAGGAACAAATTGGACGAGTGTGAGCGCGCTTTCAACAGCCGGAATAAATTGGACTGATATTAATGTGTTGTCAAAAGCCGGAACAAATTGGTCAGGGTTAACGGCGCTTGCAGCGGCAGGAGTGAACTGGAACGACCTGGGTGTTTTATCAAAAGCTGGAGTGAATTGGACGGATATCAATGTGTTATCAAGGGCCGGAACAAATTGGAGTGGAATAAATGCGCTTGCAGCCGCCGGAGTGAATTGGACGGATATCAATGTGCTGTCAAAGGCAGGAACGAACTGGAGCGGTATCGATGCATTGTCGAGATCGGGAGTGAACTGGACGGATGTGAATGTTCTTTCGAAAACGGGAGTGAATTGGACGGATATGGCACGAATGCATTCAGCCGGAATAAATTGGACCGATATTAATGTGCTGTCAAAAGCCGGAACAAATTGGGCGGGCATGACCGCGCTTGCAGCTGCGGGAGTTAACTGGACGGATTTTGGTGTGATGTCAAAAGCAGGTACAAATTGGACAAATGTAAGTGCGCTCTCAACAGCCGGAGTGAATTGGACGGATATCAATGTGATGTCGAAGGCCGGAACAAATTGGACAGGTATCAGCGCACTTGCAGCTGCCGGAGTGAATTGGACGGATATCAATGTGCTATCGAAAGCCGGAACGAATTGGAGCGGAATTGATGCGTTGTCGAAAGCGGGAGTGAACTGGACGGATATTAATGTGTTATCGAAAGCAGGAACGAATTGGAGTGGGATCGATGCATTGTCGAAAGCTGGAGTGAATTGGACTGATATTAATGTGTTATCGAAGGCCGGAACGAATTGGAGCGGAATCGATGCATTGTCAAAAGCAGGGGTGAATTGGACGGATATTAATGTGTTATCAAAAGCCGGAACGAATTGGAGCGGAATCGATGTGTTGTCGAAAGCGGGAGTGAACTGGACGGATATTAATGTGTTATCGAAGACAGGGGTGAACTGGGCAGATCTAGGGACTTTGAGTAAGGCGGCAATTAATTGGACAGACTTGAATGTGTTATCGAAGGCGGGAACGAATTGGACAGGGATAAGTGCGCTTGCGGCTGCGGGAGTGAATTGGACAGATATCAATGTGTTATCGAAAGCAGGAACCAATTGGAGCGGAATCGATGCGTTGTCGAGATCGGGAGTGAATTGGACAGATATTAATGTGTTATCGAAGGCAGGAGTGAATTGGGCGGATCTAGGGACCTTGAGTAAGGCGGCAATTAATTGGACAGACTTGAATGTGATGTCGAAGACCGGAACGAATTGGACAGGGATAAGTGCGCTTGCGGCT
>JAYTHE010000016.1:0-60583 GCA_043732705.1 Candidatus Omnitrophota bacterium | reverse complement strand
GGGTTCGGGAATCGCTGCACTTTGCTGATAATAGGTTCCTTGGCCTGGTGACATCCTTAGCCCTCCCGTGCCATCTCTATATGCAAACGGTGTCGATCTGGAAAATTCTCTTTGTAATGCCCTAGCATAGTATCTACCGGCCCAATTCAAAAATCTTCCCTGCAAATCCCACCACTTCACATCACGTTGGTCAGGCGCCGAAAATCTATCCGACGGAACACTGTCCGGTCGTCCGGGTTCGGGAATTGCTGGGCTCACTTGAGAATAGGGCTCATTTGGATCGAGCAATCCTTTTATGCCACTACTACGTGTCTCAGTAAACTTGGGGAATTGTTTTAAAAGTTGTCTATCATAATACCTGCCCAACCAATTCAAGAATCTTCCCTCCAAATCCCACCATTTCACACCACTGCGTTGGTCAGGTGCCAAAAACCTATCCGACGGAACACTGTCCGGGCTTCCAGGTTCGGGAATACTTGCAGACGTTGTCACAACTCGGTATGCTTCATGTCTTAAATTTGTGGCACGATTATCATATTGATTCATCACTGCATAAAAAATAAGCGCGGCAGGGATACTGACTAACAAAATAACTGCTCCCCACCAAAGAAGCGCTGATAACAACACGCCCGTGGCCGTCATCACAGCCGCAAGCATTCCCATAAGTGTAAGAGATGAAACCAAAGTGAAGGTTACGGCTAAGCGGTTAGACCATTTGAGCTTGACGGCATTTTTATCAATATCGCTTTGGATGTCCGTTCGTTCCCGCGATTCGGAGCGTTGCAGAGTAATGTTTATCGAGGTTACCAGGCGGAATGTTTTAATTCCATTGCTGCCTAACTTCGTTACCGCTTCAGTCAAATAATCATTGAGTTTAGCAGGATCACCATGCGTAAAAGTAATGGGCTCATCACGGCCATCTATGAGTATCTCAATCGCAATGTTTTGAAATGTTTGTTTGTCTGTCACACCTTTTCCATTAGGCGCAGCCGCGATCAACCTCATTATTTGTCTATTTGTAATCGTAGTGGTTTCTAAGCCTTTAAAGTCGCTAAGCTTAATTTCGCTTATACTCCCCTTCTTGGGATTCCGCGCTTCGGAGCGCTTGTTGCCTTGCCCTGCTTTAGCGCCAGTAAGTTCATTAAATTTCTGCAAAGCTTTCAAATTTTCAGGCTGTCCAAAAAACTTAAGCAGCTGTTTGAAATAATCTGACATCTTTTCTGCACTTTCAGCTGTGGGAACGTATATCCCTTTCTTCGCGTAATCGGGGTTAAAGATCTGCGTGCCAATTATATTAAGGACCGCCTCTGCGTCACGAGCCGCGGGCGTTTCTTGCTTTTCTAAAAATTCAAGTAGAGTCGGCTTTACCGCAATCGCCAATTGTAGAAGCGTATTTTTTTGTCCGCTCGCCCCCCCATGATCATCCACAATTGCTTCGCTTTCGATGTCATAATTTTTACCGTCATTAATTAATCTTGTAAGAAAAACAAACTTTCCCATCGGGGATTTAGTTTCGCTCTGCGCAGTGGGTGCGGGGCTATTTTCAGGTTGCTGTTGGGCTTGAGTGGATACTCCCAAAAACAATCCGGCTGCCACTAAAAGTTTGAGTGCAACACTTTTAAGCGAACTACCTAACGAACCGCGCCCAAGAAGATTTGACGAAACACTATTGCTGGGAGCCATTGGCGCCACAGCCGTAACTTGACCAAGCATATTTGCTTTTAAGAGCTGCGCGATGTGCACTTGATCGATTTGATTATTTTTTTCAAGACCTCGGAGACCTCGGATAAAGCTATCGACTTTGCTCATTAACAGATCTGTACCGCGTACCGCGTCTTTCGTACCGCGGGGATCCAGCACTTCGTCCATATAGCGGGTATACCAAGCTGCGCGTTCAACTTTGCCCATGTCGGATAAGTCGCGGATGATTTGATCGCGCCATGCTTTGAGCATCTGCAAATTGGGTTGAGTACCATTGGGGACAGAGCTAAGACCAGAGCTCTGTCCCCCTTGAAGAAGCTTATCTCTAACAGCTCTGACGAAAGCTTTGTAAAGATGAATGCGGCCATTTTCGACTTCGAAATAATCTTTCCATGACACCTCACCGCGCATCTGGGCGCGATAAGTAACATTCTCAGGGATTTTGGTGATTTTTGGCATCACAAGAACATAACCAATTCCCGCTTCTTTCAAGCGCGAGGTTAAACCTTCGGCATGAAAACCACCGGCGACCATAATCTGAGTTCCGCTCACTCCTTTCAGATTTTTAAAGAAAACCTCATCGCGTTCTTCCGCGCTGGCATAAAAAGCCAAGTGATAAACCATATCGCTTTGCGATATACCCATAGCCGATAGCCCAAAGCCCAAAGCCTTTTTATCCAGACTGCCTGCACTTTGAGTTTTTTTGTCTCCGGTCTCCGGTCTCAAGTCTCTGGTCTTAAATTGATTCCATTCTTCGCGGGTTAATTCCAAATTGATTAATTTTTTAAGTGTACGCAGATCGGTGGTTTGGCGGTCGAGATCAAGAACCTTTTTCACCTCGGGGGATGCCCCGGCAACCCCCGAGGAGTCTGCGGTCGTGGCTCGCATCAACACTTCCTTAACGTCACGAATATAGGCTTCCAATTCCTTAAAGAACTTTGTGCCTTCCAATTCTTTTAGCTTTCTCTGTTCATGCACCATCCCAAGCAGTTCGGTTGACATTTCAATTTGAATTTGAAATTTTGCCGCGGTTTCTTTAAGGTACATCGCAAACGCTTCCGGACTGACCGCGCCTGTCATCCATTCCTGCTTCTTGGAATTGAATACTTTCAATTCCATGGCCGGAGTCCCGAGGCCCGCGGCCCGAGCAGAAAGAAATTTCTCAACTCGATTGGCAATCGCTCTCACTTCAATATCTTTACCTTCTTTGATCGCTCCGGAATTTGGCAGCTGCTTCTGAACCTCTTTCCATACCGCTTCGAGGTCAGTGCCTGCCTTCGGTGGCTGAACTGCGCCTAAAACCTTGAACAGGTCAGTGACTTCACTTAAGTTCGAGTAAAACTTTTCAATGGCCGCATCGGCTTTTAGCAATTCTGCGGAGTAAATTTTTTGTTTCTCAGCGTCCAGCGTTAAGCGTTCAGCGTTCAGTTTTTCTAAAAGCACCGGTGACGCCTCCATTGCTTTCAAATAAAAACCAAGTGCCTGTTCGTATAAATCCCAATCTTCGACACCTTTGTAAGCGGATGGCGCTTTATCAAAAATTGCGGCGGCAGTTCCCCCCGCGATTTCACCCGCATCAAGATAGCCTTTGATGACTTCGCGCATGAGTTTTTGATCAGGAAAACTTTTAAAAATCTGCGGGTCCAAATCCCCACTCGCGCCTTCCAGCGCTACGGTGCTCACACCATATTCCTGCTGCATGAACTTAATCACATTCGCAATATTTTTCTGTGCGTCGGGAACCGCATGCGCATCTTGAATAATAATGACCGCCTGATCTGTTTTACCTTTGGCTGATTCAACCACTTCGCCAAAGTTCGCGGGAAGTTTTAAGCCTGAAACTTGGAAGGGACGAATTTGAATTGATTCGGTACGTAAAGCATTTGCCGGTAATGCGGCAAAGCCAAAATGATTAACCGGAATATAAATCAAAGCGGTAAGAAGCGCTGTAACACGCAATTGACGGCTATAGTTCATACCTTGTTCTCCCATAGCCGGAAAGAGATCAACCCAGGATTAATGTTGTTAAATTTGTTTATCATCTAAAGAAAACCTAACCAATAGATTAAATAATTGCAACACTAAGACTGTCTTTTTTATTTTTTTAATAATTAAAACTAGCAATTACTAGCATCTAATCACGCTTTCCCAACCACCGGTGTTAGGAAGTTTAAGTTAACTAGGTAAGACTATTTAGTCTACAAATCTAGACCTTTCCTAATGGAATGGTGGTGGTTAGAAGGTGCGGGAGCAAGCTTGATAAATAGTTATGACCATGGTAATATTTTAATGGTCACAACAGAGGTAGGTATGAAAATCAAAGCCGGCGAATTTAAAGCAAAATGCTTACAACTTATGGATGAAGTTCAACGCACGCATTCGACGATTATTATTACTAAGTACGGAAAGCCGGTCGCAAAGCTAATTTCCTATGACACAGAATCTCCCAAGCCTTCGCCATTTGGATGCATGAAAGAGCACACTTTGAGTTATGGAGATTTGATTGAACCCACAGGGGAAATTTGGGATGCAGAAAGAGACTAAAACCCTTTCGCTTTTGCTCGACACACATATTTGGCTTTGGCTCTGCACGGGTGATGAGAAATTGAAAAAATCTCCGCTTCTCAAAACCATTGCCGCTGCTGCCGAAGAAAGCCAGCTGCTTTTATCAATAATTTCAGTATGGGAGTTTGGAGTCCTCGTTGCAAAGAAAAGATTCCCAATCAATTTACCTCCGCTTGAATGGGCTGAACTTTCAATAAAAAACTCCGCGGTAACCATTGTCGAGCTAACTCCTCGAATCGTCTTGCAACCCAATTTATTCCTTGGAAATTTTCACGGAGACCCGGCTGATCGAATCATTGTTACGACCGCCGTGGAACACAAAGCTATTCTGGTAACGCAGGATCGAAAAATCCTCGAGTACGCCGCGAAAAATAATATCCCCACACTTTCAGTTTAAATACAATCACCCACCTCCCGGAGATCAGCTTCGCCGACCTCCGGGAGGTTAACAGGATAGGTCTTTCGGCATTATTCTTTAATCGTTTGTCGAATGAGGGCTTTGAACTGGTTTCCGCGGTCAATGTAGCTTTTGAACATATCAAAACTGGAGCACGCGGGTGAAAAAAGCAGTGTGTCACCTTGCTGGGCAAAAGATCGCGCCAAGTGGCAGGCACTCTCCAAACTTTCCGCAGCTTGCGGAGAAAGTTCATGCCACTCCTTGAGCATCATGTCACGCGCTTCACCAATCACAATAATTTTTTTTTCTTTTTGTCTGAGTGTCGGCAAACATTCCTTAAACGAAGGAGTTTTAACCCGCCCGCCTGTAATCAGTACCACGCTTTTGTCGGGGTAACGTTCCAACGCCCAAATTAAAGACGCGGGTGTGGTTGATTTCGAATCGTTTACCGCCTGGATTCCGCCTTGCTCCCAAAATTTCTCGAGACGATGCTCTAAACCTTCAAAAGACTGCAATACCTGTTTTGAAACGTCACTGTGAATTTTTAAAATTTCCGCAGTTTGCCTTGCGGCGTTTTCAAGCAAACTCTCCGTCCCTTCCGGTTTCAGATAAAGCTTCCGCGCAGCTGAGTTAAAAGGGCCGTATTTTTCTTCATCGGATTTCTGAACGAGCATCCAATCGGAACTTTGCATCTTTTCAAAAATTTTCAACTTGGATGCCGAATAATCTTCAATCGTCGGATGCCAATCCAAGTGATTCGGGTGAATATTCAGCAAAATACCGATATGCGGTGCAAAAGTACGGCAATGTTTAAGCTGAAAGGAGCTGACTTCGAGTACAACCCAAGTGTCAGGTTTAATTTTATTCAATTCACCGATCCAGGGATTACCGATATTGCCGCATAAAACAACATCGCGTCCCGCCGCCTTCAGTATTCTTTCAATCAAAGTCACGGTCGTTGTTTTTCCGCAAGAACCGGTTACCGCGACAATATTTTTGGAAGAACAAAACCAGCTCGCAGCTTCAATTTCACTAAAGACCGGTTTTTTTGATTTTAAAACAGTTTGATAAACCTCGGATTGCGGCGGAATTCCGGGAGAAATCAAAATCCAGTCCGAGGATTGAACGCGGTCCAAGCTATGCGCTCCGCATTCGGCTTCAATGCCCTTTTGAATCAAGGTTTTCACGCGCTCGCGCAGCACCTGATTTTCTGATTTGTCCGTGGCAAAAACCTGAAACCCAAGTTTTTTGAGTTCAAGCGCGCTTTGATAACCGCTTTCGCCTAACCCCAGCACCGTTACTTTTTTACCGACATCTGAAGGAATGTTATTCATAAGTTTACAAGCGAAATCCTAAATCCTAAATAAATACTAATGATCAAAATTCAAATAATTAAATCAGAGTTTGGAATTTTAAAATTGGAACCTTTGAATTTATTTAGAGCTTAGGATTTGGTGCTTAGAATTTTTGACAATTACCGTACCTTGAGTGTCGCGAGGCCGATAATCGCAAGCATAAAAGAAATAATCCAAAAACGGATGACGATTTTATTTTCGGGCCAACCTAACTTCTGAAGATGATGATGAAAAGGCGCCATTAAAAAAATTCTTTTGCCCGTAAGTTTAAAACTCGTCACCTGCATGATTACGGATATAGCTTCCCAAACAAAAACACCGCCGACAATCACGAGTACAAATTCTTTTTTCAAAAGCACCGCAACGGTTCCGATCACACCGCCTAAAGCCAGTGAACCCGTATCACCCATCATGACCTGGCAAGGATAAGCGTTATACCACAAGAAGCCTGCGCAAGCGCCCGCAAGCGCCGCGCAAAAAACAGCGATTTCGCCCGCGCCGGGAATATAAGGCAAAGATAAATAAGTCGTAAAATCCTGACGTCCCGTTACATAAGCCAAAAGCGCAAACGTCGCTGTTGTGAAAAATGCGCAGCCAATCGCAAGGCCATCAAGACCGTCGGTTAAATTCAAGGCGTTGGAAGACCCCACTAACACAAAAACGACAAATGGAATAAAGACAATCCCCAGATTCAAAATCGGCTGTTTTAAAAAAGGAAAATAGAGCATTTGCCCAAAAGTATCGGATTGCCACAAAACCCAAGCGACAATGGCACTTGTGGTGATCTGTCCGAGCAGCTTGAGGCGCGAGTGCAAACCTTTAGAATTTTGATATCGCAATTTTAGCCAATCATCCAAAAAACCCACAAGCCCGAAACCCATCAAAACCACCATTAGCAGCCAAACATGCAAATTGGTTAAGTTACCCCAAAACAAAACCGACACAAGCACGCTTAAAACGATGAGAACTCCGCCCATGGTCGGCACATCTTTTTTACTTTCATAAAGATGATGGATTGATTCCGCATGCTCGCGTTTATTATTCGCGACAAACTTTAACCCTTTCAGGTCTTGGATCAGGCGCGGTCCCCAAAGCAAACTAAAAAGAAACGCGCAAACGCTCGCGGCTGCGGCACGGAAAGTGATATAGCGGAATAAATTAAAAAGAATCGAATCGTTCGCGTAAATATGCAGAAAATAAAACACTGTTTACTCCGTCAAAAATCAAACGTTCTCGGATTGATTTAAAATATTTTTGTCCAAGGCCGCAAGGACGCGTTCCACACGCATTCCACGGGAGCCTTTCAGCAAAACCAAGTCATTCTTTTTAAGCTCAGCTGTGAGATTATCGGCTAAATCCACACAATTCTCAAACCATCTTGCATTCACCGGGCTTTTCCGGCGGTTTAACTCGTCGATTAAGAATCGAGCCTGCTCTCCGAAAGCCCAAACTCCGAATAATTGGGATTCTTCGGCTGCGCCCGCCAAATCCCGGTGCAATTTCTCAGATTCATTACCCAATTCAAGCATATCCGAAAAAATAAGCCAACCTCTGCGTCCCAAGGACAACTGTCCTAGCGTTTTGATTGCGGCTTGTACTGACCGCGGTGATGCGTTATAGGTGTCGTCAATCACAGTCACCCCGTTTCCCAGCTGACGCTCGAGAAAACGGCCCGCGGGAAAAACCACATCCCAAGATCCCTCGACATCGCTCCAAGCAACGCCCAGCTCTAAAGCCATTGCGGCCGCGAGCGCCGCATTCACCGCCAGAAAAGGCGCGCGCATCGGAATCTTAATAAGGTGTCCGTTTAATTTGAATTCCATCCCGGAATCCAATAACCGCAGTTGTGAAATACAAATATCCGCTTTTTCCGAAAAACCAACCCGGATTATTTTCATCTTTGTTTTTTGAAGCCGTTTCTCAAGCGCGGGATCATCATCTACCGTCACAAGAGTTTTCATGCCGGGCGCCTGTAATATTTCGAGTTTGGCATCGTAGATATTCTCCAAGCTTCCAAAACCCGCTAAATGCGCGGGACCGATCGGCACCAAAATGCCGCGCGTGGGATTAAGAATTTTGACAAGCTCAGCAATATCACCGGCGTGATTAGCCCCCATTTCAAACACGCCAACCTGATGTTGAGCATTTAAACGGCTTAAACTGATCGGCAAACCGAGATGATTGTTGAGGTTGCCCTGCGTGGCGAGTAAATTAAATTTGCGGCTTAACAAATAAGAAAGGAATTCTTTGGTCGATGTTTTTCCAACGCTACCCGTAATACCCACGGCCTCAATCGCGAACCGGTCGCGATGCGCGCGCGCCAAAGCTGCCATCGCCGCGGCGGGATCTTCCGTGAAATAAACTTTTTTCAATTCTGCCGCCGGCAAATCCATTTGAACTTTAGCTTGGTACTTGGCCGCGCAAATCGCGGCTGCGGCCCCGCGCATGAAGGCTTCCGCCAAAAAAGCCTGCCCTTTTTGATTCGCACCATCCAATGCGACAAAGAGGTCGCCGGGCTTCAACGTCCGCGTATCAATCGAAAAAGGCGTGATAGCTGGTGACTGAACAGCAGAATGCGGAGGACAATTCAATTGAGCGAAAGAATCAGAAGCGGCGATTGAGCGAAGCCCAGAGCCAGAATAAGACAGTGCCTCTAAAACCACTTCGCGGTCGCTGAAATGATGTTTTTCCTTGCCGATGATTTGGTAATCTTCATGTCCTTTGCCAAGAATCAGGAGAGCGTCGCCCGCTTCAGCAAGTTTTAAAGCTTTGCGAATCGCTTCGGCACGGTCAAGATCTTCAATAATTTGAATCTTCGCGCGGTCATTTTCCGTCAATGCAGTTTTCATTTCTTCCAAAATTGCTTTTGGATCTTCTGTCCGCGGGTTATCTGACGTAAGCACCAGCACATCTGAAAAATCAGCCGCCACGCGCGTCATCTTCGGACGCTTACCGCGGTCACGGTCACCCCCGCAGCCGAAAACCGTAATAATTTTCCCCGGCTTTTGCATGCGGACATGTTTGAGCACCTGTAAAAAAGCATCGGGCGTATGCGCGTAATCAACAAAAATATGAGCGGAATCATGCGGCACTCTTTCCATACGGCCGGGAATAAAAGGAATTTTGGAAAGCGGCGCGGCAAAATCAAGCATATTCAATCCGAGCAAATCTAACCCGGCCAAAACCGCTAAACAATTCGAAATATTATAATGAAGCGGCAGTTGGATTTCAAAATTCTCTGTTTTTCTGCGAAATTTAATTCCAAAACGGCAGCCGCGCAGCGACTCTTGAATTTGAACCGCTTGATAATCTGCCGCGCTTTCAACGCTAAAAGATTTAGCCTGCGGAAATTCCGCGAGTAAACGGCGGCCATAAGGACAATCACGGTTAATCAGCATCCGTTCCGGTTTATATTCGGAAAAGAGCCGGCGCTTGGCTTGAAAGTAAGACTCCAGATCATGATGGTAATCTAAATGATCCTGCGTCAATTGCGTAAAAATCGCCAATTCAAAATGAAGACCCGCCACACGCCGCTGTTCTAAGGCATGCGATGAAACTTCCATCGAAACATATTTCGCCCCCTGCGAAACCATTTCTGCGAGCAGCGGGATCAAGGTTTCAGGACCGGGTGTTGTATTGTCTGACTCACGAATTCCGGAAGGCAAGGCGTAAGATAAAGTTCCAATGGTTCCTGCTTTGAATCGCGTCGAAAGTAACCGGTATAAAAGCTGGGTAATCGTCGTTTTTCCGTTCGTGCCGGTGACGCCCAAAATTGAAATGGAATGATCGTTAAACCGGTACATACGCTTAAGAAGCTCCGGAAATAAAAGTTGGGTGTCTTTGACGCGTATTCCGGTGACGGATTGAGGAATGGGGCTGCCCTCTTTTTCATAGATAATCACAACGGCGCCGCGCTTCGCGACATCCGCAATAAAGTCATGTCCGTCCTGATTGGCTCCGCGGCAGGCTACAAAAACATCCCCTTTTTGAATCGCACGGGAATCCTTTAAAACTCTCGGAATATTTTGACTTCCATCCCATGCCGACCGTTCCAGCGTTTCAATTCCGGAAAAGAGATCTTCCAATTTCATACGGCTTTTCTCGCAAAGTTTGCGGGCCGGCTATGAATCTGGAGCTGATAATTCGGAGAAACAAGATCAACGGTATCAATATCCTGTATATCGTCATTTGAAAACTGCAATGCAAGCCGCAGTCTTGTGGTTTGCACTTCGCTCACGCCTGTTTTTTTCAGCCAATCACCGAGAAAACGCAGGCGCGCTCCGTCGCCTTTCAAACGTATGGACCAAATACCGGATTTCAGCCAAATGAACGGGTCCACTTCGATCTCAAAGTCGCCGTCGACCAGTTCGACTTTTTGACTCCAAATAAACGAAGCATGTTTAACCGTGGCTTTGGGAAGAATCAACGCGAGAGACTTGTTGCCTTGAAGTGAGAGGGAATATTTTTTTTCGATATGCTTAAGAAAAAAAATCGGGGCGGCCGTCATGAGCCCGACCCAAATCAAAACGGGAATCGCAACAACCGCTAAAATTCGGCGAATCATCGGGCCGTCAAAACCTTAAACGGCGCGGGTTCGAAAAAAGAAAACGAGCGCTACAATCGCGGCCGGAAAAGTTAAGCCAAGAAAAGCATAATAAAACCACTGCAGCGACTCTTTAGCCTGCGGCATGGAACCCATTCCCATTCCGGGTGTGGGATTCACATGATCCGGTTTTTTAATTTGAATTCCTATTCCCATTTTTACTCCGCTCCGCGTCCGGCACCGGTGAGGCGCGGTTCGCCTGCCGATCGCAACGCTAAGTTTTGAATCTTGCCTAACATAGCATCGTTTTTGACAACTTTCAAGAAAGTGTCAACAACATGGGGATCAAACTGCGAGTTTTTGTGGGTTTCAATCTCATGCAAAGCCTCTTCAATCGTTTTGGGACGGCGGTAATGCCGTCTGGAAAGCATCGCGGCAAACGAGTCCACAACCGACACAATCCGTGCGCCCATGGGGATTTGTTCTCCTCGCAGCCCTTGAGGATAGCCCTTTCCGTCAAAACGTTCATGCCTGTGCAAAATGATCGGCAAGGCCGGTTTCAGGGAGGAAATCGACTTGAGCAAATTGGCTGCTTTAATGGGAAGGGTCCGCAGCGCTTGAAATTCTTTTTTACTAAGCGGTTCTTTCTTTTCAAAAGTCAAATCCGGATGAACCAATTGTCCCGCATCCAGCAATAAAATTCCCCGTTCTAAATTGACCATATCATTGCCCATCAGCCCCAAACGCTTGGCGACCTCCAAGCTAATCTCCGCCACAAGCTCTAAATGCGAACGGTCTTTGCCGAATTGCCGTTCAAGAAGCCCGGTAATCGTACGGATACTGCCCATGGTCAATTCCTCGGTCCGCTCATAAAGCTGGGCGTTTTTAATCGCGACCACCGCCTGCTCGGAAAGAGACTTCAAAATTTCAAGGTCGGTCGCCGAAAAAGCCTGTCCATCCACTTTATTCCAAAGCATGATGACGCCGACGACATCATGTTCAATAAACGGCACACCAATACATCCGGCGGAAAGGCGAAATTCTCCCGTATCCGCGATACGCCCCTCAATTCCGCGTCCCACTTTAATGCGATGATGATGCACGAACCGGCGATGCTGGCCCAAAGTAAAAAAGGGCGTCAAATGTTTACCGTCTTCTTCCATCAGAAGAATCGAGCAGCCTTGCGCCTTAAGAATTTGCGCGCTCAAGCGGCCGATGCGCGGCAACAAATCTTTCAGCCTGAGAGAAGCGCTGATCACACGATGCACGGAATGCATGGTCGAAAGCGCTAAAGCACGCGGATGCACCGTTTCATAAAAATTATTCAGTTCAAAATTTTTGTACGCGATTTCCAACTGTGCCTGCGCAAAATGATGAAAAGGCTTCACCAGCGGCTCAAGATGTTTTTTTAACCGGCTTTCAACGTGCGAAGGAAAGCCCGTCAAAAATAAAAAGCCTTTATAGCTTCCCAAATGGCTCAAACCGACCATCAACCCTAAGCGACCCCGGCTGGTTCTGATAAGAGCTGGCAAAGTTTCTTGCATATCCGGGTGTTCAAGCCATTGATCGCCGAATTTCTTTAAGAAGTGCGCCGTGCTACTTTTTTCGGAGGATAATTGGCCCGAAGAAACCGAGCCTTTGCGTTCAAGTTGAAGCAGTTTTGATTCGACAGTCGCGGCGGAAATAAAAAGCCAGCATTCGGGCCGGCCAAAAAGTTTATTGAAATCCTTGAAGCCTTCCTGCCAGGGAATATTGGGAAGCAGATAACGTTCAATGACGCTGAGATTTTTTTTGGCGCTGGCTGCTTTGGGGTTCATCTCCCGTCCATCCGTCATTATCCCGGTACGGCGCTAAAAAGACTTTGTGAGCCCGACCAGGAAGAGTTTCCTTCCCAAACCGGGCTCCGGCGTTCCATGATCAATTTAGGCAGTCCATAAAAATCAAGGACAAGGTTTAAAAATCTTAAATCCCATATTTCCATGCGGTTTTGCTGCGCGAATAGTCTGGCATTTTGTTCAATCCCGGCCGCGGCAACCAATATTCTGCGGGCCGGTTTTTTGCGGCCGCCCGAAGCATTCCAGAAATTTTCAACGTCCTGCTCATGCAGTTCCTGAACCGCCGCCAAAAAGTAACGGTTATCTTTGGCGGTATGGGCTTTCACAATCCATTGGCCGTCGGTCAGGTTGGAACAATGAATATCTTGAAAATGAGCGCTGGCCATTTTGCGGCCGTCCAAAATGATGGTTTCCGATCTGAATAATTTCAACAGGGACTCTAACCGTACGGTGACTTTACCGGAATCGGACTCAAAACAGGTTTCGTAAATTTGGCCTAGCCGGCGGGTCCAACGGCTGCGGCGTACTTTTTCATCCGTCAGCTGCCCCGAGCAGGCAATCGCAAGATATTCGGCCGCCCAAAAGCGAAAAAGTGAATCGCGCAACGCGTAAGACGAGCCGCCGGAAATCAACCAATCTTCTTCTTCCATGCGCGCGATCAATTTCTTAGTTTCGAGGAGCTTCAATCCCAAAGCGGCCGCCAAAGCCCCCAACTTGAGACGCCCCGCGCCGAGCACAGAAACCGCTTCCTCAACCAGACTTTCCCGTTCACGGATCGTGCGCCGAAAAGAAGAAATCCTTTTCTGAAATTCCATCGCAATACGTCCGTCTGCTTCCAGAACTTCTCGAATAACGGCTTCAAACAAAACTGCGACGCCGAGCTGCCGACGCGGATCGGAACAAACGGACTCATCCAAAACTCGGAGTAAAGCGTCTAAATAGCGCGGCTCGCCATCCGTCATTTGAAAAAGGAAACGCCGCGAGGGCAAAGATAAGTAAGTGCCGCAAACCCGGCTGTCGATTGAAACATTCATTTCGCGGAAACCAAGAGGTTGAACATCAAGGCTTTCAAAGTTACTAAAGAGCAGCGCGAGTTTTTCAGAAAAAATCTTCCTTGCGCGCCTGGGATCCGAGCTGGTCACAATAAAAAGAGCTTCTTTTTCCATCATGAGACGGTTGCCAAAAATAGAATAAACGTCATGCGCCGCGAACTTTTCAAGTGCCAGCAGTTCATCCAGGAAGAAAACGACCTTACGACCTGTTTCCTCGGCCAGCTGACCGCTCAAAGCAAAGAGCTCGCGTACCGCAAGCGCGGCGCTGCCCTGCTTATTCAGTTTTAAAATATGCCGCGCGGCTTTACAAGTTTTGGGAATAACTGACTCGGATGATTCAAGCAATGATTCCAGGGAGGCTTCGGGAGCGTGAAGCGCCGAAACAAGCAAACAGCGTATCCAATAAGAAAATAAATGCGGTGCGGCAATATCGCCGATTGAAATTAAAACGGGAAGGAGAGTTTCACGGCTGCGGACGTGATCAAAAACCTTGGAAATAAGCTTTGTTTTACCGACACCCGCGCGTCCTAAGATAGCCACATTCTGGCGATAGCCGCGTTCAAAATCTTCGACTCTTTTGATCAAACGTAATTCGATTTGATCCCGGCTTAAGACAGTCATTCTGATTCATTCCCCCATCATTAAAACAAAAGGAGGGCGGCCTGCGTATGGAAAGTTGCTTCGCAACTTCCACCTAATCCCGAACCCTCAAAGCTGCGCGTTCGGTATAAATTCACACAACTAATTTACGTTCATCTCATTCCGTAAATTATGCGCTCGTTTAAAGAAAGTAAAAAAGTGAAAAAAACGTGAAAGAACGGCCGTCCTTTGACAGTTATCTTACGAAATAGTCACGGAATGGCAAGGAAAAAGAAGCTTTTGCGCGAGTATCCGTAAAACTTTTTTGAGAGTCAAGATTTTTGAGGCGGAGGCGGCGCTGGAAACTTCGCGGAATGATTCGCAAGTCTTGTTTTAACACGCTCGGTTGAAACTAAATAGCGCTGCCAGCGGCGTTCTGCGGAGCGTAAATCCATTTTCGACTGCCGGATAAAATCATGCACACTATCTGTAGAGTTCGCTTCGGAATTTTCTCCATCCGTAGTTTGAGAACGAAGGTGATGCAGTTTCCCTAAATGATTTTCAACAATCGGACGCAACTCCAAAGCTTCAGAGACTTTGGACGCACTTACCTTGTCATATAAGGCCTGCCATTCCTTTTCCATTTTTTCAACGAAAGGCTTAATCAGCTGGGATTGAATTTTCTTCATAATAATTATTGGCTATAGCCTGACATAATTATCGGTTGAAGTGGAGAAATTTTGAGTCTTATTGCTGATTTGTTTGAAAAGAGACTCTTATGGCGCAGTAATGGACTTGCTCGCTTCGGCGGTAGGAATAAAAATCCGAATTGCGGTTCCTTGGCCGGGCAAACTTTCTAAACCAATCTCCCAAGCATGCGCGTCACAAATCGCTTTTACAATGCTAAGCCCTAACCCGGATCCTTCTCTTGAGCGTGCCTTTTCATCGCGAAAAAAACGCATAAATATTTTTGGTTGATTCTCGGGAGTAATACCAATCCCTGTATCGCGCACTTCCACTATCGCCATTTTGCCTTGAAGAATCAAAGAAACGCTCACTTCCCCGCCCGAATCGGTAAATTTGAGCGCATTATCGACTAAATTATTCATCACACGTTTGAAATGGCCTTCGTCCGCCTCAAAAGTGCAATCCGCTTGCGGGCTCCAGTGCAAGCGCACGCCCTTTTGCCGCGCGCGCTCCTGAAAACGGTCTACAAGAGGTTCGAGCACATGCACCGCATGCAATGTTTTCTTATCCAGGCGCAGCTGGCGCGCGTCGCTCCTGACGAGAATCATCAAATCATTGACCAGCCGGATCATCTCATCCGCTTCTTCGCCGATAACCGCGAGCGCTTTATCAATTTCTTCGCGCGTCCGGGTTTTGCGTAAAACCAAATCCAACTCGCCGCGGATAATCGCGAGCGGTGTTTTTAATTCATGCGAAACGTCCGAACTGAATTCGCGCATTGCGCGCGTCGAATGTTCCAAACGATCGATCATTTCATTCAAAGTTTCCGCCAGGCGGTCAATTTCATCGCCCATAAAAGTCCGCGGCAAGCGGCTTTCCAAATGCGCGGCGGTAATTTGCTTCGCCTCGCGCGTCATGGTATCAACCGGCTGAAAAAAACGGCGCGCGAGAAACCAGCCGGCAAAACAAGCGCAAAGCACTGCGAGCGGAATTCCGACCGCGATTACTCCGGATAATTGCCGGAGCGTATGCTCGGTTTCATAAAGCGCATAGGCAGTTTGAATCACAAGAACCGGATGATGATCAATACGCAGCAACCGGTAATAAAGGCGAAAGGGTTTATTTTGAAAATGAATGGTCTGATATGAAGTTCCATTTTCCATAAAATTAGAGTCGCGTTCAAAGTTAGGAAAAATAATTTCTTTTTCCCAGCCTTCCAGGTTTGAAGCAATCAACTGCTGGTCGAGGCCGGTAATTCGAATCATTTGCAAACTATGGGAGAGAATTTGCGATTGGTCCTCCCACTCTTTAACCTTCACGTTGATTTTCGCGCTCACTTCGGAATCAAAAGGTTTCATCCGATCGAGAGCGCTGCGGTCTAAAGCCGAGATTAATGCACGGTCTGAAGTTAAATTAGCCTTAAGGGCTTCTTCGGCTTGAAGCGCGGACCAGGAAAGGTTTTTCTCGGCATCATGATAAAGGGCACGGGAAAGTTCCGCGTACATGATGAAAGAAAAAATCGCAAGGAAAACGCTTAAGACAAGCGCATACCAAAGCGTCAGCCGGACCTTAACGGATTGGAGACGGATCATGCCGCTTTTATCCCCATCAATTTACAAACGGCTGGATTCAAGTGCCGGTTGGGCTGAAAGCCCAGAGGCAAATAAAACGGTCAGCATTTTATGCATCGACGAGACGGTAGCCTACACCGCGTACAGTCTCAATGCGGCAGCCGGATTGGTCGGGAGTAATTTTCTTGCGTAAAAAGTTAACGTACACATCGATCGTGTTGCTCATGGGATCAAACTGTAAATCCCAAACCTGTTCGGCGATTTGGGTGCGTGAAACCGGCGTGTCTTTATGCTTAAGAAGAAACTCAAGCAGCTTAAACTCTTTTTGAGAAAGCGTAATTTTTTCCGCTCCGACGTAGACGTGCCGACGCAATAAATCAAGCTTGAGCTTTCCAGATTCAAGATGCGTTTCTTCCAAAACTTTGGCGGGACGGCGCATCAACGCACGAACACGCGCAAGCAATTCATCAAAATTAAACGGCTTGGTAACATAATCGTCGGCCCCCGCGTCCAAACCCATGACTTTATCTTCCGTGGAATCTTTGGCCGTCAGCAAAATTACCGGAACGGTGACGCCCGCTTCGCGGATTTTCTTACAAAGCTCCACGCCGGAAATCTGCGGGATCATCCAATCCACCACGAAAAGATCATAATGGCCTTCGGATGCCATTTGCCAGCCGCGTGCGCCATCCGTGGCGATGTCCACTTCATAGCCTTCTTCTTTCAAACCACGTTCAAGAAAACTGGACATTTTCGCTTCATCTTCAACAATTAAAACTTTCATTAGCTTCTCCTTTTAAATCTTTTTTTATAATTTCTTTTTGCCGCCATCGCGATTCAGGCCAGCCTTAGCACTTCACATTTTACTGAAAGGCCGCAATTCCGGCGGATTTTTTCCCGATTCCATCACTTGAGCTAAAAGCTCGCCCGCATATAACCCAATTAAAATACCGCAGCGATAATATCCGTTCGCCACATAATACCCCGAGATCCGCGTTTTTCCAATTCTTGGGACTCGCGATACACTGCGCGGCCTCAAGCCTGCCCACTGTTGAACGGGCTTCCGGTTTGCCAATCTCGGCAAAATTCTTTCCGCATAGCGGTGGATTTTCTTTTTCCCTTGTGCCGTGACTTGAGGTGTAAAACCAGCTTGCTCGACTGTCGAGCCGGCAAGAATTCGGCCTTTTGTCCAGGGAATCAAATATCCTCCGTCCACTGTGTGCAATAAAACCCGCAAAGGCTTTTGACGCGCGTAAATAACAACCTGGCCGCGTACCGGCTCAACCGGCTCATGAAAAAATGAACTTTTGCTCATGGCGCCTGCCCACGCTCCCAAGCAGCCCACCACTTGCGCTGCCTTGAAAGAACGGCTTCCGAAGCGGATTCCTACAGTTCTTCCTTTTTCAACCAGTAGTTCCGGATTCCCCCCTATTTCCAAAAAAGCCACACCCTGCTTCTTTAACCAAGCCCGTAAAGCCCGCATAAGCCGGGAAGGAATGACTCGCGCTACACCGTGAAGGCGCAGCCCGGCGCAAACTTTTGAGGAAATATCAGGTTCAATTTCTCTCACTACATCACCAGTCAACCACTCCATACTTATTTTTTTTTGAAAACCGGAGACTTTTAAAAAACCGCGCAGCTGCTTTTCTTCGCGCGCCGAAAAAGCAACATAAAGAAGGTCCATTTTTTGATAACCTGTTTGAAGGCCGGTCGCGGATTCGATTTGCCGAATCCACTGGGGATATTTTTTCACGGAAGGAAGGGTCAACGCGAGAATCTCGGAACGAAAGTCTAAATCAACAAAGGGATCCAGAATACCGGAGGCATGCGGACTCGCGGCGCCTGAAACAGGCTTTTCTAAAATTAAAACTTTCTTTTTTTTTAAAGCTAAGGCGCGCGCCACTCCTAGACCCGCGATTCCGCCGCCGACCACAATCGCGTCCCAATTTTGATTTTGTTTCATGGGGCTCACGGCCGCTTCACTCCGAAAAGTCTTTCCCACCAACTCGGCGCATGCTTTTCAATGGCCCATAACCCAATATTTTTTTGCTTGGCCTGCTTTTCAATTTCAATAAATTCGCTGCGGAAAGGATGGTCGAATTTCCGGTAGGCTTCGGCGGCGCCGACTTCGATCAGATTTTGATTCACAAAAAAGTGATCGGGCAAATAAATATAAGCGAGCCTTCGGTCATATTTATCTTTTTTTTCGGGGCCATCCTGCAAATCAACCACCTTGCCTTCAACCATTTGTTTGAGAATTTGCTTGGCTTCTTCGCCGTAAGGGTCGCCGCGATGTCCAAAGTTCCGGTTTTCAATTTCAGGCGCGTTAATGCCGATCAAACGCACGCGCGTGCCGTCATCCAAAACTACGGTATCGCCGTCAATCACGCGCTGCACATGCGCCTGCTCCGCTGTTGCAGACCCGAGACTGGAGACCAGAGACCCGAGACAAAAAAAGAAAACCGTGAAGACTTTAATATAAAAGGGAAAACTTTCGGTCTCTTGTCTCATGTCTCTTGTCTTGTCAGAGTTTACGTTTGAATTGGCGCTCAAGCTCAGCGAACGAATATTTAAGCATGGAGGGACGGCCATGAGGACAATGAAAAGGATGCTCGCAGCGCATCAGCTCATCGGTCAGTTTCCGCATCTCTTCCATATTGAGCGAATCATGCGCTTTTACGGAGCGTGTTTTGCAGGCAAGCATGGCCGCCAAATCAGCCTGATAATGCTCGAGCCTGACTCCCGCTTCGCCGGTTTCTTTCTGCTCAAAATAAGAAGTTAAAACTTGTTTTGGATTTTCATTGCGAAATGCATTCGGCACCGAGCGGATCAGCAGCGTTTTGTCGCCGAATAATTCCATGTCAAACCCGATCTTTCTCAGAAACTCCGCGTATTCCTCATACACCGCAAAATGGCGCGGATTGAGCTCCAACATTTCTTCGATCAGAAGCCGCTGTGAAACTGGGCTCGCTTTTTCAAGATTTTGACGCAGACTTTCAAATTGAATTTTTTCATGCGCGGCATGCTGATCAATCACGACATACCCTTCTTCGGTCTCAGCCAAAATAAAAGTTCCATGAACTTGCCCCAATACTTTCGTAATCACCGGCCGGTCAGAAGTAACAGGCTTCCAATCCGGCAATTCTGGCTCTTTCACGCTCGAAAATGACGCGGCAGTTTCCTGAAGCGCGGTTTCCCATTGCGAAACCGGAGCGGCCGTAAAATCAGAATCGGGTTGTTTATCTTTTTCGAGGGTATCCGAGCGGGATGCAAAAAAAGCTTCCGTACCCGCTTTAAATATGGACGCGGGTTTATCCGCCAAAGCAGGCCTCAGATCAGGCGCATTGCGCAAAGACGCGGCAATGGCATTTTGAATCATTGACTTAATCGAAGTTTCGCCTGAAAGCCGTACTTGCTGTTTCGTGGGATGAACATTCACGTCCACGTATTGCGGATGAACATCCACGAATAAAATGACGGCGGGATAACGGCCATGCATTAAAAATCCGTGGTAACCGGCATCAACCGCATATTGAACTGCGAAAGATTTAACCCAGCGCTGATTCACATAAATATATTGCGTGAGACGGTTGCCGCGCGCGAATTCCGGCTTCGTAATAAAACCGGAAACTTTCACATGCGGAATCTGCGCTTCAATAGGAATCAGCATGTCGCCCCAATCCCCGCCTAAAACTGCTTTGACACGTTCGCGGTAATGACTACCCGCCGGTTGAGCTGAAGGCTCAGAGGCTAAAGAAGGTAGATCCCAAATAGTTTTCTCCTGATTTTTGAAAACAAAATGGATTTTTGGGTTTGCAAGCGCGGCCGAGGCCAAAACTTCGTGAATGTGTCCGAATTCGGTGGAGTCCTGCTTCAAAAATTTTCTGCGGGCGGGCGTATTGAAAAATAAATCGCGCACTTCTACTGTTGTCCCTGGTGAAGCCGCCGCTTCACGAGCCTTGGCAAGCGCTCCGCCGACCATCCAAATTTCGGTTCCCGTTTCAGAGTCATGCGGCTTGGTGACGAGTGTCATGCGTGAAACCGCCGCAATACTCGGCAAAGCTTCTCCGCGAAAGCCGAATGAAGCAATGTGAGCCAAATCATCATCCGATTTAATTTTGCTGGTCGCGTGCCGTTTAAACGCGAGTTCCGCGTCCTGCGGCGACATCCCGCTGCCGTTATCGGAAATGCTGATTAAACTTTTTCCGCCGTGATGAACGGTCACTTCGATTAAAGTCGCGCCGGCATCGATCGAATTTTCCAGAAGCTCTTTAACAATCGAAGCGGGCCTTTCGACAACTTCACCCGCGGCAATTTTGTTGGCAATGCGTTCGGAAAGAATTTGAATTTTATTAACCATAAAACTAGTCCCGAGACCGAAGAACCGAGGCCCGAGATTTAAACTCTTCTAACTTCTGTAAAGCCTGAATGGGTGTCATAGAATTGATATCGAGTTCCTTTAACTCACCAACAAGAGGATGTTCTACCGGTTGTGCCGAAGGCACGGAGGAAGAATTAATCGCCGGTCGCCCGCCTTCTAAAATCTGCGTTGCTTCCTTGTTTTCAGTTTCAAGCACTTTCAGAATTTCTTTGGCACGAGTTGTCACCGCCGCAGGAAGTCCGGCAAGCTGCGCGACATGAATACCGTAACTGCGGTCACTTGCACCGCGAATCACTTTACGGAGAAACAGAACTTCATCCGATGTTTCTTTGACTTTCATCGTGTAATTGCAAATCGAAGGGAAATGCCCTTCTAATTGGGTCAACTCATGATAATGCGTCGCAAAAAGCGTGCGTGGCTTTACGCCCGGTTGCGCCTTCGGCGCAGAGGAAAAATTAGACACTCCAGAGGCTAAACGTTCACAGATCGCCCAAGCGATGCTCAGCCCATCAAACGTAGAAGTTCCGCGACCGACTTCATCTAATATCAATAAGCTGCGTGAAGTGGCTTCATTTAAAATCCGCGAAGTTTCAAGCATTTCAACCATAAAGGTACTTTCACCGCGCGCCAAATCATCCGAGGCGCCGATGCGGGTAAAAATACGGTCGACGACTCCCACACGGCATGCTTTTGCGGGAACAAAACTGCCGATTTGCGCGAGAAGTACAATCAAAGCGGTTTGGCGGATATAAGTCGATTTACCCGCCATGTTCGGTCCCGTCAAAATAATCAACTGATGATCTTTTTGATTGAGCAATAAATCGTTTTCAACAAACTTACCGAGCGGTAGCATGTTTTCGACAACCGGATGGCGGCCGGCCTCAATATGAATCACATCGCCTTCCGTGACTTCGGGGCACACCCATTGTTTTTGATTCGCTACGCGGGCAAGCGCAAGCAAGGCATCCAGCGAACCCACCGCGCGCGCCATTTCCTGCAAAGGCGTGAGCTGTTCTAAAACACGGCCGCGAATCTGGTTAAAAATCTCATACTCCATGACTTTCATTTTGTCCTGAGCGCCGGAAATCTTCTGGTCCCACTCGGTCAATTCAGGCAAAACAAATCTTTCCGCGTTCGCCAAAGTTTGGCGACGGATATAATTGTCGGGAACGGCGTTTAAGTTATTCTTGCTGATTTCAATTCCATAACCAAAAACTTGAGAATACTTCACTTTCAGCGATTTAATACCGGTGCGTTCAATTTCGCGCTGTTGGAAATCCAATATCCATTGCTTGCCATTTTGGGAAAGATGCCGGTATTCATCCAGTTCTGCAGAATACTTTTCGCGAATCATGCTGCCTTCGCGCACGGTCAAAGGAGGCTCAGAAACAATCGCAGAATCAATCATTTGGCACAAAGCCGGAAAAGGCTGAATCTTCTTGGAAAAATCAAGCAGCAGGTCGCTCGCGAGGCGGCTCAGTTCAGTTCTTAAATCAGGAATGCGGTTGAGAAAGTTTTTTAGATTCACGAGATCACGCGCATTCGCCACGCCGGAATTCAAGCGGCTGAGCGTACGCTCCATATCGCGGATTCCGGAAAGCAAAGTCATAAGCGTTTCAGATGACATGCGGTTTTGTACCAGTTCTTTAATTGATTCCTGCCGCGCGTGAATATCTTTAACTTGCACCAAAGGACGGAGAATCCATTCTTCCAGTTGGCGCGTTCCCATTGAAGTCAAAGTTTCATCCAGAACACGAAATAAAGTTCCGAGGCCTTTGCGGCCCTGTTCATTCGCAACCAGCTCCAAACTTTTCTGCGCCTGACGGTCCAGAATCATACAGGCATGCGCTTGAATTATTTTTGGTATACGTACATGCCCCAAAGCGTGATGAAAATGATCATGCAAATAATAAAGTACGGCGCCGCAAGCTCCGACCGCCAAAGCATCATCATGAAAACTCAAAGATTGCGCGCCGCTTAAATGAAACACTTGCTTCAAACGGTCGGCGGATTCGGACGTTTCAAAAATCCAATCCTCATAAACACTGACAGCCGCATGCAGCCATTCTTTGGCGAAATCGTTCACGGCACCTTCGGCAAGGCTTTTGGGCAGAATCACTTCGCGTGGATGGATCAATGCCAATTCATCGAGCAACCGGTCTTCGCTGACGCGGCGCACCCAAAAGTCACCCGTTCCCAATTCAAGATAAGCAATGGCCGCTTCGCCTGATTTACGGATCACCGCCGCCAAGTATTCGGAAGTGCGGGACGCATTCTCATCATCCAAATAAGTCGCGGGGGTAATCAACCTAGTGACTTTTCTTTCCATCAGACCTTTAGTTTTGGATGGTTCGCCCACTTGCTCGCAAACGGCAACTTTTAAATTTTTATCGAGTAAAAGCCGGACATAGCCTGAAAAAGCATGATAAGGGAAACCGCACATCGGAATCCGTCCCGCGGCGCCGGCTTCACGCCCGGTCAAAGTAATATTGAGAATTTCCGCGCCCTGAACGGCATCGTCGAAAAACATTTCATAGAAATCTCCAAGACGGAAGAAAAGAATGGTCGCTGACGGCAAAGTTTTTTTGATGGAACGATACTGTTCCATCATCGGAGTCAGCTTGGGAGTAGAAGTGAGGTCCAGGTTGAGTTCAGGTATCGACATGGGAGGAATTATAAAGGCACTACCGTCTTCGAACAAGAAACAAGATCAGGCTTTTTGCTTAAAGAAGGAGAAACGCAGGGATTCCGCTATGAGAAAGGCGGCCAAGCACAATAAAACAACCGCGATCCAGGCCGGCAAATCAAGCCCGCCGCGCGCAAGCGAAGTCGTAATCATGCGGCCAAATGACCATACTGTGATGACTAAAAGAAAAATCATGGGAATCACGGCCAGCCAAAAATTTTTGCCGATTTTTTTCATCCAAATCGCAATCGCAAAGAGCGAAAAAGCCGCCAGCAGCTGATTGGAAGTTCCGAACACCGCCCAAAAAACTTTCCAGGCCGGGACGACATTTCCCGCGGAATCCGTGACACGCATCGAAACACAGATCAACGGGATCAGAAGCGATAAACAGGTTGAAAATAGCCGTCCCTGGTTTTCTTTCCAACGCAATGCCTCCTGAAAAAGATAACGTGCGAGACGCGTGGCAACATCTAATGTGTCATATATAAATGTCGTGAACGCCAGCAATACGAAAGACCGGACAAATTCACGCGGCAAGCCCAGATGGCCGACAAACCGGCTCAGCCCCTCGGCATAAATCCGATCAGGTGATGCGCCCGTCAACGCATCGCCTTTCGCCAAAATCATTACAGTCGCTAAAGCTAAAATCGCAACTACACCCTCTAAAATCATTCCGCCGTATCCCACGCAGCCACAATCGGTTTCCTTTTCGATTTGTTTCGAGGTTGTGCCCGAACTCACCAGCCCATGAAAACCTGAACAGGCACCGCAGGCAACGGTCACAAAAAGCACCGGAAAGAGCGGCATGCCCTGCGCGCTTGTCCAGCCAATGAACGCGGGATATCGCACGGGCTCACCACCGATGAAAAGTCCGATGAGCCCCGCAACTAAAGTGGCGTAAAGAAAAAATCCCCCCAAATATCCGCGCGGCTGCAAAAGCGACCATACCGGCAAAACAGATGCTACTCCGCAATAAGCAATCAAAACAAAATTCCACATTTGCTGGGATGTAAAAGGCCCGCATGGCGGAATTTTCAACGGGATTTTTTGTCCGTACCAAATTGAAAGGCAAACTAATGCGATAAAGAACGGGGTGGCGATTCCCAGCTTCATCTTGAAATGTTTCAACGCAAAGCCCATCACAACACCGATCAATAAGTAAAGTAAGGATGACGCGGCAACTCCGCCGCCGAGTTCCGGCTCAGCAAAGGACCCCGAAGTAAGATCGGTAAATGCCGTAATCACGTACATCAATGACAACCATACAAAAGCGGTAAAAAGCAAATGCCCGTGCGGGCCGAATAATTCACGCACCATCTCCACAATGGATGTCGCGCGGTTACGCACGGAACTGATCATGGTTGAGAAATCGTGGAAAGCCCCGAAGAAAATCGCGCCGCCCACAATCCAGCATAAAACCGGCAGCCATCCGAACCATACGCCCGCAAGCACCGGCCCCACAATCGGCCCGGCGGCGGCAATCGCAGAAAAATGCTGGCCTAAAAGAAAAAACTTGGGCGTGGGAACGAAATCGACGCCGTCATTGACCTGGCTGGCGGGTGTTGCTTTGTGGGGGTCGAGTTCAAAATGCCGTTTCAAAAAACGCACATTGAGAAAGTATCCCGCAAGAAAAATTACTAAAACAAAAAGAATTAAATAAATCAAAGGCATGCTGAATTGTACCGAGCAGTCGGACGAATATCAATCAGAGGATGCGGGAGTCTCGAATTTTTTTGTATCCATATGCGGAATTAAAAGAAAAGCGGAAAGTTGAATCACGGTCGCGAGCGCTACCAATCCCCAAATTCCAAAAAATGGGAGCCATTTCCCTCCCAAAAAACCCCACGCGATTTGCGCCAAATTATACAGTCCCATCAAAAGCGCAAACAAAGTTCCTTCCACGCCCGTTCCCGCAGTCACCACCGCCGCACCGGCCATCAGCGGCAAAAGCATCATTCCGGCAACGATGCCGCCAACAAACACCAGCCAGGCCGCGGAATCGACACCGCGTACGGCATAAGTACTTAAAACATTCAACGCATTTAAAAAGACAACCGCATAAAATAGTTTTTTCATGGAAACTTTTTTCATCCAAAGTAAAAAAACTACACTGCCGATTGCCGCGCCCGCCCAACCCAAGCTGATCAGAAAACCTAAATAATCATCTTTGAAAAAAAGTTTCTCTTTCATATAAAAGAAAAACGGCGTGCCGAAAAGGACCGAACTTGAACTTGCGGCAAGAAAAAGAATAAAAAAGAGGTTTTGCCGGGTCAAACAAAAACGAGCAATGGTTTTTAATTGAGCCTGCCGGTCGAGAGACAAATGGGTCTTTAAATAAGGCTGTTCCGCTAAAATACAAACAAAAGGCAGCGCTAAAAGCGGCAAAAAAGCGGTGATCAGGAAGATCACTCGCGGATCAAAATGCAAAACCAGCCAACCTCCCAATAAACCCGTGACTATTGACCCTAAACTGCGAAACCCCCAAGAGACACTTTGGTAAATGCGCCCCCATTCCGAATCCGAATGCTCAACTACTAATCCGTCTGTAATAACATCGGTACCGGCAAAACCCAAGTTCGCTACCCAAAGCGCAAAAACGATACTTTTCTTATCCGTTCCCCAAAAGGCAAACGCACACCAGCCTAAAATGGAACACAGCAAATAAAAAAACAAATAGCTTTTGCGGCGATAACCTGCGATCGGAAAACTATCCGAAAGAAAACCATAAAAAACCTTAAACACCCACGGCAGAGATGTCAGCGAAGAAACAACGGTGATATCCGCGATGCTCCAACCTAAGCGGCGGAAATAAATCGGTACAGCCACCGCGGAAATTCCGAGCGCGCCTTGAATAAAGTAAATCACCGCAGCAAGCAATGCGACCTGATTCTTAGAATTTCTAAAATTAAAATGTATCAAATGCTTTCCGTTTATTAAAAACAATCGATTTTGATTTATCTGCCGCAAGATTATGACACAAAACTTTTTTTAAAAAATCGCATTTTTAATTTGCAATCATCATCAATCATCGGCTAAACTACAAAACAGTGTTAAAGAAACTCCAAAATGGACGATAAACGAATAACGAAAGTTAATTCGTTGAAAGGAGCAATCAACATGGCAGCCAAGAAAAAAGCAAAGAAAAAAGCAGCTAAGAAGACAGCTGGCAAAAAGAGAAAATAACTTCTCGAAGTTATTTTTTGAAGGCCTGATGGAAACATCAGGCCTTTTCTGTCGTTACTTTTTGCTTCTGAGCAAGCTCAACCAGCAATCCCCTCCCATTAGTTTTTCTTTTCCTGTCCGCTTTCATCAGTTATAGTTTTGTTTCATGAGCTATCTTCTTTTGTTCGACATTGACGGAACTTTACTCTCAACCGGCGGCTGCGGAAAAGTAGCAATTGACCGTGCTTTTGAGAAAATGTTTGGGGTTTCCAACGCCTGGGGCGAAACTTTCCCCGATGGTAAAACAGACCTGTTGATTTTTAATGAAATTGCTGTCCGTTGTATAGGGAGAAAGCTCAAAGCTGAAGAGTGGGTTCAGCTCTCTGAAAGGTATGCCCTTTACTTCTCGGAAGAGGCGGAACGTTCGATCTATTTTCGAACCATGCCGGGAGCGTTTAAACTGCTCGAATATCTTTCCGATTTACCCCATGTTCACCTTGCGGTCGCCACCGGTAATATTGAAAAAGTATCCTGGATTAAATTGCGCAAAGTGCGGCTGCATAATTATTTTCGCTGCGGCGGTTTCGGTTTAAATCATACGGATCGTACCGGGATTTTAAGCGACGCGCTACATGCCGCGGAAAATCAATTCGGCCGGAAATTTTCAAAAAAGAAAACATTTGTGATCGGCGACACGCGTCATGATGTGGCTGCCGCGCATACTCTTAAACTGCGCAGCGTCGGAATGGACACAGGTTCGACACGCGGCAATGATTTCCTAGAAATACGTCCGCATCACCGTTTTCCTGATTTTTCAGATTTAGACGCTTTTGTCCGAATTTTGAAGGTCCCGGACGATTTCTAAGGTCAGCACGACCTGGGTAGAATCCCTTCATGGCTAAAGCTGTAGTACCCTTCTGTTCCGACAATCACATGATCCATCACGCGCACGCTAATCAAAGCGCAGGCAGCGACTATTTTTTCGGTGACGCGAATATCTTCAGGACTCGGCTGTAAACGTCCCGAGGGATGATTATGCGCGAGAATGATTGCCGTCGCGCGGCAGTTTAACGCTTGCTCGATAATTTCACGCGGATAAACCGGCGTTTCATCAATGGTGCCCGCGAACAAATCCTGCTCATCTAAAATCTCGAGTTTCTTATTTAAAAAAAAGACACGAAACTTTTCGCGTTTCTGGCTTCCAAGCGACAAACGCAAGTAATCCGCGAGGATTTCCGGATCACGCACAATTGTTTTGGGAGAAAGCTTGGCCCGCACAAACCGTGCGGCAATTTCCTTGACTGCCATAATCTGCGCGGCGCGAGCGAAACCCATTCCGGGCAAGGCCATTAATGCTTTGGGCTCAAGATTAAAAAACGGATAAAGCCCATTCGCTTTCGATAAACATGCGCGCGCCCAATCCACACAATTGACGCCACGTACTCCCGTTCCAAATAAAACCGCCAGCAATTCCGCATCCGACAATTGTCCGGCGCCGTTTTGGACTAGTTTTTCCCTAGGGCGTTCTCCAGGGAGCCATTCTGTTATTTTCATATATACTATAATATATATGAAAATTAATTATATTTCGAGATAAAAAAATATTACTCCTTTTCTAATCGAATTCGCCGGGTATTTTCCCCTTGATGCTCAAGATAAATATGCGTGCTGCCGGGAGGGATTAAATTCCCCGCTTTTTCCGGCCATTCAATACAGGCCACGCCGCCGCCTGAATAGAGAAACTCTTCAAAACCAACCGCGGTTAAATCTTCCGGGGACTTCATGCGGTAGCAATCAAAATGATAAAGCGGAATGCGGCAGGTATAGCGATGCATAATCACAAAAGTTGGACTGGTCACATGTTCTGTTTTTAAAAGTCCTAATCCTTCCGCCAAGCCCTTTACAAATGTTGTTTTCCCAGCGCCCAAATCACCGTGCAAGCAAATGATATCGCCCGCTTTAAGCGTTGCAGCAAATTGATGCGCCCAGGTCATTGTCTCCCGCGCTGAATGTGCAATAACTCTATCCATCAGGCCTCTTTCTTTTAATAATTCTGAGAAAATCGGCACAGCGGTGAGTAATATTTGAAATTGGAATAACCCAATTTAGATTATTAAGAACCGCTAGAAATGCCTGAATCCCGGTTTGGGTTTAAATTGGATCTGCTTCCCTTTTTGAAAAAAACTGACCCGCGATGCTCCAGGCGTAATGCGTCCAATGCTTGCCAGCGGCGTTTTGGGAAAAGATTTTTTCCAGCGTGCCGCAAGACGCGGCAGCATTTGCGGCCGGACCGTAAACAAAAGCTCAAAGTCTTCTCCGTCCGAAAGCGCGCCGTTTAACGCGCCGGCTTTTGTTTTATGCTTTACCCGCGAATCTTTTGAAACAGGAATTGCATCCAATTCAATCCGTGCTCCACAGCGCGAGTCTTTTAAAATATGCTTTAAGTCCTGCATCAAACCGTCAGAGACATCAATCATCGCGGAAGGCGGAAAGTGGCGCGACAACCAAATAGATTCGGCTGTACGCGGCGTAAACGCATAATGCTTTTTCAAAATGGATCCGCCAAAAGTACCGGTTGTCATAATCAAATCATCGGGCCGCGCACCTGACCGGCTGATCGGCCTGCGCCCCGCCATTTCACCCCAAACCGTAATACTGCAAAAAAATTGGCGGGCCGAGGTCATATCGCCGCCAACACAGGTTATTTTATGCTTGCGTGCCAATTGAAAAACACCCGATAAAAAGCTCTTTAAACGCTTGCCGTTCCAAGCATCGTTCACACCAAGCGTCATTAAAAACGCCGTGGGCTTGGTGCCCATTGCCGCCATATCACTTAAGTTAATGGCCAGCGCTTTATGCCCGGCATCTTGAGGTTTAACCAAATGGTCAAAGTCGACGCCTTCCACAATCACATCGGTTGCAATCGCCGAGTTCCGGCGCGGACGCGGAAAAACTGCCGCATCGTCACCGATACCGATCCAGCCTTGCGGAGGTTTGCCGGCTTTTTTACTGATCCACTCAATCCATTCAAATTCATCCATTATGAGTTTCCTATTAAAGCCTTGATCGCGAAAAAATAGCCGGTGAACAGAATATTGTGCAAAACATGAAAAGTCCAGCAGGCGGTCAAACTGCCGCGTTTTTCATACAGCCAGGCCAGCGCCATACCTAAAATAAAAATCGGAAAAAAAGCAAATCCCGAACCGTGAATTCCCGCGAAAAAAGCGGCACTCATCAGCATCGCACCCTGAACGCCCCACCAGCTTCGAAAAACCCGGTAACAAAATCCTCGGAAAAAAATCTCCTCAAAAATCGGTGCGCCGATTGTGGCAAGTATCAAAGCAAATTGAAAAATAAACGGTGAGCGCGACTCTTCTTCGACAAAAATTTTAATCAACGGATGCGGCGGCGGTTCATAGTGCAGCCATTGTGAAATACCCAGAACTAGAACTAATCCGGAAATAAAAATTGGAAAGGCCGCCGTATACACCGTTAAACCACGTTTAATCTCGCTCAGGCGGCTTCCTGGCGGTTGCCCAATCAATTGGGACCAAGTCATCAGGCCATCGGCTTTTAAAACCGCCAGAACGGCGAAACAGGCAAAGACATCAATCAAAAGTGTATGAAAGAGCCCAATCCAATTTTCATTGGCCGCATTGCCGCCAAAAAAAGTCTCGATCAAGGTCGCGGAAGACAGCAAAAAAGAAAAAATCAAAATGAGCACCCTGAAAAAAAGTACCGGCTTCCATTCCGGTTCCGGTGAACGCAAAACCACATTTTGAAACCAGCGGTAGAACCTTGGAATCATCGACACCGAAACTAGAATGACCAAACCACCTAAAAACAGGCTCGTAAAAAGCACCATCAAACACAAACAAACTATAACCGCAGCCGGCCGTGTCTGAAAAAGTTGAATCCACGCCCCCACCCCTTCATGTGCTTCTCCCCAAGTTCGTGAGGCCTGCTCAAGTTGATCAACCGCCGAGGATGAAGCGGCTTCTACGGCAATGGATTGAAAATGATTAAATGCCAGAAGTACAAGTGTCAGGACAAGAACAAAAAAATAAATTCTTTCGCGGCAGACAAAATCAAACGCCGCGGCGAGCTTAGGGTTTTGGAGTTTCATCTTCGAGGCGCGGGAAAAGCGGTTCGCCCTTTTCAACCGGCTCGTTGGGTTTGACGACTCGCTTGGAAGCAGAAACACTTTGAACGGTTGGCGCGATATGCATGCGCGTCAAAATCTTGGGCGCGGTTCGCGTCAAGAATGGCTGTAAAACAAATCCCACGCGCGCTAAAACTTCCGTGAGAACTATCATTGTTTCCGCTAAGGTGGTTGGCTTCGCCGGTTGAGCCGCAGACCCAGAGGCAGAAATAAGTTGAGCAGGATCTTTGGCCAACGACCAGGGCTTCCGTTCTTCCACAAATTGATTCGCCAAAGTCACCACGTCAAAAATATGAATCAATGCATCTTTGGGATTATAGTCACGCATCAACTCCGTCACGGTTTTTTCTAATTGAACCGACTTGCTCAACACCGGAATATTCCAATCCGGCTCGCCTTCCGGAACTTTCCCGCCAAAGTATTTTTCAAGCATCGATGCATAACGGTGCCAAAGATTTCCCAAACCGTTTGCCAAGTCACTACCATAACGTTCGCGCAGGAGCTCTTCGGAAAAAGATCCGTCGGAGCCCATAGTCGCCTCACGTAAAAGAAAAAAGCGGAAGGCATCCGCGCCGTATTTCGTAATCATATCCAGCGGATCGACGACATTACCGAGCGACTTGGACATTTTTGCTCCGCCCATACGCCACCAGCCATGCGCTAAAATTTTCTTCGGCATTTCCACGCCCATGGCCATCAACATAATCGGCCAAAATACGGCATGCTGGCGCAAAATATCTTTTCCGATCACATGCACCGCGGGCCACCATTGTTTGAACTTCTTATCGTCCTCTCCGTAACCGATCGCGCTGACATAATTAATCAACGCATCAAACCAAACGTAAACAACGTGATCCGACGAACCAGGATAATCAATACCCCATTCCAGACGTTTGCGCGGACGCGTAATACAAAGGTCTTCAAGTGTGTGATTATTGAGAAAGCCCAGCATTTCGTTACGGCGCATCTCCGGTTGGATCCAATCAGGATGCGAATTGATATAATCAATCAACGGCTGCTGATACTTCGACATCTTAAAGAAATAATTTTCTTCTTCGATTTCCTGCAAAGTATTTTGAATTTCTTCCGGCAGGCCTTCGCGCAGCTGCGTATCCGTATAAAAACTTTCGTCCTGAACGGAGTACCAGCCTTTGTATTTTTCTTTATAGATGTCGCCTTTAGTTTCGAGATCACGCAGGATTTTCTGAACAATCCGTTTATGGTCTTCGTCCGTCGTGCGGATAAAACGATCATAAGTAATATCTAAAAGCGGTGCTGTCCATAAATGTTGAAAAAGCGGAACCACTTCATCCACATACACTTTAGGAGTTTTACCCTGTGCTTCCGCAGCCTTTTGAATTTTTGTACCGTGTTCATCTGTACCCGTCAAAAAGAAAACATTTTCCTTGCCATCATGAATTCGAAAAAAACGCGCAAAAGTATCGCAAAGCACGTTGGTATAGGCATGTCCGATATGCGGTTTTGCATTGACATAGTAGAGCGGAGTTGTAATGTAAGTTTTAGCCGCCATTTTTCATTCCATTTCGTCGTGAGCCGGATGTAGTTGTTTCGCGGATGCGGGGCATGCGCGCAAAGAACCCGCAGGCGTATTCTCTGGAATACGTCGAGGAGGGAAGCTTTGCAAGCATAACGAAGCAGACGCAAACAAATGCGCCGGCGTAATAGAAGTGGAATGAAAATTGGGGGCTTATCACACAATGCCTCTCTCGCCCGAAAAATAATGGCGCAATTTCATGACCATGCGCGTCACAGTCAATTTGGCATTGGCGTTTGCTTCAAGCGCCGACTTCGCCTCGCAAATGGTTTCGAATGCGCGTAAATAATCTACAGGATGATGGACTCTCGCTGGTTGGGGCGAAGACCCAGAAGCAAAATATGACCGCGAAGCCGAAGCAAGACGCTCGCGGATATTTTCCAAAGCCTGATCAAGCGCGGGCTTCAACTCCGCTTTGGTTAAGTCGGAATAATTATCAAGCATTTCACGGAATGGCGGTAAAGCGCTTGCCGCCGCGGGATTCCAAGCCGGAACTTCAGGAAAGCGGACTTCAAAACATCTTGAACGGATAGTTTCTAAAACTAATTCGCGGGACGGAGCCAAAAGACAGAAAACCGTATTGCCCGGCGCCTCTTCCAATGTTTTTAAAAACGCGTTCGCGGCTTCATCGGTGAGTTTATCGGCGCGGCAGATAATCCCAACTTTTCTTTCACCTTCGAAAGGTTTCATCGAAACCCATTTCAGCAAGTCGCGCATTTCTGCAATTTTAACCGAAGTCATTTCCGGATCACCGCCCAAACGCAAAACATCCGGATGCTTGACTTCCCGAATACGCCGCAAACGGTCGGCTTCGGACGCGCTGCCGCCCACAATCTTAGCCGCAAAATCAAAAACAAAATCATCTTTGTGGCTGAATTCTGTTTCAGGATCAAAAGTGAGCTCCTCACCAGTAAAAAAATACGCCTGCGAAATACGGCCGGTTTCGGCATGTTTGTTTAAAATTTTCGCCGCAAGCTTTTGAGTTTTGTTGGAAAGAATATTTTTCATTTTTTGATAACGGAGTCCAAGACTTTAAAAATATCCGCCCGTACTTCACCGACGGAACGGCCGCTAAAAATCTTATGTATGCGTTTTGGGTATTTTTTTGCCAAACTCAGGAAACCTTTACGTACGCGCGCATGAAAATCCCGGTTTGATTTTTCCATGCGGTCTGCTTTGCCGCGTTTTCTTGCGCGTTCAAGACCTAAACTAACAGGAAGATCCAGAAAAAAAGTTAAATCAGGAACACAATTCTCGCGGACAAACGGAAAAAATCCTGTGACCTTTTTTATATCCAGGCCGCGTCCATAGCCTTGATAAGCAATGGTTGAATCCTCAAAACGGTCAACGAGCACAATCTCACCTTTTTGAATACCGGGCAAAATCTTTTCGCGGACCAATTGGGCGCGCGCCGCCAGAAAAAGTAATAACTCTGTTTGCCAAACCATGGTTTTAAGTTTGGGATTCAATAAAATCTCACGGATGGCTTCACCTGCCGCGGTTGATCCGGGTTCGCGGAAAATTTCGACTTTATAGCCTTTACGTTTGAAGTAGCTTGCGGTTTCACGGATCTGCGTGCTTTTGCCGCTGCCTTCGCCGCCTTCAAAAGTAATCAAAAGACCTTTTTTCTTCATGCTTTAACCTGGCCCTTTGCCATTTGAAAACGCTGCGCTGCAAACTGTTGCCCAAGCAATGGGAACAGTTTTTTAAGTTCGGGGCCATGCTCACGTCCCGTCAATGCCATGCGCACCGGCATAAAAAGCTCCTTGCCTTTGACCGCTACTTTCGGTTTGAGTGCCGCAATAAAAGCGTCATAAACCAACGGATCATTCCAATTTAAACTTGGTAAAATCGCAATCGCGGCATCAAGCAAAGTTCCCGCTGCAGTTGATTGCAACCAAACCGCATTTTCATAAGTTAAATCCGGTTTTAAGAAACTCAGATGTCCCGCTAATTCGTCAAATTTTGCAATCGCATCTTTGAATGCTGGCAAAACACGCGCAACAGTCGCTTCATCCACAGGTAACGCATTTTGTGCTTTTAGGTATGAAATTGCTTTTTTGGTAAAAACCTCATCAGATAACGCGCGCAAATGCTGGCCATTCACCCAGTTCAATTTATCGGGATCATAAATCGATGAAGATTTATTAACGCGTTCAAGCGAAAACACTTTTTGCAATTCGTCCCAGCTGAAAATTTCGCGGTTATCGCCCGGCGACCAACCGAGGAATGCGATGTAATTCACCAGCGCTTCGGGCAAATAACCCTGGCGGCGGAATTCACCGACAGAAACCGTGGATAAACGTTTGGAAAGCGGTTCTCCGCCCGGGCCGTGAATCAAAGATAAATGCCCGTATTGCGGCGGTTCAAAACCCATCGCGCGAATCAGTAAAATATGTTTTGGCGTATTCGATAAATGATCTTCGCCGCGAATCACATGCGTGACCTTCATCAAAGCATCATCGACGCAAACCGCCAAGTGGAAAGTGGGTGTTCCGTCATTGCGCAAAATCACGAAGTCGCCGACCATGTCATCAAGATTAAATTCCACATCGCCGCGAATCAGGTCATGCATTTTGACCTGCGGACTTTCGACTTTAAAACGCAAGGTCGGCTTAATACCGCGGGCTTTGCGCGCTTCGATTTCTTCTTTTGAAAAAAACCGGCCGCGATTATCAAAACGCGGCGGCAAACGGTTCAGTTTCGCGATACGTTTTGATTCATCAGTTTCTTCCTGTGTGACATAGCAATAATAAGCTTTACCGTCTTCAATTAATTTCTTCGCGAAACCCTGGTAATGATCAAGACGCTGGGATTGTTCATAGGGTCCATAAGAGCCGTTATTTTCGGGGCCTTCATCCCAATTCAAACCCATCCAGCGCATATCTTCAATAATTCCCGCGCGATATTCCGGAAGAAATCTTTCGCGGTCCGTATCTTCCAAGCGCAGAATAAATTTGCCGCCCTGCGCGCGTGCCCATAAATAGTTAAAAAGCGCAGTACGGATATTTCCCAAATGCAAGCGCCCTGTGGGCGATGGTGCGAAACGAACACGAATCATTAATGTTACCCCTTTATTTTTTGCATAATAACAATGGCCTGCGATACCCAAGCCTCACCCGTTCCTATCGGCGCCAAACCTTCATAGGTCCTGGCTTTCACGGAGACATGTGTCAGCGGCAAATTTAGTAACTTAGCAACCGATGTCCGTATTTTCATTTTCAACGGCCCGAGTTTCGGTTTTTCTAAAATCACATTCGTATCAACCTGCGAAGGTCTCCAGCCCAATGCTTTTGTTCTTTCCAAAACCTGTGCTAGTAATTTTGAACTTTGAATGTTTTTATATTTCGGATTGCGGTCTGAAAACCAGTCGCCGATATCACCGAGCCCCATTGCACCTAAAATCGCATCTGTAATACTGTGCAGCAGCGCATCACCGTCCGAATGGCCCAACGAACCTTTTTCAAAAGGAATTTTAATTCCGCCGATCCAAAGCTTACGCCCTGCCACCAAACGGTGGATATCATAACCTATTCCCATACGAGAAGCATCTGCATCCATACCGGTTGCGCTTTTGGCGCAGAGGTCAAAACGAACACGGGCTTCAGCTAGCTCAAAATCCGCATAATGGGTCAATTTGGGGTTCCAGTCCGCATGCAAAAGAATTCCCATTTTCCCTCCGGCGGCCTCGACAAGACTGGATTCGTCAGTAAAGGAAAGCGCACCCGGAACTTTTCGATAAGCATTCAATAAAACCTGCCGCTTCACAAGCTGGGGTGTTTCTGCTTCTGCGAGCCGGGAACGGTCGACAGTTCCCTCAACCCTGCCGCCGGATAGCGAAACTTTTTTCAATGTGGCCACGACTTGGCGGCCCAATAAAATCCCGTCATATTTTTTTATTTTTGTGAAAAGTTTTTTTACTGCCGCGGGAGCAACAAACGGCCGCGCGCCGTCATGCACCATCACATGAGAATTTTTAGACGATGTTTTTTTTAAAGCGAACAATACGGATTCAGCGCGTGTTTTTCCTCCGGCAATCCATTTCACTTTTTTGAAACCGCGCGCATTTCCCCATGCTGAAGCTTCACGTTCAAAACCAGGCTGAACCGTGACATAAGTTTCACGGATTTCTGAAATGCTGGAAAAGGCGCGTAAAGTTCTTTCTAAAACAGGAATGCCGCCCAATTCAAAAAAAAGTTTGGAGCCAGTTTTTTTACGGCCGGCTTTGGGAATTGTTTTTGCAAACCGGGTGCTTGCGCCCGCGGCTGTGATGATAAGACTGACTCGCATACCCAGCGCTACCTTTTAGGATAGCCCTCGTTCGGATTCGGGTTACGGTTATTATTGCGGCGGTTATCGCGCGGGCGATTATCGTAGTCAAAATCGCGATTATCAGCAGGCTCACGAATCTCATGTGCATTTTCCTCGGCCTTCGCAAAAATCATGCGGCCGGCCTGGGTTTGAAGCACACTGGTAATGGAAACATTCAAGGTTCGGCCTAAAAGACGGCGGCCATTGTCGACAACCACCATCGTACCATCATCAAGATACGCGACAGCCTGATCAGGCTCTTTGCCTTCTTTCAAAAGTTTAACCTGCATTTGTTCGCCCGGCATCACAACCGGCTTCAAAGCATTGGCCAAATCATTAATGTTCAAAACCTTGACACCCTGCAGTTCGGCAACTTTATTCAAATTGTAATCATTTGTAAAAATACGGGCGTTAATCACTTTAGCCATTTTGACAAGCTTCGAATCAACCGTAGGAATTTCGGAAAAATCCATTTCGTTGATTGTGATTTCCACGTTGGTATTCGCTTTCATACGATTCAAAATATCAAGTCCGCGGCGGCCACGCGCGCGTTTTAAAGAATCCGAGGAATCGGAAATTAGCTGCAATTCTTTCAACACAAAAGTCGGAACCACAAGACGACAAGCTAAAAAGTTGGTTTTGACCATGTCCGCGATGCGGCCGTCAATGACGACACTAGTATCAAGCAGTACTAAATCTTCTCCGGTGCCTTTTGCATCCAATTTCACGAAAGGCAGCATCACGGTAAACTCTTCCTGCCCGCGTAAAATCGTTACAATGCCGAGATAGGGCAAGATCACTGAGGAAACGAGCGCCAATTGACGGGCTAAATCCAAATCCACATGCATATTTTCAAGTGCTTGGATAAACAGGTGGTGCGTCGTCAGTCCTAACGCCAATCCGATAATCACGGAAAGCACATTGCGGACGGAGTATTGTTTAAAAAAAAGATCAAGAAGGACAATGATGGTCCCGCTGCACAAGCCCACTAAAGCGCCGATCCAGGGCGAGTCGGGAATGCCAAAATGATCGACAAGCCATTTGAGGTCGGATAAGTAGCCGAAAATCGCGCCAAGCAGAATCACCGTCACGCGGATTACATTAATCATAAGTATGACTCCTAATTAATAGTATGAAATTACGAACAGAATGAAATATTGAATATGTAATTTATTAAAACAATCCCTGCCAAAATTTAAAGAGCAAAAAACTAAACTATTATGCACCGCACTTTATGGCTAGAAGCCGTACGGTGTAAATTCAGCTCATACAAGCTACGATCGCTTTGCTCCGCAACTTGCGGCCTCACTCAGAAAACTGCTTTGCAATTTCTTTTAGTGCTGGGCTTTTTGGCTTACGCCGCCCAGTATAAATTCAGCCATGCAAGTTACCTTCCGTAACTTGCTTCTAAACACCGTACTTTATGGCTAAAAGCCGTACGGTGTAAATTCGACCATGCAAGTTGCGTTCACTACGTTCCGCAACTTGCGGTCTCATTTAAAAAAAGAAAAACTTATTGGGTTTCCGAAGTAACTTCCAAGGACTTTTCTTAATGTCCGCGGATAAGTCCTTGATATTTTTGTAAACTTCATCGGAATACAAAAATTTACCGACGGTGCCATCGCCTTGCTTCACATGCGTCATAAGGTCATTAAATTTCTCCGCAGATTGATCCAATTTTTCGGAAAAATCTTTAATATTATGAACTGCGGATGTCATATCCTGTTGATTGCCGCTCATAAAACTCTTCATCTGAACCGACAAATCAGCAAAATTAACAACCATGACTTTGAGCGCATCAGTTAATTCTTTGTCGTCGGTCATCACGCGCACTTTGGATAAAATCGCATCCATTTGCTCCGCAATATGCAAAGAGCGTGTAATCAATTCATCAATTTGGACCGGGCCCGTGCCTTCCAGCACTGCGCCATTTTTTAATAACGGCCTATCTCCGATTTGAGGTGTAATTTCGATATGTGGTTCACTTAAAACATAGGCGCCCTGAACGGCAAAAACATAGTTTTCGCGGACTTCCGTGCCGCGATTGAGGAAAACTTTGACAAATACGCGGTTTTTCTTTTGGGCTTCATCAAACTGGAGGCCCACGGCGCTCACTTCACCGACACGCACGCCTGCCATACGAACCGGAGCGCCTTTATCGAGAATACTGACATAGTCAAACTTGAGGGTCACGGTATAACCATGCTTAAAAACAGAGATGCCGCCGACAAAAAAGATAATGAAAGTGAGAATTAAAAATCCAAGGCCGGCGAACAATCCAACCCAAAACTCGCGCGTATTATTTTTCATAATTCCTAAGACTTTTTCTGTTCGTCCGTAATCGGCCCATGAGCTGAACCCGTCACAAACTGTCGGATGACCGGGTTCTTTGTATTTTGAATTTCTTCCGGCGTTCCCGCTCCGATAATTTCACCGCGGTAAAGCATCGCAATTCGGTCCGCGACTTTGTACGCGCTTGTCATATCATGCGTCACCACAACTGAGGTCACATGCAGTTTTTCCTGCATGGAAATGATCAAATCGTTGATCACATCCGAATTAATCGGGTCAAGACCGGTTGTCGGTTCATCATACAAAATAACCTGCGGATCATAGCATATCGCTCTAGCGAGCCCCACCCTTTTTTTCATTCCGCCGGAGAGACTTGCGGGCATTTGATGTTCCACGCCTTCCAGTCCCACCATACGTAATTTATCGCGCACAATCGGACGAATCTCCGCCGCGGTCATACCGCGGTGTTCTTCCAAAACAAACCCGACATTCTCCAAAACATTCAAAGAGTCGAACAATGCCGCGCTTTGAAAAAGCATCCCAAACTTCATTTGATGCGCCTCTGCTTCTTCGGACGTCATGCTCGCGAGCGTTCGTCCGTCGTAAAGCACTTCCCCTCGGTCAGGTTCAAGCAGCCCAGTAATAATTTTCAGCAAAACACTTTTCCCGCCGCCGGAACTTCCGATGACAACCAGAGTTTCCCCTTCTTTAATCACTAAATTAACGGCGCGCAAAACCTGCTTGGTGCCAAAAGATTTATAAACGTCACGAATTTCAATTTTCATCCCGTTAGACTCTCTTCAAAATATTGAAAATAAAACTGCAAATATTTTTCACACCCTGAATTCTTAAGATGATTAACATTGTAGGTTAAGAGTCTAACGGGATTCATATCAAAAGAAATAAAAGATTGCGGTGAATAGAACGTCGGAAGCAATGATCGCAATCAATGCCACAACCACGGCGTAAGTCGTCGCGCGGCCCACACCTTCCGCACCGTCCTTAGTATTAAACCCGTAGAAGCAGCCGACAATTGAAATAATTCCGCCGAAGCAAAAAGCTTTGATTAAACCGGTCATCACATCTTTAACCATTAATGAATCGATGGAACGCTTAATATATTCATGCGAGCTGATTCCCAGCTTAAAAACAGAAACAAGATAGCCGCCCAGCATTCCAATGATATCCGCGTAAATGGTTAAAGCAAAAAGCATAAAAATTGCCGCTAAAAAGCGCGGCACGGCAAGATATTCGACAGGATCCATGGCAAGTGACTTGAGAGCATCGATTTGCTCCGTGACCTTCATCGTTCCGAGCTCAGCCGCGATTGACGCGCCCACGCGCCCCGCCACAACCATGGCGGTCAAGACAGGTCCCAATTCGCGGCAAATCGAAAGTGCAACGAGGTCAGCGGTAAATTGCTGCGCGGTAAAAAGCCGCAACTGATAAGCCGATTGCAATGCCAGCACCATACCGGTGAAAAGTGAGGTTAAAAAAACAAGCGGCAAAGACATCACGCCGATTTCAAACATTTGCTCAACCGTTGATTTCCAGCGGATTTCTCCTTTAAAAATTAATCCCACCGTGCGCGACAGCAAAATATTAATTCCGCCGATTTGCGTAAAAAAAGAAATAATTCCGGCGCCTGATGTAGCGACGGCATGCTTTAAGTTGATGAGCGTTTTAAGCTGGTCGCGATGGATACTCATTTATTTAGCCTTATCTTTGAACGCCGTGCGGTTGCGCAGAAAGCGCAGAGCGAAAAAGCAAACTCGCGGTTGGGCAAAGCCCGGAGCTAAACATATCAGGCAATATTTGTGACTGCTTTTTCAAAATTAATCCGGCCGCCATGCAGCTCGGCGCTGATTTTATCGCCGTCTTTAAATTTCCCCGAAAGAATATCTTCCGCAAGTACATTCTCAATATACTTTTGAATGGTTCTCTTGAGCGGCCGCGCACCAAAAACGGGGTCATAACCTTCGTCGATTAAAAACTTGAGGACTTCATCGGTCATCACAAGTTCCATTTTTTTATCTTTGAGCCGGTCGCGGACTTCTTTGAGCTCAATATGAATAATTTGTTCCAAATCCTGACGACGCAAAGGATGAAAAACAATGATGTCATCCACGCGATTCAAAAATTCAGGACGAAACACTTTTTTGGTTTCTTCGAGAAGTTTCTTTTTCATGTTTTCATAATCAACATCGTCGCGCTCTTGAATAAAACCCATCGAATCCTGCTTCTTCAACATACCGACACCGACATTCGAAGTCATAATCACAATCGTGTTGCGAAAATCAACTTTACGTCCGAAGGAATCAGTCAAACGGCCTTCATCCATCAGCTGCAGCAAGAGGCTAAAAATATCAGGGTGGGCTTTTTCGATTTCATCGAAAAGAACCACGGAATAAGGCCGGCGGCGTACTTTTTCGGTCAATTGCCCACCCTCTTCATAGCCGACATATCCCGGAGGCGCTCCGACCAAACGCGAAACGTTAAATTTTTCGCCGTATTCCGAGCAATCCACGACAATCGTTGCGTCCGGATCACCAAACATAAATTCGGCAAGCGTACGCGCAAGCAACGTTTTACCCACACCGGTGGGCCCGAGAAAAATAAAAGATCCGATCGGACGTTTGGGATTGCGCAAACCTGAGCGCGAGCGGCGCACAGCGTCCGAAATCGCGTGAATCGCTTCATGCTGTCCGATAACGCCGCGATGCAGTTCATCTTCCATTTTCAACAAACGCGAGGTTTCTTTTTCTTCAAGTTTCGCTAGCGGAACCCCGGTCCATTTTGAAACCACGTAAGCAATGTCTTCTTCTGATACGCTGATTTCAATTTCTGATTTGGATTCTTTCCAAGTCTTCTTGATTCCAGCGAGCCTTTCTTTGGCTTTGCGCTCTTCATCACGCAAACGCGCCGCCTTTTCAAAATCCTGGCCTTTGATCGCGCCTTCTTTTTCATTCTTCAGGGCTTCGATTTCAGTTTCAAGCTTTTTAAGATCCTTCGGCAAAGTCGTCACCGAAAGGCGCGCGCGCGAAGAAGCTTCGTCGATCACGTCAATTGCCTTATCCGGAAGAAAACGGCCGGTGATATAACGGTCCGAAAAACGCACCGCGGCTTCAATCGCCTGATCGGTAATTTTTAACTTGTGATGCGCTTCATATTTGTCGCGCAAACCTTTTAAAATTAAAATCGCATTATCCACGGACGGCGGATCCACCATAACCGTTTGAAAGCGGCGCGCAAGCGCGGCGTCTTTTTCGATATATTTGCGGTATTCATCAAGCGTCGTCGCACCGATGCATTGAATCTCACCACGCGCGAGCGCAGGCTTCAAAATATTGGACGCGTCGATTGCGCCTTCCGCTCCGCCGGCGCCGACAAGCGTGTGAATTTCGTCGATAAAAATCATAACATTTTCACTGCGGCGGATTTCATCCATCACCGCTTTGATACGCTCTTCAAATTGTCCGCGGTATTTCGTGCCCGCAACCATCAGTGCGAGATCAAGCACAACAATGCGTTTATCCTGCAAAATTTCGGGAACATCGCCCGAAAAAATACGCTGCGCCAAACCTTCGACAATCGCGGTTTTACCGACACCCGCTTCACCGAGAAGCACGGGATTGTTTTTAGTGCGGCGCGCTAAAATTTGAATCACGCGTTCAATTTCATCTTCGCGCCCAACGACGGGATCCAATTTATTTTCGCGCGCGAGAGTCGAAAGATCGCGTCCAAATGCGTCAAGCGCCGGAGTCTTTGTTTTTGCTTTACTGCTGCCGCCGCTCCCGCCGCCGCCACTGCCCCCGCCTGAATTGCCGCCGCCATTACCCACCGCAGGATTCGGTTCCGCGCCCTCACCCTGAGGTGAAGCCGATCCTAAAAGTTTAATGACTTCCGCGCGCACCTTATTCAAATCAAGACCGACATTCATAAGCACGTGACTGGCAACGCCTTCGCCTTCTTTGATCAAGCCCAGCAATAAATGCTCGGTACCAATGTAGTTATGTCCCAAACGACGGGCTTCATCCATGGCGAGTTCAATTACCTTTTTAGCTTTGGGAGTAAAGGGAATATCGCCTGAAACCATGGTGCTCGGGCCGTATTGCACCAGCTTTTCAACTTCGAGGCGGATGGTTTCAAGTGAGAGGCCTAAGTTTTGTAAAACCGCGGCAGCGACACTTTCGCCTTCTTTAATGAGGCCGAGCAAAATATGCTCCGTGCCGATGTAATCGTGATTAAAGCGTTTGGCTTCTTCCTTGGCAAGAATGATGACTTTGCGAGCGCGTTCTGTAAAACGATCAAACATAATATAACTCCTCCCAAAAAACGGGTCTTATGAAATCGATATAATAACGGCGTGATTATAGCAGGACTAGAGTCTCTAGACGATAGACTTTAATGGAGGCCGAAAGGGCCTTTAAAGCATAAGTTTAGAGAGCTGCTTGCGGATAAATTCAGCGCGATAGGAATCCCGTTCAGGGCTGGAAAGCTCTTTTCCGCGCTTTTTTTGCAAATGTCCCGGCTGGATCGAGAGAAAAAGCTGATTAAGCCGCGCATGATCGAGGGTTTTGCCGAAATATTTCAAGTTCACGCCCAGACGAATCATCGAAAGCAGGCTAATCGCTTCTGAGGAGCTGATTACGCGCGCGGATTTAAGTAAGCCAACCGCCCGCCAAACCTGGTCTTCCATTTCAAAGGGCTTAGATCTCTGCAATTGCGCCATCGCTTCGTGTTCATGGCTGACGACCTGTTCAATCACGCTTAAAAGGTTATCAATCACTTCGGCTTCAGGCTGTCCCAAAGTCATTTGATTGGAAAATTGAAAAAAATTTCCGAGCGCTTGCGAACCTTCGCCGAACATGCCGCGCACCGCTAAATTAAGTTTAGTCAGAGCCTGGAGAACTTTTTGAATTTGCTTAGTGATCACAAGGCAAGGAATATGCAGCATGCATGAGGCGCGTAAACCGGTGCCGACATTGGTTGGGCAGGCCGTAAGATAACCAATTTTCGGATCAAATGAAAACTGCATATTCTTCTGAAGTTGATCATCGGCTTCATTGGCCTTTTTCCAAGCCTGCTTTAAATTTAAACCCGCTTCAAAAACCTGCAGACGGACATGGTCCTCTTCCATAAGCATGAGACTGAGTGATTCATCCGGCGCGAGCAAAACAGCGCGTTCGCCTTTATCTTTTGAAAATTCACGGCTGATTAAATGCCGCTCAAGCAGTAATTGCAGCTCAACATCTTCCAGCTTATTCGATTGAAATAATTCGCAGTCTTTAAAAAAGACTTTGTTTCTAATCGCGGCTTCCGTGCTTTTGATAAGCTTGCGGCGTTCAGTGCCTTTCAGACGGGATGGAAAATAAAAACCTTCGACATTACGCGCTAAACGGATGCGCGTGCTAACCACGACGTCTTCATGCGGGCCTTTGGCGGAATGCCAAATGGGGTCTTGGGTGAGCAGCTTTTCAATTTTCATCCCGTTAGAAGCTCCACAAATAAAGGGCAATCTTCTGCGGCACAACCCGAACCCTCATTTTCGAATCAGGAAAATTATTATTGGTTAAGCTTCTAACGGGATTCATGCTCCGTGCGCTTTCGAGCCAAGCGTGTACCGCACGCCGTCTTTGAGCACAATTTCGCGGAACCCTTTAAGCAGCTGCTGGGTTACTTTACCAGGCTTACCGGTTCCAATCACACGCCCGTCGATTTTAACGACAGGGATCACTTCGGCTGCGGTTCCCGTAAGAAAAACCTCATCCGCGTTGAAAAGATCATGGCGGGTCAAAGTTCTTTCTTCAAAAACAATTTTCTGCCTTGCCGCGATTTCGATGATTCCCTGCCGCGTAATACCCTTAAGCGCGCCCAAATAAGTCGGCGGGGTTAAAAGAATCGGCTTTTTGGATACCCCTTCATGCTTAATCATGAAAACGTTGTCACCCGTACATTCCGCGACATAACCTTGATGATTCAGCATCAAGGCTTCGACACAGCCCGAGTTCTTGGCTTCAATCTTCGCAAGAATGTTATTGAGATAATTCAAACTCTTGATCGAAGGATTAACCGCTTCGGGTAAATTGCGCACGGTCGGCACAGTAATAATGCTGAGACCATTTTGATAAAGTGATTCGGGATAAAGTTTAATTTTATCGGTAATAATAATCACCGTAGGCATTTTGCAAAGCGACGGATCAAGCCCGAGATCCCCAACACCGCGCGTCACAATCGCGCGAATATAAGAGTCCGTGAAGCTATTTTTTTTGAGCGTTGCGATGATTGCTTTTTGCATTTCAAGCTTCGTCATCGGAATCTGGATCATCAAAGTGTGCGCAGATTCCCAAAGGCGGTCCAAATGCTCATCCAATTTAAAAATGCAGGAATTATAGGAGCGAATCCCCTCAAACACGCCGTCGCCGTAAAGCAGCCCATGATCAAAAACTGAAATCTTCGCGTCTTCCTTCGCGTAAAATTTTCCATCGATATAAATTTGAATACTCATAATTACTCCTTACTCACCGGTATTATAATGCCAGATTAACGGGCCTTCGTAAGCACACCCGCATCCAAACGGTAAACTTTTTCATGCTTAAATGCAAGTTTTTCGTCATGCGTCACAATCACAAATGTTTGCCCCTCTTTTTCATTGAGGTCCTTAATCAGGCTGAATACCTTTTCAGCAGTTTCCGAATCCAAATTGCCTGTTGGCTCATCACAAAGCACAAGCCGCGGCCGATTGACCAATGCCCGCGCGATTGCGGCGCGCTGCTGTTCCCCGCCCGACAACTCGGACGGAAAATGATACCGGCGGCTGAAGAGCTCAACTTTTTTTAAAATCTCTTCGGTCCAATCCGATTTTTTACGTCCTGCGATCAACGTCGGCAAAATCACATTCTCATGCACCGTAAGCTCCGGCAGCAAATGATACGACTGAAAAACCAATCCGATTTTTTCACTGCGAATTTTTGTCCGGCGTCTTTCGCTTAAACGCAGAAAATCATCCTGATCAAAAAAAAGCCGTCCGCTTGTCGGCTCATCCAAGCCCGCCATCAAATGCAAAAGCGTTGATTTTCCGCAGCCGCTGCGTCCGATGATAAAAATTAAGTCTCCGCGATAAACTTCGAGGTTGACTGACTTCAGAACATGCAAGGTACCGCCCGGCGAATCATATTCTTTGCTTAAATTTTGAACCTCATAAAGCAATCCAGAAGAGCTTTGCGGCTTATTCATAACGTAAAGCCTCTACGGGCTTCAAATGCGCCGCACGGTAGGCGGGATAAAGCCCCGCGATAATACACGCAAGCATCGCAAACAAAACAATCCAGGCCACATCGATCGCATGGATCTCGGATGGAATTTTTTCAAAAAAATAGACATCACGCGGAAAAACATCAAGCCCTGTGGTCTTTTTAATGAGGTCCGCAACGGGATTCAAATTCATAGCGAACCATACTCCGGCAATAGTACCGAAAAGAATTCCAAAAAAACCAATCGAAAAACCCTCGATCAAAAAGATTCTGGCAATTCCAAAACGCGTTGCCCCGATCGCGCGCAAAATGCCGATGTCTTTTGTCTTTTCCATAACGACCATGGTCAGCGTTGAAACAATATTGAACGCTGCGACCAAAATAATCAGTGCCAATAAAATGGTCATCACACTTTTTTCAACTTTTAACGCGCGAAAAAAACTATAGTTCATGTCGAACCAGGAACGGAAGTAATAGTCGGATGAATAATGCTGAGTCAGCTCCCACTTGATGCTTTCCGCGCGATCCACATCCTTGAAACGCAAACTCATCCCTGTAACTTTATTGCCAAGTTGATAAACTTTTTGAGCCTGTTTGAGCTCGATTAAAGCCAACTGCGAATCAAATTCATTCATACCGACATTAAAAATTCCGCGGACAATAAACGGATAGCTGTCGATTTTCAGATTTAAAAGATTGATATTTTCAATCTTTGCGGCTGCAGGCGAAATAAATTGCACCACATCGCCGACTTTCACATCGAGCGAACGTGCTAAGTATTTACCCAGCAGAATCCCGCCATAGTCATAAGAAACCGTTTTCTTAAAGACAATAAAACTGCGTTTGGTTTCCTGATGTGTTGTGCTATCAAAACTCAGGTCACCCGCAACCAAATGATCTTTAAAGATATCGAGACTTTCGCGTTCCGTATCTACACCTTTAATAACAACGCCGCTCGCGTTTGAACCGGATTTTAAAATTGCCTGACCTTCAATGAAAGCGGATGCGGAAAGCAAGTCATTCGCGCAAAATGTTTTAACGCGTTGAATTTCAGACACAGCATCGTCGATACCGCCGACTTTTTCGATGCGCAGATGAGGTTGAACATTCACAATTTTGCGTTTAAGTTCGCGGTCAAAACCACCCATGACGGCAAGCACCACGATCAATGCCATGACGCCTACGCCCACACCTCCGATTGAGATGAGCGAAATCAACGAAATAAAACCCTTTTTGCGGCGGCGCGTGAGATGGCGATTGGCAATAAAATAAGCGTAACTCATAACTAGGCCCGAGGCCCGCGCCCCGAGGTTCGCGGGAATAAAGAACTCAAGGCTAAAACACTCTCCGAACTCCGGGCTCCGAACTCCGAACTAATCAATATCATATTTCTGTTTGTTCTTCAGTTGCGGAAGAAGCTTCCGCGGCCGCCTGCTTTTTTTCATGGCGTAAAAGCGGAAAAAGAATCACTTCACGGATGGATTCTTGATTGGTTAAGAGCATGACTAAGCGGTCAATGCCGATACCGAGTCCGCCCGCGGGAGGCATTGCGTATTCAAGCGCCGTTAAAAAATCTTCGTCAATTTCTTTATTTTCGCCGATGACATCGCGCTGGCTTTCAAGTCGTTCGCGCTGGACAAAAGGATCGTTCAGCTCTGAAAACGCATTCGCAATTTCCATCTTGGAAATAAAAAGTTCAAAACGGTAAACAAGCGAGGGGTCTTCCTTCTGTCCTTTCGCAAGCGGCGACATTTCAGTCGGATAATCAATGATGAAAGTCGGATTGATTAAATCTTTTTCGACAGTTTCGGAAAAAATTTCATCCAACACGTCAACGTCTTCGAGTTTAGGATCAAGCTTCATATTCAGCTTCTCTGCGGCTTCCTTCGGCGAAGTTTTGCGCAAATCAATGCCGGTCGCTTCCTGAATCGCCCCATAAAAAGAAACCCGTTTCCACGGACGTTTAAAGCTAAGAACTTTATCGCCGAATGGAATTTCATCTTTGCCGTGAATCATCATGACCAAATGATGCACAAGTGATTCGGTGATTTCCATCATGTCATGGTAATCCGCGTAGGACTGATAAAGCTCCATCATCGTGAACTCAGGATTGTGACGCACCGAAATACCTTCATTGCGAAAGTTACGGTTAATCTCATACACTTTTTCAAAACCGCCGACTAAAAGCCGTTTGAGATAAAGTTCAGGCGCAATGCGCATGTAAAGATCCATCTCAAGCGTGTTGTGATGGGTCATAAAGGGCCTGGCGCGCGCGCCGCCGGCAAGCGGCTGCATCATCGGGGTTTCAACTTCCATAAAGCCTTGTGCGTCCAAAAATTTGCGGATTTCGCGCATGATCAAACTGCGGGTTTTAAAAACTTGGCGCACATCATCGTTAACGATCAAATCAACATAACGTTGGCGGTAACGGGTTTCGACGTCTTTTAATCCATGCCATTTTTCGGGCATCGGACGCACAATCGAGGAAAGTCTTTGGTAAGATTCAACTTTAACGGTCATCTCACCCATTTTGGAAGTGAAGAGCTCGCCTTCAATACCAACAATGTCGCCCATCTTCAGCGTTTTAAAATGATTAAACGGCTCTTCGCCGACTGCATCGCCTTTCACATAAATCTGAATCCGCCCGTCCTGATCTTTGACGTCAGCAAAAATACTTTTACCCATTTGACGGATGGTCATCAAACGTCCCGCAATTTTAACTTTCTTGCCGGCTTCAAAAGCGGCGCGAATATCCGCAATCGACTGTTTGGGTAAAAAACGCTGGCCGTACTCTCTCTCTTCCATGATCGATAACCCCTCAAAAATCGGATTTGGTAAAGGCGCATTATATAGATTATTGACCCAAGACTGAAGACTAGAATTATTCGCCGCAAAAGTCCGCCAAAAAACATAGCGATAAACCAACCCAAAACTGCCTATAAGTGTTTAGATGCAAGGCGCAAACAAGCAGTCGAGGAGGCGTATACGGGTAATACGTTGACGAGAGTTGCGAAGTTTGCAACGACGCAGATGAGCACTTAGAGGCAGTTTTATTTGATGAAAAGGCGGGGTTGTCCAAATGGTTTCATCCAAACGAGAAACACCGGCATCAAAATCAGCGTACAAAATAGCGCAATAAAGATTGTCAGCGCCGTAAGCAAACCAAAATGAACCGTGGGACGAAAGCTGGCAAAAATACTCGACGCAAAGCCAATGCAAAGAATCAGGTTGGATGTCACCAGCGAAGTGCCAACATAGCGGTACGTATAATGCAGCGCGAGTAGATAGTTCTTGCGCTTATTAAATTCGATTTTAAACCGGTTCAGAAAATGAATCGCCTGGTCCACCACCAACCCCAACACAATACCTGAAATCATGGCCGTCGGCATGGAAAGCTCTATTTTTAAAAAGCCCATCATTCCATAAACAAGAATGATCGGAAGCAAATTGGGAATGGCCGCCAATAAACCGATACGAATGGAACGAAAAAAAATCATCACAAGCAGCAGGATCGCGCAAAATGAAACGCTAAAACCGCGCATTTGATAATCAACAAGCTTTTTAGCCATTTTCCCGAGCAAGGTAATATTGCCGGTGATCTCGCAGTCAAAGTCTTTTGATAACCGCTGACGAATCATTTCACGGATATTAGTCTCAAGCACATCCCCGTCACGCGTCCCTACCGCCCGAATGCGCGCTTCCATCCGCACTTCCTGAAAATCATGCGAAATCCATTGCAAAGTATCCGTACGGCTGCGTTTCAACATTTCATTCAAATAAGTATCGATGCGTTTGTTGTCGTCAGGGATTTTGTAAGCTTCCGGTTTATTCTCTACTGCTAAATTAATCTTTTTCACGAGGCTGGTGATGCAATTGACTTTTCTGACATCGGGCAAAGTTTCAACTTCATTTTTAAAATCTTCGATTTTCTGAAGTGAGTCATGATCGAGAAACGGCTTACCGTCTTTTCTTCTGAAAATAAAGGCCATGGTGTAAACACCCGTCACATGGTCATCAATAAAGTGCGTCGCCTTAGCCAAGGTGGAGGTGGGTTTAAGCTGGCGGACCAAACTCGTATCCACCTCAAGTGAACGCAAACCATACACGGCAACCAGGACAAGCAAAATCGTAACCAAAATAATGAGGCGGCGCATGCGAAATTCAATATGTTCAATAAAACGTACGATCATGCGCTCAATCCATAAATTCCCTTTTCCGTCCTGAAAAAGCGCGATGGGCAAAACGGGCAGCAGTACGGGAATGACAACCATATGAATCACAAAAGAATAGAAAGTGCCAAGACTTGCGAAAAGCCCAAAATCTTGAATTGCGGGAACGGGGTCAAAAAGCAACGATGCGAACCCGAGAATCGACGTGAAGTGAGTCAAAAAACAGGGTTTGGAAAGCTGCTTCATGGTGATCAAAATCGCAAATTTGATATTTTTGGGATCACGGCGATGATGGCGGCGGATCAGCACGAATAAATTAATAAAGTGAATGGAGTTCACCACCGCGACAATCATGATCACCGGCCCCAAAAGCGATGTCACAAGATTGATGTCTTTATGCATGACAACAATACTGCCCATGGTCCAAACAAGCGTCATCAGTACCGATGCCATCGCAAGCACGACACACAGCAGGCTTTGATAAATCATAAAAATAGAAAACATAAGCAGCAGCACAATCAGCGGCACAAACACAAATTGGTCGCGGTTAATCATGTTAATGAAATCAACCTGTTCAACGGGCGCGCCCGCCAAATAAAACTGAACGTCAGGCGAACGATAACGCAGCAATGTTTCCTGTAATTTCCCCACAAAATCACGGTCAAGCCCGGTACGTCCCAATTCGGGTTTTAAATAAATGAGAATAGTGGCATGCTTTCCATCCGCCGAAACAAGGTTTTTGACATAAAGTTCGTTTGCTAATATATCTTTTTTGAGATCGGACATTTTGCGGTAACCCGTCATCGCGGAATCAATCGCAGGGACCATTTCTACGCCAAGGAATTTATGTTTAAGATCCATCACCGACGCCAAACTGTAAACATGCTCCACTTCCGGAAATTCAGAAACCGCTTTGGAAAGGTCTTCTAATTTAGCAAGGCGTTCCTGCGTAAAAAGATCCGGCGTTGCCATGGCAATCACCACCATTTGATCGCTGCCATATTTCGCGCGGTATTCGGCGTAGTATTGAAACTCAGGCGATCTTTTGACAAAAAGCGAATCCATGGTGGGATCGATCACCAAATGCGGCATTTGGCGCGCGAAGAAAATGGTGACGCCGACAAAGATTATAAATAGCGGCCAACGGAAATAAACCGTGGCCCGGCTTAAGCGTTCAAACATAATGACTTTTCGGTTAAAAAGAGAATAAAAACAACCCCGTCCCCGTTGAGCATACCTGATTATACAATTTTCGACATTTTTTGTGGCTCCTTGCCTTTTTTTTTCATATCATGCCCCCCATGCATTTTCATTGGTCCTTGATTCCGGTCCTGATTCTCTCGGGAGTTTGGCTTTACCGCACCTTTCACGCGGTCCATACCGTAATCAGCACTCCGACTCTTTTTCCGGCAAAAGATTCGCGCCGGGAGGACCACCCCTCAGTCAGCATCCTCATTCCCGCCCGGAATGAAGAAAAAAATATCGGAATATGCGTCCGTTCCCTTCTGACACAAATCGGCCCCAAAGACGAGATCATCGTAATTAATGACCGCTCTTCAGATGGAACAGAGCGCATCCTTCAAGCCCTCGGAGCAGAATTGATTGGTCGGACGCCGTCCCACGAGGCGTTAAACCTAACACTTCCCCGTGGGACGGCGTCCGGTGCGCAGCTTCGATATATCAACCTCACACAAACCAACGAAGCCTGGACCGGAAAAAACTATGCTTTGCATCAGGCCATCCCGCACGCGCACGGAGACTGGCTGCTTTTTACGGATGCCGATACCGAACATTACCCCGGAAGTTTGACCGTGACTGTGGACTATGCCGCAAAAAATCAAATTGATTATTTAACTCTTTGGCCCCAATGCGTCACCAAAAGTTTTTGGGAGCATGTCATCCAAACCTGCTCTTTTTCATTTATCGGACTTTGGTTTCCGACGCAAGAAGTCAATAACCCCGACTCCGACCGTTACTTCGCGAACGGCCAATACGCCCTGATGAAGCGCTCGCATTATCAAATGATCGGAGGACATGAATCCGTTAAAGAAGCGTTTCTGGAAGACTTCGCGATGATGAAAAAAACAAAGCAAATGGGCGGACGCGGCATTGTGGCCATGGGCGCCCATCTTTATGGGACACATATGTATGATGGACTCAACAAAATCTGCAGGGGCTGGCGCCGAATTTATCTTCACGGCTTCGAACGTTCGCCGCTAACTCTCTTTTTTAAAGCCCTGGAACTGATTGTCTTCTCCGTTTTACCTTTTGTTTTACTCCCCGTTGTCGCCTGGCTTTCCTATAAAGATTCAACAGAATGGTTTATTACTTACTTTTTATTAGGCCTTGTGATCTTCAATATTTTGATCGTAGCCTGGGAAGCTGCACATGTGGTACGTGCCAAAAAAGTTTATTCTTTACTACATGCTGTCGGAGCTTTTGCGCTCGCGCTGATTTTCTTGGATGCGATGAAGATGGCAATTACCGGTGAAAAAACCAAGTGGCGGTAATATCTTTTGCTCTAGGCTTCGCCCAACCGCATTAAGACTTAGTCGCCGTCTGGCTTTAATGGGAAGTTTCCCTAACCCCTCTTTTGTCCTCCACGGTCGGACGGACCGCGCATTCAAGTCCGGCGCTCAAACAGTCCTCGCTTCGCTGCGGAACTCGCGGCGGCCTTGAATGCTGCAAATAAAATAACTGCGCTTCAAAAAGCTCGTTCAAAATGGATTAGATGCGAGGAACAAATGAGTAACCGAGGAGGCGTAGTAGAAACCTACGTCGCACGAGCGTTACGAAATTTGTGACAAAGCAGATGAGCCATTTTCAACGAGCTCATTTAATTCACCACTAAATAGCCGACTTTCACGGCATAACCGATCAAAGTTCTGAGAAATTGTTGGTCCGTTACCGGAAAGTTAACGCCGGTGCCTTTGAGGGCTTTTTCGGTTTCTGTGGTGTCAAAGGTCAATAAATCATTTGAATAGCCGAGATAAGGCCGCAGCATATCAAAAACATACTTCTCATCCGGCTTTAAGCAATCGGGGTCAAAGTCATCCGGATCCACAAGCTCAATCGGCGGAACTTTCGGATAAACTTCATCTTTTAAATCAAGCAGCATGCCGATGGTCGGCGGGTCTTTCGCGACTAGGTGAAACGCTTTCCCGATATTCGCGGGATTTTTAACAAGTGCCATCGTGCCGTGAATTACGAAATCAATCGGAACAATATTGAACCGGTGATGGCGGCGCCCGACTAACTTTGAAATGACGCCATGCGCGAAAAGCTTAAAGAAAGGGTAAATCACATTGAAGTCGGAGACTTCGCCCGTTTTGGAATGCCCCACGACGATACTCGGACGAATAATAATCACGGGCAAGCCTTCGCTCATTGCCTCACGCACTTTGGTTTCAGAGCGATATTTGCTCGACTCATAAAAATTGGCGTGGCCCGGGCTAGCCGGCAAACTATTTTCACGCGAGTGGCATTTCTTAAGGCTGCCGGCGACATAGGCCGTGCTGAAATAAATAAACTTTTGTAATTTACCTTTAAAACGCCAGATACGCGCGATATGCAAAGCTTGTTCGGTACCGGAAAAATTGATACGCATGCAATCTTCTTCCGTGCCATTCAATGCCGTGAGCGCAGCGATATGATAAAAATCATCAATTTCATTTGAAAGACTTTGAACCAATTGCTCATGCAGGCCCAAATTGGGAAGCGTGACGTCGCCCTCCACGATTCGAATCCGCGCGAATTGTTCGGATTTTATTTTACCGTCGAGGAGTTTCTTAACACGCTGCTCCGCCGTATGCTTATGCGATGAACGCGCGAGCAAAACAACTTCGTCTTCGGTTTCTTCCAGAATTTGCTTCACGAGGTCGCGGCCTAAAACACCGGTTGAACCTGTAATAAATAATTTTCTTTTCACTTCACCCTCTAGGACCTACGCGGTCAGAAATTTTACTAATATTTTTTTAGAACAAGGCAAACATTTTGCCCGCCAAAGCCAAACGAGTTCGCAACGGCCGCATTGACCACGGCTTGGCGCGCGTGATTCGGAACATAGTCTAAATCACATTCGGGATCCGGTTCGGTTAAATTAATCGTCGGCGGGAGTATCGAGTCGCGCATCGCAAGCAAACAAGTTTGCGCAGCAACAACACCTGAGGCCGTTATCATATGCCCAAGCTGCGACTTGATCGAACTCATCGGAACCTTTTTCGCCGCATCCCCAAAAACTTTCTTAATCACCCGCGTTTCAGACGCGTCATTGACCGAAGTGGAAGTTCCGTGGGCACTAATATAGTCAATTTCCGAAGGCTGTAAACCGGATTTCCTGAGGGCTTGCGTTACAGCATCGGCTGCGCCTTTGACTTCAGGGTCCATATCCGTTAAACGGTAAGCATCGGCGGTGCAACCTTGGCTGAGAATTTCTCCGATAATCTTAACGCCGCGCTTTTTGGCATGCTCATACTCTTCCAACACCATCACGCCCCCTCCTTCGGCCATGACAAATCCATCACGGTTTTTATCAAAAGGGCGCGACGCTCTTTGAGGATCATCATTACGTTTCGAAAGTGCCGTCAAAAGACTAAATCCTGAAATCCCCAATGGATAAATCATGGAATTGGATCCGCCGGCCAGCATCAAGTCCGCGTCTCCGCGCTTGATTAATTCAAAGCCCTCGCCTAAAGCCTGCAAAGATGCCGCGCAGGCAGTGATGCAATTCGACACGGGCCCGCGTAATTCAAAAATCCGCGCGAGATGGCTCACTGTCATAAACGATTGTGATTCAAGCTCAAGACCGCCGGACAAATATTTTTGCGCGTTTTGTATATAAAGATTCGCGTCCACTTTACCCTCAGGCGTGGAAGCCGAAGTTAATGTCCGCGCAAAACCTTTAGAGTCAGTACCACTGTCACCTGCCGCGAAATAAATACCAAAACGTTCGCTATCATATTGGCCCTTTTGCAGCCCCGACAACTTCAAAGCTTCTTCCGCCGCTTCCAACGCGAAAAAAGTTCCGCGGAAAGCATCTTTCAAAAGCGGGTCGCGGCTGCGCCATTTTTGGAATGGAAAGTTTTTAACTTCTCCGGCAATGCGCGTCGCGAATCCGGAAGCATCAAAAATTTTAATCAAATCAATACCCGACTCACCGGCCAGAATTTTTTTCCAGGTTGTTTCCAAGTCGCAGGCCAAAGGTGTAACCGCGCCCATGCCTGTCACAACAACACGTCTTAAATGATTCATGCTTTAAATTTCCTCAAAACAAGCGCGGTATTTTGCCCGCAAAAACCGAATGAATTAATAAGTACGGATGATATTTCTTTTTGCGCGGAAGGGAATTTATTTTCATAAATCGCTGCCGCCGCCGCTGCGCTTTCAATTCCCCCGGCGGCATAAACTGTATGACCGATAAGTGGTTTCAAAGCAGCGACATAAATACCTTTCGTCAAACAAGCTTTCAACGCGTTTTCTTCCAGGCGGTCATGCTCGCGCAATCCGCTGCCATTAGCAATGACCGCATCTAACTGCGCAAAAGAAATATGCGCATCAGCCACAGCCCTGCGCATGGCTTTTTCTTTTCCTGAACCATCAGAATGTTGAACTGGGCTGCTATTACCGTCGGGCGCGGAACCAAAACCACAAAACTCCGCGTAAATTTTAGCGTTGCGCTTCTGCGCGTGCTCGAGCGATTCTAAAACCAAAACGCCTGCGCCTTCCCCCGCCACCATCCCATCCGCGTCTTCAGAAAAAACTTGGTGCCGATTTGTCGGCGATAACATTTTAAATAGTTCAAAACGGGAAATCCCCATAGGGTTTAATTTTGAATCCGCTCCGCCTGCCAGCATCACTTCCGCGTCTCCGCGTTCAATCACGCGTGCGGCTTCGCCAATCGCTTGCGCGCCGGATGCGGCTGAAAAAGTGACGGTATTGGAATAGCCGCGTAATCCAAATTCAATCGTGACATGGCTCGCGGGCATGTTTGGTAAATACTTCAACATCCAAAGCGGAAAAAATGAGGTCGAACCTTCGCTGCCAAATTTCGGCATCGAAAAAGATCCGTCAGGCAAAACCGCTTTTTGATACCCCGCCGCAAGCTCTTCCAATTCGTTATTGATTACACATGAGCCGATAACCACACCGCTCTTCGCGAGATCAAGCGTTTGAATATCAATACCCGCGTCTTCAAAAGCTAATTTTGAAGCGGCAACCGCGAATTGAATATCGCGGGACATCAATTTAATATTTTTACGGTTTTTGACATACAGCTTCGGATCAAAATTGGGCACTTCGCCGCCCATCATCGACGGTAAAAGTGTCAGCGGACGCAGTGCCGGACGTCCTTCCAAACAAGAATCCCAAAAAGGTTTCCAGCCCGCACCGCAAGCGCTTAAAACCCCCAACCCTGTAATCACAACACGTTGCTTCATTAGTCTCTGGTCTTTAGTCTTTAGTCTTTTTACGTATTTGATAATAATCCAAAAACTCTTGATGAAAAGTCAGTGACTTTCCGGTTCCGCTCAAATCACCCGCATCAATCAGAAAAAAGCGTGCGGACGCGATCTTTTGTTCTCCGCTCAAAACATGCGCCTCAATCCATGAACCCTGCTCAGAAACACCGTCATGCGCAAAAGCTTCTATCTTCATTTCACCTTGCGCGGACACCGTAAACTCAGCTGACTCCACTTTCGCAAAAATGACATTTCCGGAAAAGTCCCGTACTGCTCCGACTACCAAACCGCCCGTTTGCGCCATCATCTCCAGCATCAAAAATTCGGGTGCGTAATCCGAGTTCCAATTTTCGGCGCGTGCCTTAGCATGTTTTCCAGGAACCACTTCATCAATCGCCGACAAAATTCTCCAGCCGATTAATGAGTCTTGATTACTCATTTCTCAATCCTCACTTTAAAACTCCGCGATGCGGAGCGGCGCCGGTTGAACCGACGGTTCAGAGGCAGAATAAAACTGTTCCACGTAATCACCTTCGCGCCCCAAATATCACCGCGCTTAAAAAATTCCCCGGAACCTTTAAGGCCGGAATCCACGCAGCCCATTTCAAATTTCTTGCCGCGGATTTTCTCAATCCACATTCCCGAAAAACCTTTTACATCATTCCATGGCAGGCCGGACGCTTTAAAAAAAGCTTCTTTGGCCGTGAAATAACGCGCCAGCTGCAATGCTGAACAAACAGGTTTTTGGATTTTTTCACTTGAAGCAAGAATGCGGTCCAGAAATGAGCGGCCATGGCGCCTCAACAAATCATGTGCACGGTTTAATGAGAGAAGGTCAATGCCAATTCCAACCAACTCAGGCCGGAGGCCGGAGGCCGGAGGGTTATCAGAAACTCGTACTGCTTTTTTTCTTATCGTAACTCGGGCCCCGGGCCTCGGGCCTCGTGGCTTACGTTGCGGCATTCTGCGGATTGTTAAGGCGGTCGCGCAGATAATCGAGAAGCATTTGGACATCAAAAAAGTAAGCCAACTCCGTTACTTTCGGATTTTTTGAAAAATCTTCAACGCGTAAGTACGGCAGCTTCTTTTTTAGTTCCGCTAAGCCCGCTTCAGTAACGATTCCGTTTAAAATGAATTGTTCATTATTCAAAATATTGCCGGGAAAAAGATCACCCGACGGAATTTTGATGTCAAAGGCCTTTTCGAGGCGGAAAACAATATCAATAAAGTCGATGGATTCCGCGCCCAAGTCGCGCGTTAAAGACGCCGCGGGAGTAATTTCGGCCGCATCCACGCCCAAAGCATTGGTAAGAATTTCGCTGACTTTTTCTAAAATCTGATTTTGATCCATGATATCTATCCCTTTACGCTCAAAGTTAAAATAGCCGACGCCATTTTAACGCCTGCTGACAAAATTTCGCCGCCCCAGCGGTCGCCTTCAGAACTTAAACTTTCCAATCGCATCTTGGCTTGCCACTCAGCTCCGGGCTTCAAGTAATTTGAAAACCGGACGCGGCGCACATTCTGAACTTTTAAACCGGCTCCGTACCATTTTTCAGCCGTGGCTTTCAGCAAATCAAGCATCAGCACACCCGGCAGAACCGGAAATCCCGGAAAATGATGTTTCCAAACTTCCGTGTCTTTCAGCACCATTCCCTGCGACAGAACAATCTGTTCCGCCCGGTTCACATCCGCGTTTTGAATCACGTAAGCGGTCATGTGACATTGTGCTCGAGACTCTTCTTCTCGAACAAATAAAAACCGTTTTCGATTTTAATCCCAAGCAGGCTTGTAATGACTTTTTCAAATCTTACTAGTTTCAAACCCTGCTCTGCGAAAAAAACCGGCCATTCTTTTTCTTTACGAAACTGCTTGGGATGCCCGATAAACTCGAGATTAAAAACCATATCCCTCAAAACAGTCCAAAATCTGCCGCCGAAGCCATCAAGGTCTTCTGCAAGCAATACATACTTCTTTGACACGCGCGCCGCTTCGCGTACGAGCGCCGCCGGCTCCGGAACATGATGCAGCATCGTAATCATCGATACAACATCCCAACTCGCATCTTCAAAAGGAAGCCTGTCGCCGGGATAAACTAAAACCGGTACGGCTTGAACCGCCGGCCTGACAACATCCACGACCCATGCATCGAATCCGCGCTGTTTCAGCTCCGCGGCACAAAAGCCCCAGCTTCCGCCGACATCAAGCCACGTGCCGGGCTGCTCAAACCAGCCCGCGAAAATAGCGACAACTCCGCCTGCCCTCTTTCGCAGAGAACCGGCGAAAAACCGCTTCACCAAAAACTCGAGAGTCCGGCGCTGGCAGTGTCGAATATTCTGATATAATGACTTCAATTACGCCTTCAGAAATAGTCCAAAAATTGGGCGAAATTATAGCATACGGGCTTAAAGACCCCCTAGAAAAAGTTTAAAGCCGCTTTAACAAAGGAAAATTCAGCCATGACCTCATCTTCCGCTCCGGTTGCATTAATCACAGGCGCTTCGCGCGGTATCGGAAAAGCGATCGCGCTTCAGCTGGCAGGCCAAGGCTATTCCATCGCGGTCAATTACCTCTCCAATGAGCAAGCGGCAAAAGAAGTCGCTGAAGCCGTTAAACAAAAAAAAGTGGCTGCCGAAATTTTTCAAGGCAATGCCGGCGAAGCTGAAATTTGCGAAAAGCTGGTTCAAGACACTTTAGCCCGTTTTGGACGAATTGACGTGCTGATTCATAACGCCGCTTTGGGCTCCTTTAAGCCCACGCATCAAACAAGATTGAATCAATGGGACTTGACCATGAATATCAACGCACGCGCCTTATTTGTGCTTGCCAAAGCTGTTTTAAAGGACATGGAAAAGCGCGGTTCCGGAAATATCATCGCGCTTTCAAGCCTGGGAGCGATTCAATACATCCCGAATTATGGCGCTATCGGCGTTTCCAAAGCTACGCTGGAATCCCTGATCCGTTACTTGGCGGTCGAGCTGCGCCCGAAAGGAATTCGCGTCAACGCAGTTTCAGGCGGTCCGATTGACACGGATGCCATTAAACATTTTCCGGATGCCGAAAAATTCAAGCAAGATTGCATTGCCAGAACTCCCGCTGGGAGAATCGGCAAACCAGAAGATATCGCCAAAGTTGTCGGCTTTTTAGTTTCCCCCGCCGCTGAGTGGATTGTCGGGCAGACCATCATCGCAGACGGAGGATTATCGCTCATTTAGGTTCAAAATAAGAAAACCCCAATCCTCAGACAGCTGCCTCTACGGGCAGAACTCGGCTTGGGGTTTTCTTATTTTGAACCGTATTCGCTAGGGGCTTGTTCAAGCTTCGCTTGAATGGGAAGAAGTGACCACGCAAAAGAAAATCCCGTTAGCAATCATTTTCAATTACTCAAACATTTCTTTAAGAGCAGAAATAGACACAAAAAAACCGGACTATTTCTAGTCCGGCTCACGTCGAGTTGACGCAGTTAGCCGCGCGCTCAATAAGACAGGAAACAAAAAAGCCGAGTTGCTTTCGCAACCCGGCTTTTTAAAACTGATTAGGATCAGCTTGCGAGATTAACGGCGATTGTATCCGCCGCCACCACCGCCGCCGCCGTATCCACCGCCACCGCGGTTTTCACGAGGAGCCTGAGGCTTCGCTTCGTTTACAGTCAAGGCGCGACCATCAAGATCTTTGCCGTTGAGCTTTTCAATTGCCGCGCTGGCTTCTGCATCAGAGGACATTTCGACAAAGCCGAAACCCTTGCTGCGACCCGATTCACGGTCCATAATTACCATTGCCGAAGCAACGTTTCCGCATTGAGCAAACATCTGCGAGAGAGTTTGATCGTTGGCGGAATATGGAAGATTACCTACATAAAGTTTTTTACCCAT
>JAYTHE010000015.1:0-53337 GCA_043732705.1 Candidatus Omnitrophota bacterium | reverse complement strand
ATGAAGCAAACGCCCATTTTCAAAGGAATTGGGACTGCCTGGACTCGAACCAGGGACCAAGCGATTATGAGTCGCCTGCTCTAACCGACTGAGCTACAGTCCCGCAGCGAGACTTAAATTACTGGAAACAGCGGTTGGGCGAAGCCCAGAGCATAAATTCTAATGACACTTCGAAAATAGGCGTCATCTGACGCCTATATCACAGGTCACTCGCTTATCTTAAGTTCCAAAAAGCCCTTGAGCTTCCTCGAGCGCGTCGGATGACGTAGTTTCCGCAAAGCCTTAGCTTCAATTTGACGCACGCGTTCGCGGGTCACATTAAAAATGCGTCCGACTTCTTCAAGCGTACGCGGATAACCGTCGCCGATACCAAAACGAAGACGCAAGACCTTCTCTTCTCTCTCTGTAAGCGAAAGCAAGACGTCATCCATTTGCTCCTTGAGCATGCTGTAGGCCGTTGCATTTGCGGGAGAAACAGCGGATTTATCTTCGATAAAATCGCCGAAGGTCGTGTCGCCGTCATCACCGATCGGCGTTTGAAGACTAATCGGTTCTTGCGCGATCTTTAAAATGCCTTTGACCTTCTCAACCGGCATTTTCATGAGCTGTGCGACTTCTTCAGGTGTCGGTTCGCGTCCGGTTTCCTGAACCAAATGGCGCGAAGCGCGGAAAAACTTATTGATCGTTTCAATCATATGCACCGGAATACGGATTGTGCGGGCTTGGTCCGCGATGGAACGCGTGATCGCCTGGCGAATCCACCATGTGGCATAAGTCGAAAATTTATAACCGCGTTTGTATTCAAACTTGTCGACGGCTTTCATCAAACCAATATTACCTTCCTGAATCAAATCAAGAAATGAAAGTCCGCGGTTTGTGTATTTTTTCGCGATACTGACAACGAGACGCAAGTTGGCGGCACAAAGCGCTTTCTTAGCGATCGAAAGCTCAGCTTCTTTACGCGCGATAATGCGCAGGCGTTCGATAAACTCTTTTTCCGGCTCCGCGAGCTCATGCAAAATTTCTTTGTTACGTTCTTCAATTTTGCCGATTGCGCCGCGCACGCTTTTCTTGCGCAGTTTTTTAATTTCTTCGCGGTTCTTTTTTAAGAGTGAATATTTCGTGCGCAAACTGCCGAGAATTTTATCGGTGATCTGAACGCTGAGTTTAAAACTCATCAACAATTCGGTGATATCAGCTTCTTTACGGGACGCGCGCAACCGGCGGACAAGCGACTTCATTTTCTTTTTCATCGCCTTCATCTTGGCTTCCTGCATCGCCTCGTCTTCGCCCTGTTCCTGCTCGGGATCAATGATAGCTTCGTACTGTACCGTGCCTTCGGCGATTTTCTTGGCAAGCTCTAGAACTTCAAAACGCGCGCCTTTGCATTGAAAAATAGCGCGGGCTAAGTCTTGTTCGCGTGCTTCGATTCTTTTTGCGAGCGCGATTTCTTCGTCGCGTTTAAGCAGAGGGATTTGCCCCATCTGGCGCAAGTAGGTGCGCACAGGGTCATCCATGCGGCCCTTTTCGGTTTCTTCCGCGGGAGCGTCTTCACCGATATCAATGTCGCGTTCTTTTTTATTATCTGCTTCAACTACTTTTTCGGAAAGAACCTGAATTTTTTCTTTGGCAAGCGCTTTGATGACGCGTTCAACATTCGCGGCATTATCCAAATCACCTTTGATTTGTTTTTTCATCTGCTCGATCGTGACAACGCCTTGTTCCATTCCGGTTTTAAGCAAGCGTTGAATGATTTTTGCGATTTTGGAGTCAAGCGCCTGTTGCGCGGGAGAAAGAGCCGGAACGGGTTTGCCCGCTTTTTTGGACGGAATCGCGGCAACAACAGCTTTTAATTTTTTCTTTTTTGGCGCAGCTTTTAATTTAACAGTCATGGCATCCTTTTTCGAATCTCATCTCAAAAAACCAACGTCGAACCGAAAACGGTCCGACCTATAAAATGACCGAGCATTATAGTCAGCGGACAGCCCGAAATAAAGGGTTTTCATAGGTATTATATGAAAATTTGTTAATCATAATTGCCTCTCTTGAACTGACTAAAACGGCTTAAATATGGTCTGCGACCATAAAAGTGATCCAGACTGTCGTATAAGTGCAATAGCCCGCACAAGGGCGTGATGTTTGGAAGCAGGAGATAAGCCTTTTTCAGCAAGCTATAGTTTTTGCTTCATCTTTTGAAGACGAACCTGAAGCGCCTGATATTCCCCCAGATGGGCTTGCGTAGGAAGATTATTCTTTTCTGCTTGAACAATGAGCTCTCGAACCTCATCAATACGCATCTGGAGTTGCCGCATATGTATCTGCCCCAGGCAGTCGCGCCACATCGCAGCTTTGTCCTCGACTTCATCCATAAAAGCAAGCGTCCTGGTTAAACGTCCGCGAAACGATTCTTCCTGCAAAAGCGGTAAAATCATCGCGGTCGAGGGCCTGGTTCCCAAATTCGAGGCTTTCCGCATTTCTTCAAAGAGAGTTTTGGAATCAGAGTCCGTCCAATCTTCTTCTTTGATCTGCTCCATTCCCATTTTGCGGAAAGCGTCATCTTGAAACATCAGCGCAAGCAGCATAATTTCTTCCGAACGCGCCGCGGGCTGAACCGCGAGCTTCGCCTCTTCTTCTTTTCTTTCCATACCGCGCGCAGGGCGGCGGTTATCCAATTTTTGTTTCATCAGCGAAAATTCACGGCGCAAAGAAGATTCGTCCACGCGCAATTCTTCGGCAACACGTTTAAAATAACTCGAAAGCAAAACTTCATTTTTAACGCGCATGAAAGTATCCAGCAATTCATTCGTCATTTTCACAATGCCCATCGGGTCCGTGCGCGAATAAGTTTTGAGCAGCGTATCCAACTTGAAGCGCAAAAAATCCGGCGACTCCTGGACTAAAGTTTTCATCGCATCCGCGCCGTATTTTTTTAAATAATCATCCGGGTCCAAGGCATCCGGCAAAGTAATCACGCGGATATGCAGTTCCGCTTCCAAAAGAATTTCCAAGCTGCGCATCGTCGCGTTTTGTCCGGCAACGTCGCCGTCATACAAAACCACAACTTCATCGACATAGCGTTTCATAATGCGCGCGTGACTTTCACCGAGTGCGGTGCCAAGTGTCGCGACAGCATTTTTAAAACCATATTGATAAAGCGTTACAGCATCCATATAGCCTTCAACCAAAATCAAATGTTTCCAAACATCGCTGATATTCTTTTTAGCGAGATGCAAACCGAAGAGTTCATTTTTCTTGGAAAAAATGGGGCTTTCAGGGCTGTTTAAATACTTTGGGCCCTCTTCCTCGCCGATTTTGCGGCCGCCGAACGCGATAATTTTTTCCTGCGAATTCTTAATCGGAAACATCACCCGCCCGCGAAACACATCATAGAGCTGGCCTTTAGGAGAGCGCTTAAGCAGCGCCGCTTCTTCGGAAATCGCCTCAGGTATTTTTTTAGTCTCCAAATAACCGAGCAATACACGCCAATCCGCGGGCGCCCAGCCGATTTGGAAAAGCTTGATAATTTCTTCTGTCAAGCCGCGTTTAATTAAATAATCCCGGCCTACTTTACCTTGCGGAGATTCCAATTGTTTTTGAAAAAAATCAGCCGTGATTTTGCAGGCCTCGAGCATTTTTTCGCGCTTACCGGAATCACGCTGCTGCGCGGCGCTTTCTTCTGGCAATGGAATGCGCGCTCTTTCCGCAAGTTTTTTAAGCGCTTCCTGGAAATTCATGTTTTCCATTTTCATCAGAAAAGTAAAAACATCGCCACCGACGCTTGTCGAAAAACAATGGAAAAGCTGTTTATCTGAGGAAACAAAAAAGGAGGGTGTTTTTTCCTGCGTAAACGGTGAAAGGCCTTTGAAATGTTTGCCTGATTTTTTCAGCGGTACATATTCGGAAATCACGTCCACAATGTCATTCGCTGAAGCCACTCTGCGGATTAATTCTTCGCCGTATCTCATGCTGTATGTCTCATGGCGGCATGATTCATGAATGCGCGACCTTGCGGTTCACCAAAGCCCTGACGGGCATCAGCGCGCCGTCGACAAGCTGCGGTACAAACTTTTCAATCACCGCCCCGTAACGCGATTCATTTTTCTGAAATGGCTTGTGCATTTTTTTGCCCGGCAGCAAAAGAATAAACTGCACGGTAAAGCTGCTCACTAAAAGCACCAAAAAAAATCCCGACAAAGCGCCGGTCACGCCGTCCCAAAAAGGATGAAATTGAGGCATGCCTTTGCTTGCTTGGAGTGTCATGAGCTTGCGCAGAAAAAGAATGACAAGCGCCGCGATCACAAAAAAGAAAAAGGGGTCCCAGAAACCCGCGCGAGCGAAAGTTAAATGCGTAATCGCCCAATCCGAAAGCGGCGCATAAATCAGCATCACGGCAAAAATTAAAATCAGCGCGCGGATCAGCTTGTTAAAGAAAAATCCAAAACCTTTTAAAGCGCCCAAAATAAAAGCAACGACGCAGGCCGTAAATAAAATCCAATCCGTCCAGATAAAATCATGGAACATCGCGTGCCAAACTTTCCAAGCGCCGATAAAATGAAAAAAGTCCCGGATCGTGTTCAAAACTGCGTACTCCCTTTAAGAAAAAAAGGAATTCCCGCGAGCGCGGCGACAAAAGCCGTATCCGCCTTTAAAACTGTCGCGACCATGCGTACCACTTTTAAATTCGGATGATCCAATCCCAATGCCATCTGAATCTCCGCAGCGGAAAATCCGCCCTCCGGACCGATGAATACAAAAACTTTCCTGTATTTTTTTTGCTCTGCACTATCGCGCAACCGTGATGCAACTTCAACCCAATCTTCGGCGGGCGCATGCGTATGAAAAACCAATACTAACGCTTCGGCATCTAAACCCGCCAAAGCTTTTTCAAATTTAACCGGCGGCTCAATCTTGAGGACTTGAATCGCGCCTGATTGTTTCGCGGCTTCTTTCGCGATTTTTCGCCAGCGTTCAGCGACCGCTTCAAAACGATCCGCGCCCACAGTAAACTCACTGCGTTCACACATCACGGGCTGAAAATACGCGACACCAAACTCCTGCGCTTTTTCAACGAGGTCGTCCATTTTACCTTTTTTTATGAAGGCAGGTAAAACAGTAACAGGAATAGAAAAGCCGCGGGCTGCCATGCGCCGGGAAAGAATTTGAAAAAGGGCTTTATCTTCCTGAATCTGCTCGAGCCGGGCCTCGGCTTCACAGCCGCTGCCGTCGACTAAAAGACAAAGCTCGCCCAATTTTAGCCTTAAGCTTTTAAGGGCATGTCTGGATTCTTCGGAGGAAAGCAAAACCTGATCAAGCGCAGAGAGGTCCCTATCGGAATAAAGCCGTCTTAAACGTCGCGATGGAGTTGGATCGAGAGGGTCAGCCATCGCTACAAACTCGGGAAGAAAAGGCGCGTAGGAAAAACCTTACTTCTTCTTTTTAGCGGCTTCTTCTTTGGACTCAGCGGGCTTTTCAGCTTTTTTAGTGCGGATAACATTCCGTGCTTGAGGACCTTTGTCTGAAGTTTCGATGTCGAAAGAAACTTCGTCGCCAGCTTTTAATTTTTTATAACCGTCGCCTTGAACGAAAGAATAATGAACAAAAATATCTTTTTCATCGCCCTCTTTTTGAAGAAAGCCGAACCCTTTCAGATTCGAGAACCATTTTACTTTACCTTTTTCCGCCATAAATCCCCCCTGTAATCCAGGTTATGAGTACTTGATCTTTGATCAAATACAAAAAATCACTTCACCCGCTGCTTCGCGATCAGACCGGGTTTAAAAACAACCACTTTTTTTTCGGGGACGGCCACTTCTTGACCGGTCCGAGGATTCCGGCCAATTCTTCCGCGCCGAACCTTCACCTTGAATACTCCAAAATTTCGAAGCTCAACGGTATCGCCCCGCTCTAAGCTTTCAAGGATGATATCCAACGTCTTTTGCACAATTTTTTTGACATCTTGCTGAGTGAGATTCGTCTCATTTGAAACACGCATGACGATATCTTTTTTTGTCACTGTCATGAACCCTGCCTCCATCAATACATCAAAAGTTTTGTACCGGCGAAGATTAGCAAACTGTCCTTCAATTGTCAAGACGGTTCTCTTTATAACCCCCTATTTCATCATGATTTACGAAAGCACCAATGAACCCTGCCTCAAGGGAGCCTGACAAAACCATTTGCGCCAGCAATGGTTTAAAAATAGCTATTCAGTCCGTTCGATTGTCAGGCTCATCAAATGGCCTGGGCTAGGCGTCCGGATCGCATTGGCATCCGAAAACTGTATTGCCAGCCGCGCATCAGAATCGACCCAGCGGCGGCTTCCGAGAACTTCGGCTTCAACCGGCTCACCGAAAGACTCCAAAATATTTTTTTCAAGGAGCTGATATTCTGTTTCATCCGGCTCCCATATCACTTCAACTTTATGAAATCTGTTCCGGTTAAAATAATAAATAATCATTCCCGGTTTTAAACCAAAAGCGGGCGCGTCATCATGATCGACCGTATAAGCTGAAATAGCGGGATCCAAGGCATCTTTATCTTCTTCAATCAAGTTCATATTTGATTTCGGAGCATCCCCCCAATTAATTCCATCAAAGCGCTTCAAGAAATCAATTTTAGAGTTGGTTTTGTTGGGAGTTGATTTTGATTCCCGGCGCACGGTCGGCTTTACCCTTTCAATTTCTTTTTCAGGTTCTTTTGGCTTGGCAGTCTCCGTTTTAATTTCTGATTTTTTTATTTGGGGAGGTGGCGGCAAAATAACAGCGGGCTTCGCGGCTTCTGGTGAAATCACCGGCACGGCCGCGGGCCGCATGGACGGAACAACATCCGGCGAACCAATTTGCACGGAAGCCATAACCGGCGCAGCGGGCGGCCATGAGCTTGACGGAGAAGCTTGATAATGAGCCGGCTGTGAAGAAGTACCAGGTTTGGAGTAATGACTAATCCTCTCCGCGGGAACGGACGCGCAGCCATTTGCAAAAAGAAGCGCCGTCATTAAAAATGGGGCGCTTCCACGCAGCGGCATGGTCTAAAAAAACTCGAGAGTCGAATTAAATTATTTGACTACGACCGGGTTGTTCCCGTGCAGGCTTCCGATAACACCGAAGCCTTGCAAAAGCCAAAGGACTACAACGACGACAACCACAATGTTTAAGATCTGTTTGATCTTGCCATCCATGGGAATGTAGCGATTGATCGCCCAAAGCAGAACTCCTACAACGATTAATGTAATAACTACTGTAATAAGATCCATGACGTCCCCCCTGTTTTACCGCTCCGACTCTAAATATTTACCGGTTCAGTATCGCAAGTAAACCCGGCAAATCCTATAGGGTCTTCCCCTACTCGGGTTTAAGACTCGCAATAATCGCGGATTAAGGGCTCATACGCCGAGCCTCGGGACAATACCCTATATTTTGTCATTCGCCTCCCTCTCATACTATTGCTGTTTTCTAATGAGGAGGACAACCATGAAAAATCAAGAAGAAAATTTGAGCGAGCAAAATACTCCGTATCAATGCAACTTTGTTCTTATCCCGCGAAAGGAAAAAGTTGCCGAGCAAAGCGATCTCTCCGGACCGGAATTGAATGGGGGTTGTTTCTCGCTTGAAAAGAGAATTCAAAGATAGTTTGCAATCAACAAAGGGAGAAAACTATGACGGCAAAGAAAATCATTAAAAGAGTCGAGAACGAAAAAGAATTGAAAGCCAGAGAAAAGGATGACGAAATTATGCCTCTTTATCCAAAAGAAATACGGCGCGCCAAAAAAACTTTGGCATCACTAGGCGAAGAACCAATTTTGGAAGAGTTGAACGCGCTTGGCTTTACCGAAGAAGGCCTCGGAACCCCTGATAATGGCGACCGCCCAATAGCTGAGCACGATATCGCTCATAAAACAGCGTAAAATAATTAGCGAGGAGCGGTATCTGCTTTGCAGCGCTATTTCTTCCCGGACATTTTTTCGAAGAAAGCCACGGCTTCTTTTCTAATTTCTTCCTTGGACATGTCGCGTTTATGCGTCGCAATCATCCACGAATAGCCAAAAGGATCCTTCAAGCTTCCCGCGCGGTCGCCCCAAAACATTTCCATAACAGGCATTACGGAGGTACAGCCTGCCGCAACCGCTTTTTTGAATGCCGCGTCGACGTCGGCAACATACAGAAAAAAACTAATCGGTGAATTCCCGAGCGTTTCCGCACTTTTGCAATTTTGCTTCGGGTTTTCATCGCCCATCATCATAATTGAGTCGCCGATTTGCACGGTTGCATGCATAATGCCTTTGCCGTCCATGTTCGGAAAAATATCCAACGCCTTCGCGCCAAAAGCCTTCACATAAAAATCTAAAGCCTTTTGCGAATCCTTAAAAGTAAAACTCGGCGTAACTGCGTGATATCCACTTGGAGTTGGTTTTGCCATTTTTAAACTCCGGTTAGAAGCTGAAGACCAAAAAAAATTTAGCCATTATACAACTTTTTGGAATAAAAAAGAGCCGCGAGGTATCCCCCGTGGCTCTTTACTTTTGAAATTATTTAACGACGATCGGATTGTTACTGTGAAGGCTTCCGATAATACCGAAACCCTGTAAAAGCCAGAGAATCACAACAACGACAACCACAATGTTTAAGATCTGTTTGATCTTGCCATACATGGGAATGTAGCGATTGATCGCCCAAAGCAGAATTCCCACAACGATTAATGTAACTACGACTGTAATAAGATCCATGTGTCCCCCGTTCGATTTTAGTTTTACAGCTGCGGTTCAATAACCTGCAGATGATTCAGTACGACAAGCAGCCCCGTCAAATCCCATAGGGTGTTGCCCTACTGCGGCGGCACGCAAAAACATGCCGCCGCAAAGTAACAAAATTAATTGGTCGCTTTTTTAACGTCAGCTTTCATATCTTCAGCCGTATCGCGCACGCTGTCGCCTGCGTTTTCAATCGCATTGGCAAGCTTGTGTTCAGGCTTCTCATTGTGATTAATCGCCTTCACGACTAAAATCACAAGCAAAACAACAATTACAGCACCAATAATTTTTCCCAATGTTGAATTCATATCCGCCCCTTTGTTATCTAACTTTGATAAAACTCTGCCTTCCCTATTTCACTTTCCATACCAATTACGGTGTATAGGGAAAGTGAAAAAAAAGAGCTAAACAAATGTCCGAATTAACTGACAGGTGTCTGTGGACTCGGACACATAAAAAAAGCCGCAAGGTAGTACTCCCCGACGGCTCTCTCTGTTTAGGAGTGGTTGAATACTCCAGAAGAGCCTTCATCATAGAAAAAAAACAATTCGAAAACTATAGGGTGTTTCCCTACCTAAACGCTGGCTCGTATTAGAATCAAGCAGAAATATTCGAAAGAGCTCGGCAGGCATTGCAATTTAAACGAAGATCAAATAAGGTGAGCTATGCACAAAACCTTTTTGATTTTAGGAATGGCCCTGACCCTCTTAAGCGGGCAGTTATTTGGCGAAGAATCTCCGCCCAATCAAAATTTAACGCTTGGCGAACGGTTGGTTTATAAAATCACATGGCTTAAAATCCCCGTGGGCTACGGTGAAGTTTGGGTGAAAGAAAAAACAACCTTACGCGGCCGCGAAGTTTTTCATATTGTGGGCAAAGTCGATACCAACAAAGTCCTGTCGAAAATATTTCCCATGCATGATGAAATTCACAGTTGGATTGATGCCAAAACTTTTGAGTCTTTGAAGTTTGAAAAACAAATCGATGAACTTTGGATTGATACGCATGAAAGCATGACTTTTGACGCCGCGAAAAAAATAGGTATTTTTGAATCGTTCAAAAATGGAGAAAAAAAAGAATTTTCGGTCAGCGTACCCGTTCAAGATGTGCTGAGTGCTTTTTACTGGTCTCGACGCCAAAAACTTATCGCCGGAACTTCTGTAAAAACCACGGTTTGCGCTGACCAGAAAGATTGGGCCTTAACTTTAAATACTATCGGCCAGGAAATCATCACCTACCAAGGCAAACAAACCGTCACTCTTCGTATCGAGCCGGAGTCGGTTGTGGAAGGAATTCCTAAACGCGGCCGGGCTTCGCTTAATTTAACGAATGATTCTTCGCGCAAACCCTTGATGATTATTTACAAAGCCCCTTTTGGCTCTGTGATAGGCATACTTAAAAAAACCGACTCTTAAAGATTTCTCGATTCGCAATCGTCTGTTTTTTTATTTCATGATTAAGCCAAGAACTGAAACGGCAACACTGACCGCAGACAGTACAAGTATCCAACCCAAAGTCTGGGAATTTTTCTCTAGCTTCGCTCCCACCGCCTCCAGCGCGTTGCGTATTTCACTCATATCAGCATGATCGGACATTAGAACCCCCTAACGAAATGGTCTGAATTTTTTTGATCGCTTCAATCTGATTATGCTCCGCAACAACCGCCGGACTCTTTCTTCTTTTCATTTTTGGCGGCAGCTAGAAATTCTTTTTTGCAAACCTCACTGCAAAAATAAAATGTTTTTCCGTCGCGCTCCAATTGCAACGTCGTCGTTTCATCCACCGACATTCCGCAAATGGGATCTTTAATTTCGGATAAGGATTCTTTCATCATTCGTCTCCTTTATTTAAATTCCGTATCCAGAATAGACGAAAAAGCTTAGAGACTCTATAGGGCTTACGCCCCATGCCCGAAATGTTCCGGAGTTATTCCGACAGTATTTTCTTGAGACGCGCGTCCGCCTCCGCACGGGATGGAAGGATAACCATGCGTACATCTTTGGAATAGTGAAAAATGGACATAATATTAAATCCATAATCTTGTTCAGGCTTGGGGATCACGCGAATAATTTCGGCCACTCCCTTTTGATTGAAAAAATCCATATTTTTCTTGATCGTTTGCAGAACATCCAGGCTCATCTCCTCCAGCAAAGTAAAATCTGTCAAAAGCCGAAAACCCTTTTGAGCCGGAATCAGCTTTTTAATTTCAGGCTGAAGCGCCTCCGCCTGCGCGGCATCCACCTGCCCCGCAAACTCAATCACCACCGTGTTGTGCTGGCCATCGTAATAACTTTTAATCATAAGAGCCTTTATTTCTTGACGGCGATCCAAAGATGATGATGCGCGCCTTTTCCGCCGGGGCGGGCACGAGCTCGGACTTCTTCGACTGCAAACCCGACATCTTTCAAGCAGGCTGATAGCCTTGCATCCGGGCCGGCCGACCAGATTCCGAGAACACCTTTGGGCCGGAGCGCAGCCATAACCACTTTCAGCCCTTTGAAACTATAAAACCAATCATTCGATTCCAGCGACAAACCTTGCGGCCCATTATCCAGGTCCAGAACGATCGCGTTGTAACCGTTCCCCGCGTCTTCTATTAATTCCGCCGCATCGACTTCATGCACCGTGACCCGTTTGTCTTCAAGCGGTTTCCCCGCTAAATGCGCGAGCACGCCTTGATTCCATTTCACCACCGCTGGTACAATTTCCGCGACATATACATCCACTTTCTTAGGCAAAACATCCAAAGCCGCTCTTAAAGTAAAACCCATTCCGAGCCCGCCGATCAAGACACGCGGAGCAAATTCGCCGGCGACCTTTTGCATGGCAAGCTTGGCGACCTCGTCTTCAGACGCATGCGCTCGGCTGCTCATTAATTCCAAGTTGCCTGCCACAATAATAAAATCTTTATCGTGCTGATAGAGACGCAGCTCTTTCCCGCCGCCCGGTGTCGCGGCCTTATCGATCAGTATTCTTGGAATCATGAAATCCTTTTGTAGGCTAAAGACTAATAATCCGAACTCGGCACTTCCGGCAGCGGTACCTTTTTTTAAAGCTGGTTTTATACAATTTTCTTGGAATACTTCTTAAGCCAGACAGCAATAACTTCGGTTTCTTTTTTAGAGCTTGCGGCGATTTTAAGGACAAAATCCGCCGCTTCTTCCTGATCTATGTTAAACCGATAACCATTCACCTCCAAAAAAACAACAGCAGAAATAAAAGCTGTGCGTTTGTTGCCGTCAAGAAACGGATGGTTTTTAATCAGGGATTCTAAAAGTACTGCGGCCTTAAGAAACAAATTGGGATAAGCGTCTTGCCCCATTGTCGTCACAAGCGGTCTTATTGCAGCGGATTTTAACAGGTGCAGATCACGAACCCCTTCTGATCCGCCATATTTTTCCAGTGCGAGCCGGTGCAAAGCGATGATTTGCTCAGGGCTTAAATATTTCATTCCGCCAATTTTTTCATGGTCTTACCGTATCTATCCATTACAGATTCAGATAAGGCTAAAAAATTTTCATTCACAAAACCACGTTCATGATAAAGCCCCATCACATCGTATTTGTCCGCAAGCAATTTAATAGCCTGTTCAAGCAAGGCCCGTTTTGAAATGCTTGTTTGCGCCTTCAAACTAGTGAGCTTATCCGCCAAACTTCCGTCGATTGTAAGATTTAATTGTTTTAGCTTAGGCATAAGGCCTCCTCTAGTATTATCTAGATTATACTATATAAACATAGCAAAAACTAGGTTCTATTGGAGTTTTTTTTAAGATTACGACCGAAAAATTGAGAAGCTCCCGCAATCGAGCAATGCGGGATTGCGGATATAACGGGAAACGACTTAAAAGTTCGAGGCAGGAAGTAGAAAACAAAATGAAAGAACCTTCGAGGAATTGTCTATACGGGGCCTAGTTTCTCCGCTTCTTGCCACCACCCCACTTTGCGCGGATAAAGAAAGCCAAAATCCGGAGATGCGAGTTCTGAGCGAAGCATCAGCTGTTTGAGCAGATCAGGGTTTGGGCTTTCTTTCGTGGGACTTGATTACGCTGAAATCTTAACCGAGTTCTCTCCCAAGAGAGCCTCGAGCTCGTCGAACAGGGCATCACTCGTCTCAACCTGCAACCCCACCCCCGCATCAATCATAGCCCTTCTCCCCTGCGGATCCCGGAAAGAAACCATCACCGGCGTTTTGCCTTTGTATTTCTGCAAAATCACTTTAATATCATTCAACAGCTCAGTCACGAGCCCCGTCGTCTGCAAATCCACATGCACTTGCTTCGTGTACAGCTTCGGCACATCTTCGATCTTCACAATCGAATCAGCCAGAATTTTCGGCGTCTCGTCGCGGATATCCGCCGTGCCTTTCACGAAAACAATTTCATCTTTTTTGATAATCGAAAAATATTCTTTATAAACTTTCGGAAACACAACGAGTTCGCAGGTACCAAATAAATCCTGTAATTGCACGAATGCCATCTTGTCGCCTTTTTTGGTGAGAATTTCGCGAATCGAATCAATCACCGCGCCGATCGAAACATCGGGGCCTGATTTAGGGCGTTCGCCGCCTTTATAAAAAACCTGCTGCTTTGGCGGCGCTGCAACCATCGGCATCTCGGCCAACGTCTCCGTATTATGTGAAGCATAATTTTTAATGATTTTCGCGTACTGTGAAAGCGGATGCGCTGAAATATAAAAGCCGATCAATTCGCGTTCATACGCCAGCTTTTGCCCTTCCGGCCATTCGGGGATATCCGGCAAGGGATCATGCGCGCTGCCAAAATCATTATCTTCGCCGCCGAAGAAAGACATTTGCCCGAGGCTTTTATCTTTTTGAATTTGCGCACCCGCGTCCAAAACAGAATCAAGCTGGGAGAGCAGCTGTGAACGATGAAAGCCCATCGGATCAAAAGCGCCGCATTGAATTAAACTTTCCATGACTTTACGGTTCGTAACGCGCAAATCAACTCTTTGCGTGAAATCGAGCAAAGACTTGAACGGCCCGCCCGCCTGCCGCGCTTTGACAATCGACTCAATCGCGATATGGCCGACATTCTTAATCGCCGCGAGGCCGAAACGGATCCAATCGCCGCCGCAGGTGAATTTATCAAAACTGTCATTCACGGTCGGCGGCAGGATTTTGATGCCCATTTTGCGCGAGGCTTCGATGTAACTGACAATCTTATCGGTGTTGTTCATTTCCGAAGTCAGCAAGGCGGTCATAAATTCCACTGCGTAATGTGCTTTGAGATAGGCGGTTTGATACGAGATCAAAGCATAAGCCGTGGAATGTGATTTATTGAAACCGTAACCGGAAAAGTAATCGATTAAATCCCAGATTTTTTCGGCAACAACCAATTCAGCGCCGCCATGCATGGTTGCGCCCTTGACAAAGTTTTCTTTTTCCTTCGCCATAACTTCGGGATTCTTTTTACCGATGGCTTTACGCAGCGAATCCGCACGCGCCAGTGTAAAGCCAGCGAGGTCGCTGACGATGCGCATCACCTGCTCCTGGTAAAGAATGACGCCGTAAGTTTCTTTGAGCGCGGGTTCCAATTTAGGATGATCGTATTTAATCAGCGACGGATTTTTCATACGCTTGATGAAGTCATCAACCATGCCTGAGCCCAAAGGACCCGGACGGTAAAGCGCGAGCAAAGCCACCAAATGGTCAAACTTGGTCGGTTTCATTTTCTTAAGCAGGTCGCGCATGCCCGAACTTTCAAGCTGGAACACGCCCCAGGCATCACCCTTGGCGAGCATTTCAAAAGTTTTGGGGTCTTCCCACGGCAAGGTATCGAGTTTCAGGTCCAAATTGCGATGCTGTTTGATGAGTTTAATGGCATCATGCAAAACAGTCAGCGTGCGTAAACCCAAAAAGTCCATTTTGAGCAAACCGATTTTTTCAAGGTCTCCCATGGTGAACTGCGTACAGATTTGTTCATCCGTTTTATAAAGCGCGACATAATCCGAAAGGTCGCGGTCGGAAATCACGACACCCGCGGCGTGAATCGAAGCGTGGCGTGAAAGTCCTTCGAGTTCCAAAGAAATTTTAAGCAATTGGTCCACGCGTGCGTCGGAATCACGCATCGTTTTAAGCTCGGGTTCTTTTTCAAGCGCGCTTTTAATCGTGATACCAAGTTCCATCGGAATGAGTTTCGCGATTTTATCGACTTCAGCGTAAGTGAAATTCATGACGCGGCCGACATCGCGTACCGCTGCGCGCGCGGCCATAGTTCCAAAAGTAATAATTTGCGCGACACTGCTTGCGCCGTATTTCTTGCGCACATAGTCGATAACTTCATCGCGGCGTTCGTAGCAAAAGTCGATATCGATATCAGGCATGCTGATACGTTCGGGGTTTAAAAAGCGTTCGAAGAAAAGGCCATGTTGAATCGGGTCGGCATCCGTAATGCGCAGAGAGTACGCCACCAAGCTGCCTGCCGCGGAACCGCGTCCCGGTCCTACCGGAATACCCTTTTCACGGGAGAAACGAATGAAATCCCAGACAATTAGGAAGTAGCTGGTAAAGCCCATTTTAGCGATGAGGCTAAGCTCCATTTCAAGGCGCTGCATGTAATGCTCAGGGATTCCGCTTTTCGGCACCGGCACAAGCACAGGCGCGCCGCCGGTTGAAGGCGCAACGGGCGGTACAGCGGCAAAACGTTCTTTGAGCATGCTCAGGCAAAGCTCGCGCATATACACGTCCTGAGTCTTGCCCTCGGGCGGTTTATAACTCGGCAGATGGATTTTGCCGAATTCGAGTTTGACGTTGCAGCGTTCCGCGATTTCAACCGTGGCTTTGATGGCTTCGGGATAAGCCTTGAAGCGCTCTTTCATTTCATCCGCGGACTTCATGTAATATTCGTCGCTTTGAAATCTAAATCTGCTTGTATCTTCGATTTTGGAACCGGAGCCAATGCAAATCAAAGCGTCATGCGCCTGCGCGCCGTCACGAGTCACATAAAAAATCGGATGCGTCGCGACCAGCTTCACGCCGGTTTCTTTGGCAAGCTTGGCACATTCGGAAATCATTTTCTGATCGGACTCAAGGCCGTGGTCCATGATTTCAAGATAGAAATTTTCTTTACCGAAAATTTCGAGATATTCATTTAGCGCGCGTTTCGCGTCCTCAGGCTGGTCATAAAGCAGATAATACGGAACTTCGCCTTTGTAATCGCCCGAAAGCGCGATCAAACCTTCGGAGTATTTTTTTAAGGATTCTTTATCGACGCGCGGTTTGTAATAAAAACCTTCGGTGTAACCGATGCTCGAAAGTTTCATCAAGTTTTTATACCCTGTTTCGTCTTTGGCAAGCAGCGTTAAACGGAAAGAAGCTTCTTTAATGCCATGCGTTTGACGATCAAAGCGCGACTGCGGCGAAATATAAGTCTGCATGCCGATAATCGGCTTCACGCCCTGTTTCATGGCTTCGGCGTAAAACTCCACCGCGCCAAAAAGATTGCCGGCATCGGTAATCGCGAGCGCGGGCGCTTTGAGTTCAACAGCCCGTTTGACGAGCTTATCAATGCGGGCCGTGGAATTTAAAAGGCTGTATTCGCTGCGGGTATGGAGATGAACGAAGTCAGAATGCATAAATTAGGCCAAAGCTAAAAAGTTAAAGGTTAAAACTATAGCCCAAAACCTATCAACTAGCCTTTGAGCTTTAACTTTTAACCTTTGGGCTTTTTTCATTCCCATTCGATCGTGGCCGGAGGCTTGGAAGAAATATCGTAGCAAACGCGGTTAATGCCGCGGACTTCATTGATAATGCGGTTGGAAATGCGCGTAAGCACATCGGATGGAATGCGCGCCCAATCGGCGGTCATACCATCGACCGAAGTGACGGCGCGAACCACACAGGCATTTTCATAAGTGCGTTCATCGCCCATCACGCCGACGCTTTGAACAGGTAAAAGCACGGCGAAAGCCTGCCAGATTTTGTCATACAAATTGGCGTTTTGAATTTCTTCAATCGCGATATTGTCCGCCGCGCGTAAAAGATCGCAGCGTTCTTTCGTGATTTCACCCAGGATGCGTACCGCGAGGCCGGGGCCCGGAAAAGGATGGCGGCCGACAACTTCTTTTTTCAATCCCATTTTATAGCCGACTTCACGGACTTCATCTTTGAAAAGCTCGCGCAAAGGTTCGACGAGTTTGAATTTTAAATCTTTGGGAAGTCCGCCGACATTGTGATGGCTCTTGATCGTGACCGAAGGTCCGCCGTGAAACGAAACGGATTCAATAACGTCGGGATAAAGCGTGCCCTGCGCGAGGAAATCAATTTTACCGAGTTTCTTGGCCTCTTTCGCGAAAACATCAATGAAAGTTTTACCGATAATTTTGCGCTTTTTCTCGGGATCAATGACGCCCTTGAGATTTTTAAGAAAAAGCTTTTCGGCGTCGGACACGACCACATTCATATGGAAATGATCGCGGAACATTTTGATAACTTTTTGGCGTTCATTTAAACGCAAGAGGCCGTTATCGACGAAGATGCAGGTTAATTGTTTACCGATGGCCTTATGCAGAAGGATTCCGGCCACCGACGAATCTACCCCGCCCGAAAGGCCGAGCACGACGCGCGATTTACCGACTTGCTTGCGGATATTTTTGATTGTTTCATCAATAAAGGATTTCGCAGTCCAATTGCCCGTGCAGCCGCAGACATTGTATAAAAAGTTTTTGAAAATCTTGGAACCGTTTTCCGTATGCGCAACTTCGGCATGAAATTGAATCGCGTAGATTTGTTTTTTGGAATGGCGCATCGCGGCATAAGGCGCGTTCGCGGTATGCGCGAGAATTTCAAAGCCTTTCGGCAAAGCCGTGACTTTGTCGCCGTGGCTCATCCAGCAATTGAAAGATTTGTTGATGCCTTTGAAAAGGTCTTTGTGGTCATGGATTTTCAGCGCCGAAAGGCCGTATTCGCGTTTATTCGACTTCTGCACCTTGCCGCCAAAGACATGCGACAAAAGCTGCATACCATAGCAAATTCCGAGAATGGGGATATCAGATTCATAAATCCGCGGATCAGGCAGCGGCGCGCCTTTGGCATAAACATTCGCCGGGGAACCGGAAAGAATAATACCGCAGGGATTGCTTTCAAGGATTTGTTCGAAGGTCGCGCTGTAAGGCAGGACGCGCGAGAAAACATTATTTTCACGCACGCGGCGCGCGATCAACTGCGTGTACTGGGAACCAAAATCGAGAACTACAATCGTTTCGGTCATATTTGGCTCTGAGGCTTTGCCTCAACCGCAGATGAATGGGCTCGCAGCGGACAAGTGGTACGAAATAAAATCGTCATAATAAATTCGATCCCTTTAACTTGTCCAAAAACTATTTGCCCATTCCGATACGCTGCGCGCGCTGGAAAACTTTACCTTCGGTTTTCATCGCCGGAGCAATGACCAACTCGGTTAATTGCATTTCGCGGATATTTTTCGCACCGACATTACCCATACTTGTACGCAATGCGCCGACTAAATTCTGCGTGCCGTCATCGAGATTCGCGGGGCCGTAAAGAATTTCTTCCAAAGTTCCCGTTGTTCCGACATGAATACGTGTTCCGCGCGGAAGATTCGCGTGCGGCGTTGCCATACCCCAGTGAAAACCTTTTCCGGGAGCTTCAGTCGAACGCGCAAAAGCGGAACCAACCATGACCGCGTCCGCACCGGATGCAATCGCTTTGCAAATATCGCCGCCGTTCGACATTCCGCCGTCACCGATGATATTCACGTATTTACCTGTTTTCTTGTAATGAACTTCGCGTGCCGCAGCGCAATCCGCGATCGAAGTCACCTGCGGAACGCCGAGTCCCAAAACTCCGCGTGAAGTGCAGGCCGAACCGGGGCCGATGCCTACGAGCAAGCCCGCGCAGCCTGTTTCCATCAAGTCGAGCGCGACTTTATAAGTCACGCAATTTCCGAGAATGACGGGAATTTTCATTTTCTTAACAAATTTTCCAAAATCAACAATTTGATATTTTGTCGAAACGTGTTTTACGGTTGTGACCGTGGATTGCACGATGAAAATATCGCAACCAGCTTCCTGGGCGATCGCGCCGTAACGTTCCGCTTTTTGCGGAATCGAACTGACCGCGCAATGGACTTTGGCTTTTTTAATTTCCTGAATCCGCTTCGCGATTAATTTTTCTTTGATCGGGGTCGTATAAAGTTTCTGAACAAGTTCGGTGGCTTTTTCGGGAGTCGCTTTGGCGATATCTTTAAGAATGGAGGAGCAGTCTTCATACCGGGTATAAATACCTTCAAGGTTCAAAACCGCAAGGCCGCCGAGTTTGCCCATCGCGATCGCGAATTTGGGATCAACGACGCCGTCCATAGCTGAAGCAAGAAAAGGAATGTCGAATTTGATTTTGCCGATATTCATTTGAATATCAACTTCATCGGGATTGATGGTAATGTCACCCGGGACTAATGCGATTTCGTCAAAACCATATGCACGGCGAGCTTTGCGATCACGTCCAATAAATACTGACATTTATATTACTCCGCTTTTAAAATTTTTGAATTCCGGTTGAGTTGTGAAACAACTCAGAGGAAAATTTGCTCAGCAATGGTAACGATGCAGTCACTGCGGGTGCAGTTGAGTTCGGCAGGTGTCCCATTTGCGGTATCATACTAAAGGTTCATCTGTAGTGCAAATATGAATTTGTAATCACGCGGTTCCGCCTGCTTTTTAAAGCAGCGACGGATCCGTCCTCGCCTCAAAGACGAGGCGAAAAAGCCTGAATTTAACGTGTTTTCAGCGGGTCCGAATTGAGGATAGCAATGAGGGCGGATTCCAGGAAAGAATAGCGGAATTTAAAGCTGTTTTTAAGCGCTACCCGGGGAACGGCACGCTGCCCTACGAGAATCATTTCCGACATTTCTCCTAAAAGCAGCTTAACCACCCAAGACGGCACCGGAATCCACGAAGGCCGATTGAGGGAGCGTCCCAAAGTTTTGCAAAACTCACTCATTCTGACCGGATACGGAGCGCAGGCATTCACAGGCCCGGATAAAACATCTTTCTTAATTGAAAAAATGACCAAACTCACCACATCTTGAACATGTACCCACGGAAACCATTGCTGCCCCGAACCCAACGGTCCGCCCAGAAAAAAATTAAACGGCGGTATCATTTTTTGCAGGGCGCCTTTTTCGGGGCCTAAAACAATTCCGATGCGCGGCAGCACCAAACGCAAACCCAAAGTTTCAACTTCACGCGCCGTAGCTTCCCAATCCGCGCAAAGTTTCGCGAGAAAACCTTTCCCTTGAGGGTACTTTTCATCCACTTCATCTTCGGCGACCCAGCCGTAAAAACCCACCGCGGAAGCATTCACTAAAACCTTCGGCTTTACTTCAGCCGAACGGATCGCGCGCACAATCGCGCGGGTCGAATCAATGCGGCTGGCGCGAAGCAATGCTTTTTGCTTTTCACTCCAGCGTTTATTAGCAATCCCCTCACCGCAAAGATTAATCACGGCATCCGCTTCATTCATCACCCGCTCCCAATTTCCGGATGTTTTTCCGTCCCATGGCTGAGCGCTGACCTTATCTTTAAACTCGGGCGCAATGCGGCCGCTGCGCGTGAGCAGGGTTACGGAATCTCCCGCGGCAAGCAATTGTGTAATTAAACTTTTTCCGATGAAGCCAGTTCCGCCGGCAATCACGACTCTCATGCAACGCTCCGTGCAAAAACCTCTTTAATGACTTTTTTGCGATAAGCAAAAATTTTTCTAATTTCTTTTTCAACGAACAAAATACGCGCAATCTCACCGAGAGGCCCCATTGCGATTGAATATTGCACCTCATCCGTCATAAGCGTTCCACCGTCTTGCGGAATAAAGCGATGCGTGTGAATCCAAGTTTGATACGGCCCTTTCGCCTGGGAGTCGGTAAAAGAATGCGGTGGATCATAATCCGTAATGACTGTTTGCCATTGCATGGGAAAACCATAAAGACGGATGGTGTAATCAATCACCGCCCCCTTCTCCATTGGAATCGGGCTGGGCGTTAAAATTTTAAAGCCTAAGTTTTTGGGCGTCACCGCGTCAAGATTTTCAGGCTTTTTAAAAAAGTTAAAAACTTGTTCGGGCGGATAGTTCAAAAACTGTTCCGCTTTAAAAGTATAAAGCGTCATGACTTCTTACCTAGTTTTTCTGCAATGATTTGATTGACCTGCGCCTGCCAAAGCAAAGCCTGCTCGCGCAATTGCTCAACCCATTCATTCATCTGAGTTTGAATTTGATTGGCGGCCTCCAATTTTGTGGGCAAAATTGATTGCCAGCCCGCGCTTTGCAAAGCCAAAAGCGCCACATAGACCACGATTCGGTCCGGAGTGGTCAACACAGTCAGTTCCGTATCGGGCGACTTCATGGGACGGTTCTCGGTCACCTGATCATTGCCTAATTGTGTTTGAAAAAAGACTTTCCCCATTTCCAGCTTCACCTTTTCAATTTGAAAATAAATGGGCAGGCCTTTTTGTTTAGCCTGTTTAATTTCCTGATGCAAAGCGGCGCGTATCGGGTTCATTTCTAAAATATTGGCTTCGGAAACAGATTTGCGCTCGAGCCGGATTTCATCAATACCCGCTTCAAGGCGTGTAACCTTGAGCATGCCATGCCGGAGCTCGGAGGCATCATAATCAGCCTGAATGCGGCTAATGCGGACCAGGTCTTTGCCGCTATACCCGGCGGGATTTTGAATGCGTACATTTTTCGCAATGAATCGATGGCTTTCAAGCCCCCAGCGGACTGCGCCAACTTTAACCGGCACTCCAAGCCAATTTCCCAAGCCTTGGGCTACGACATAGTTGCTTCCAAAATGAACCGCGGCAAAAAGAATAATGCCGGTAAGAATTAAACTTCTTATGAAACTCATTTCACAACCTTGCTAAAATTTTAATTGGATGAGGATGAATTTGAATTATCTTTTTGATTGGAATTCGACGAAAGAAAAGAATTTAAAAGACCTGCTGCAAGTTCAGCGTTGCTGGTTTTGGCTTGGCCTGCACCGCTTTGACTTTGCCCGCCGGTAAACGCATCCAATAAGCTTTGCGGCTTCTGCTGCTGCGACGGATAAACTTTTACGGGCACCGAAGTATCATCCGGTTGCGGCGACGATGTCGCAGAGGAAGAATCATTACCGGCTGCCGCCCCAGAGGAATCATTATTACCGGTATAACCGCTTCCATCGGCCGATTCAGCAGGAGCATTGTTTGCGGAGGCTTGGTCGCCGTAACTTTTAACGCCCAAAATCTGGCTCAAACTGCCCGGCCCTTTACCCGCTGCGATACGCTGTGCAATTTGCCCGGCGGCCTGAGTAGAACGGTTACGCACAATTTCTCCCAATAAAAATTGAACATCCGGAGTCACCGCAAGCTGCGGTGCTTTACCGCTGATACTGAGCGGAACCTGCAATTGCCCCTGCGGGTTGAGCGCAAAGGACAACTCACGGACACGATCTGTCAACTCAGCCATAATTTCCTGATGAATCCAAACCGTGGGCCGCGCGTCAACGACACCGTCCAAGGTTGCATTCACGGGGCCGCGCACAATAAAATCCGGAGAAATAACCTCAAATTTATCAAAATGAATATTTTGATTTTGCAAAGCAAACTCCTGGTCAATCGTTTCAAGCGTGGTATCGCGCTTCGCTAAACGGTCTTTTAATTTATCCGACATGCGGCTGGGATTCAAAGCATCGCTCACGCCCGGGATCGCGGAAAGCTTGGTAAAAATTTGCTGTAATGCGTTTAAATTGCGGACCACCGGCTTTTCAATCCGGAAATGTCCCGTGCCCGACAATGAAGGCAAAATCACCTCGGGTACTTTTCCGCTGCCGCCGACACTCAATTCAAAAGAAAGAATACCTTCAGGCGTGGGTATCCCCGCCGGTTGTGCTGGAAGCACAGAGGCAAGATTAATTGCGCGGGCCCTGACTTCCGAACGGAAAATGGGCGCCGTAAAAAGATTTTGAATATTGAGACGGCCTTCCGCGGGGCTGGTTCCTAAATTCATATTCCACGCGTCGAGGTTAAGCTGATTCCCGCGCAAAGTTCCGGTCAAATTCACCGAGCTTAATTCCTGCGCAAAGTTTTTAAACTTCAAACGCCCCTGGTCATAACGAAAATCAATATCACCCGCGGGTTCGCGCTTAGGCTGAAAATCAAAACGCTTAATGTCCGCGTGCAAACGCCCTTCCGGCGGCGACGCGAGCCCCGCATTGCGCAAAGCCGGTATAAAAGATTCCACGCGGTTCCAATTCAGGCGGTCTAAATCAAAATCGGTCTGAGCCGGCCCGATAACAATTCTACCCAAAGCGGCCGTCTCCAGGCGCCCCTGAAAACTAAAATTAGAATCATCGGAAAGCACTGCGCTTTGTATTTTAAAATCAACCGGCGCGTTAAGACGAAAATGATTCACGGTAACCTGGACGTGGTCGAGCAAAGGCGACGCGCCTAACGCGGAAACCTGCCCATCCGCCAAAGTCACATCCGCTTCAAAATCATTCAGTTTTCCGTTTTGGATTTTAAATTGTTCGACATTCACTTTGAGTTTACCCTTCAGCGAGGATACGGGTATCTGAGCCATCAAACGCGGCAAACTGCGCGCCAACTCCGCGAGGTCGAGCGCGCCTAAATCCGTTTCGGCCTTGAGATTTTCCGCGCTGATTTCCGCGCCCTGGTCCGATACTTTTAAACGGCCGGAAACATGCACATTTTGTTTGGCGCCGAATAACGCCGCGGCCATTTCAAATTCCATCGGACGAAAAAGCGAAACATTTTTTACGGATAATTCCAGATTACGCAAATCAAGCTGAACCGGAAAAGCGGGCGTGTCATCTTCGTAATAAACGTGAATATCTTTTAATTTCAAACTATTAATCAGAAATGAAGTCCATGCCGGAGAACCGGATGAAGTAGAGGAAGCATTCTGCGGTTGTGCCGAAGGCGCAGAGTCGGGAATATTGCCGGAGGACGGCAAACTTAGACCTTGAACTTCGACTTTACCTTCAGCATTTTTTGAAACGCGGATGTCCGCGCCGTCCAGGAAAATGGATCCGATTTGAATACTGTGCCTTAATAAAGGTGCCAGCTGTAAAACCGCGCCCGCGCTTTGAACTTTAAGAACAGGTTCATCATTGCTTAAAATTTGAACGCCATCCACTTGCACCGCCAATCCGCCGCGCCAAGCCAAAGAAAGGTTTCCGATTTTAACGGGATGTCCCACCGCAGATGAGGCTTGTTTTTCAATTTGAGGACGATAGCGGTTCAAATCAAATGTAAAAATAAAAACGGTTAGGCCCGCAGCGATCAATACTCCAACTAAAAAAATAATAAGCAGAATTTTTTTCATCCCGTTAGAGTCTCCACAAATAAAAAACAGCCGTAAATTAAAATAATTGCCGCAAACATACTTAAACCTATCCCATTACCGCCGGTTAAGACTCTAACGGGATTCAATAGAATTCCTCTATTCTATTCTATTCGGGGAAAATCTGCCTCTGTTTCATGTGAAAATTTAAACGAGACCACAAGTTGAATGAGACCGCAAGTTACAGCATGTAACTTGTAAGGTCGAATTTACCCCGAGCATCGTTAGGATGAAGTTAAAATGGTGCAAGGGGTTTGTGAGGAATGGGCGAATTTATCCCGAGCATCTTCTGAGTAAAACAAAGAAGTTGCGAGGGGCTGGCCGGAATGACAAAAGCCCCTCTCTTACGAGAGGGGCTTTAAATCGAAAGAAGCTTAAGCGCTTTTCTTTTTACCTAAAAGATAATAAAGAATCAAACCTACAACAGGGAGAAGCAGGATCAAGACAATCCAAAGTGCTTTCTTGCCTGTATCCGAAGTGCCTTTGAAAATATCAATGATCGCAATGATATCAAGCACCAAAATCACTAGCCCTAATATACCGCCCATGAAGCCCCCTCTGTTATGTTTTGCGGCTATCGATAAAACTCTAGCCACACTTAAGAATTTTATTACGCAATCCGAATTTTACCGAGGATTGCAATTCAAAATGAAATAAAAACTATTGAGCCGCGTCTAACGCGGCGATTAAATAAAAAGAGCGTGTGGGATTTTCCCCCACACGCTCTTCCTACTTAGTTTTTATTTCGCGTATTTCTTAGCGCGAACTGCAATCACCGGAACCGGACCTGCATTCACGTCAGCAGCGAACCCGGAGGTCGATGTTGAGCAATGAGTTCCTTTTCCGTCATCAACCGTAAGGCTGACGTTATATTGGCCGAACTTGGTGTAAGCGTGTTGCGCCTGAGCACCTTCGCCCGTGCTGCCATCTCCGAAATTCCAAAGATAGCTAAGCTTATCACCGTCTGGATCTGACGATTGTGAACCATCGAACTTGCTCTGCTCTTCTGTGCAGCATACAAGGTTCGGGCCTGCATTTGCCATCGGAGGGGTATTCACATTCACCGATGTCGTAGCCGAACCTACGCCGCAAGATTCGCCGGTGCCATCATTCGCGGTTACGGTTACATTATAGCTGCCGCCCTTGGCGTAAGCGTGTGACATACCTGAACCACCTTCAACGGTTGTTCCGTCGCCGAAGTTCCAAGTATATTTCAAACGATCGCCGTCAGGATCAACTGAACCTTCAGTGCTGAGCGATACAGATTCACCTGTACAAGCATTTTGTGCTTGGCTCAATTTCACCATCGGAGCAGAGTTAATGCGTACATTCGTCGCATCCATTGCTGTGGAGCAAGGTGTTCCCTTACCATCATCAACAGTCACAGTAGCTGTATAACTTCCACCCTTGGCATAGTTATGGGTTACTGACTTACCTTCGCCAGTTGTGCCATCGCCAAAGTTCCAAGTGTATTTCGCCGCGCCTGTATCTGCCGCAGTCAAAGTTACCGCGCCGCCGGAGCAAGAAAAAACATCTTGGCCCGCATCAGCAACTGGAGCTTTGTTCAAGCGAACAACTACAGTATCAGTTGAAACGCCGCAAGCAGCGCCGGATCCGTCGTTCACTGTCAAACGGGCTGTGTATTCGCCGGCTTGTTTGTAAACGTGATTCACTTTTGCGCCTTCAGCGGTTGAACCGTCGCCAAAATCCCACGCATAGGATATCTTGTCGTTATCCGCGTCATAAGACTTGCTTCCGTTGAAATTAACTTGGTATTCAGCGGCTTGGCTCATCAAGCAAAGAGCAACGTCATCGCCTGCAATTGCAACCGGCGCGCTGTTGACTTTGATTTGAGCTCCGCAAGCAACCGTTGAACATTCTGTGTTCTGGTTGTCGTTCACTACCAGCGAAACATTGTACATTCCGCCCTTAGTGAAAGCTTTGGAAACCGAAGCGCCTTCTGCGCTGGTGCCATCGCCAAAATTCCACATATAGCCGAGTTCTTTGGTTTCACCATCAGCCGAACCTGCGCCGCTGATTGAAACGCTCTGGCCTGTGCAAGCGGTTTGAGGAACGTTCAAATTACATACCGGAGGTGTGTTCACCATCACGGGAGTCTGAGTTGTTTTCTTTTCACAATGAAGACCGGAATTATCACTAACCGTCAACGCCACATTATAGTTTCCGCCTTTTGCAAAAACGTGAGTAACAACCGGGTCAGTGCTAGTTACGCCATCACCGAAATCCCAAAGATAAGTGATCTTATCTTTGTTCATGTCATAAGACTTTCTTCCGTCAAATTCAAACACGTTACATGCGCTCGGCGCAGGAGCCGGAGCTTTCGGTTCTTCAGGAGCAACAAATCCGCCGCGCTTGAAGTAGATGGGAATTGCATTGCCCTTGTCATCCGTAAATTGGATACCGGCATTACCGCGGGTTTGATGGGTCGTTGTCACTTTGTAATCCAAACGACGCTGTGCGTCGTTTTCAAGAGTTACAGGTGTATCCGCCCATTTTCCGCTTTCAGAATCCTTAACGTCGTAGGCTTTGCCTGTCGCGTCATCTTTAAATTGTCCGACTCCGCCGTCTTTATCGAGGTCGAAGTTACGAGCAACAATGTTTGTGATGCCGTTCGGGATCGCGGGATAGAAATGAATGCTATCACCGGGGCTCGGGAGACGGAAATAAAATTTTTCGCTGAATGATTCAGCGTAATTCGGGGAAATCTTGAACTTAAACAAATTCTGATCGTCACCCTTAGTTGTTTTCACGTTAACGCGAAAACGGAGAAAATCGCCCACTTCACGGCCTTGTTCAGGCTTAAAAGAACCGAGTGAAACCCACTGGCCATCGCCGTCCGTGGAACCCGCACCAAAAGTTTTAGTCGCAAGATTTTCTTTACCTTCAACAGTAAAAATAGTTTCGGTATCAGCAACAGGCTTTCCATATCCGCCGATTGCATCTACTTTACCGGATGTTTCAGGGTCATAAACGCTGATCGTCACAGCTTCGGTTGAAGCCTTGGGAACATCAACAAAAAGTGACATTTCTGTGTCGTCTTTTCCACGTAATGGATCCCCTTCAGGACCGAAAAGGTAAAAATATTCTGCCTTGGAATTTTCTTTCGGCACTTCGTATGCGAAGCTGCTTACCGGAAACGCCAGGGAGAGAACAAGTAACGGTGCAATAAAGCCCGCGAATTTCTTGAACATGGATAAACTCCTGAGTTTTGGTTGTGGTTAAGTTCTAGGTTATAAGGCTAAAAAATTTTGGCCTTCAAAATTATGCCTATCGCCGCAGTTTAAGCTTTAACCCGTTAAGGTTCCATGGGGTGAATACCCCAAACCTCTAAACTACTTCTTCAGACGCTTTCGTTTCCAAATTATTCAAAAAGAAATTCTTGGTGCAATCGCGTCAAAAAGGCGAGCCGTCATTCTAATGAAAAATGAATAAGTAACAAGAAAAATTTAGGCGGATATTCAACTTGCTAATTTATTTTAAAACAAAAATGTGGGTTTTATAGGACCAACAACCCTATACTTTGGCCTGCAGATCTTGCGGATTTCTTATAAAGACGTCTAATTGGCGGAATGGCATTTCAATGCCTTCCTTATCAAATGCTTTTTTAATGTTTTCATTGAGCATGAACTGAACATCCCAATAATCCCCTGCTTTAACCCAAGGCCTCACAATAAAATTAACACTGTTTTCGCCCAGCTCGCCTACTGCAATCACCGTTTCAGGTTCCGGCAAAATTCTGTTGTCAGCTTTGATCACCGCTTGGATGACATTGCGAACCTTATCAATATTATCTTTATAAGACACCCCGAATTTCAAATCGATGCGCCGGGTTCCCGTTGCGACATAATTCATGACCGTGCCGCTGATCACCTGCGCATTCGGAATAATAATTTCCACATTATCGGGGGTATGCATAATCGTGTTAAAAATTTGAATGGATGTCACCGTTCCCGAAGAACCGGCGGCAGTGACAGCATCACCGATTTTGAACGGTTTAAAAATTAAGATCATGACGCCCGCCGCAAAATTAGAAAGCGAACCTTGCAAAGCCATGCCCACCGCGAAACCCGCGGCGCCAAGCACCGCTACAAATGACGCGGTTTGAATTCCTAGCCGGCCGAGCGCCGCAATCACCACAAAAGCAAGCAGCGCAAAATAAACCAGATTTCTTAAAAAATGAACCAGCGCAACCTCAATATGTGTCCGGCTCAAAGCCTTATCAGTTAAATTCGATAAGGTTCTGGCAAGCCATTTTCCAATAAAAAAAATAGCGCCCGCGTAAAGAATATTTAAAACGTGCGCAAGCAGCTCTTCTACCGAAATATGCATACCTCCTCCTTCTTCCAACCTCTCAGATTATTTCTTTTTGGCTTCCGCCAATTTACGGTCAATAATTTTTTTTAACTCATCAAAAGATTTGGCACCGACAAACATTTCATCATTCACAAAGACCGTGGGCGTGGAGCCTACTTTTTTCGACATTCCCAAAAGCACGTCATTTTCGATTTTCTTTTTTGTGTCCGGGCTTTCAAAGCAGGCCTTGAATTGAGGCGCATTGAGTTTGAGCGCTTCGGCAATTCTTAAAAAGTCCGGCTCGGAATGCGCCGCTCCCGGATCCGCAAAAACCTTTTCATGAAAAGCCCAAAACTGTCCCTGGCTGTGCGCGCACTCGGAAGCTAAATGGGCATAAGGCGAATAAGGATGAATCGGCAAAGGAAAATGACGCCACACGCGCCGCACATCCTGCGGATAAGCTTCCATGATCTGTTTCATCGTCGCAGTAAGCTGTACGCAAAAAGGACAATGAAAATCACTAAACTCCGTGATCGTCACGGCTGCATTCGCCGGTCCGGCGGAAGGACGCCCGGTTTCACTTGGATTAATTGTTTTCAGGAACTCTTCTTCGGCAGCTTTTCTTTGAGCGGCGGCTTTTTTGGCAAGCTCGGGATCAATCGCTTCCGCAAAATATTCAAAATTACGAAGTCCCGCGACAAGTTCCCCGTTAATAAAAAAAGTTGGTGTCCCAGATACGCCCCTTTTCTGCCCTTCTTCCATATCTTTAGAAACATAGTCACGATAACGGTTTGCCTTAAAGCATGCGTCAAACTTTTGTTTGTCCAACTGAGCTTTTTTGGCGATCTCATAAACGTCTAATCGTTTATCGAGAGCAAAAACAATGTCATGAAATTCCCAAAACTTGCCCTGCTCAGCGGCGCACATCGAAGCTTCATGCACCGGAAAAGAACCCACACCGGGCTCACCCGAAATCGGCAGATGGCGGAATGTCCAGCGAATCTTATCGGGATAAGCTTCGGTTACTTTTTTTAATACTGCTGCCTGTTGCTTGCAGAAGCGGCAATAAAAATCGGAGAATTGTTCGATCACGAGCGCGGCTTTTTTCGGGCCGCGCACAGGGTGTTCGATTTGCGGCGATGTTTCCTTTTTGGATTCAACGGTAGGATGTTTTGAACAACCCGAAAAAGAAAACGATGCGATAAAAATAAACGCGATAAAAAATTGAATGAGTACTGATTTTGCCGATTTCATAAAAGCCTTGGTTAATGCAGAATAATTAATAGCGCGCATTATATGCAGACTATGAGTTATCGACAATGCATTGTCTTGGAAAAATAAATCTATCGAAGGCGCTTTGCTTGAAATTTGCTGCTCCCGACCTCAACCTCAGCCAGCAAGTTTCCCGTCATGCCTTTTCTTGGTTCTGCACAGCAGCACCAAGAAAAGGGGATTTCAAACAACTCTCTTGTGTTCTGTGGGAATTCGTTTTTTTATCTCAGCTGTGTTGAGATAAAAAAAGATATAGCGGGAAACTACTTTGTAAACCTTGGAGGCTGAAGTTGGAGAAATAAGGTTGCGTCTCTATCGCCTTGGCATCCTCGGTCTTGTTTCTCTGATGATTGCCCCACCCCACACTTGCAAAGAATGCTTCTAAAACAAATTCAAACTGACGAGTTTTGCCCGAAGAGGCAATTGTCTGAGTCAGTTGAATTGTTTTAGAGGCACATACAAAACAATAGAATGTTTACTAAATTCTGAATGAGAACGGAGTAAATGAGCCTTTTTCAACAGGCTACGCGGCGCGGATAACTTTGACGGTGACCGATTGCCCATTAGCCCAAGGCCAAATCAGGGAGTAATAGTAAAGTTCTTCCGCTTCGAGATAATAAAGGGTTTGATCATCGCGAATACCTCCATAGGCTTCGGCCTTCTTTTTCGCTTCCGCAGAAGCTTTCGCGCCTGAAGGTTTGATCGCCTTTCCAAAAAATGTTTCTAAGATTGTATTCACGCGGGCCAAATCCGATGTTTTGACAACCAACTCAAAATACTCGGGGTCGGTGCTGCGTAATTCCTGACACGGGGCTTTTTTTAACTCTTCCAAAAAAAGATCGTAATTCATAAACTCCTTGTTTCCTTTCAGGATCCGGACCGCACGGTGCGGAGCCGGTTTTCTTCTTCTTCGATTCTGGAAAAAATACCTTCGAGTGCCTTGCGTGAAATCTCATCTTCCAAAACAAAAACTTTATCCGAGTTTTTCACAAAAGGAATCGAAGCATAAATATTTTTCATTTCCACATAAGCGGCCAAAGCATTTTCACCGCTGACTGATCTTTCGATTTCCCTTTTAAAATCCACGCGCAAACGCTCTTCCATTTTGCGGCGGAAATAAGGTGTTACCGATCCCTCTTCGCGCAAAATCTTTTCGGGGTCTTTTTCAAATTGAAGATCTTCAAGCGCGCTTTTCATCAGGACACCAGCCTTGGGCGCGGCTTTTTCAGCGGCGCGGTTCAAACCGAGTTCAATGTCATGCCAAAAAAGATCGACCTTCAACCGCTTTGAAAGGTCTTCTATTTTTTTCATTTGCTCGGGAATTTGAATTTTGAGATCGGATTCATGATAAAAGCCGTTCACCTGGCTCGCGTCAAAAACCGCGTGGTCAATCGCGGCCCGCATTAAATCTTTTGTTGTACGCTCCTTTTGAGCCGGTGACTCACCGCTTTTTTGAAAAAATAGAATCTTGCTGAGAAGCCCTTCCGCATAACCGGATGAAGAAGATGAAAAGCAAAGTACCGTTAGCAATAACGCCGGGATGCCCCAGCTGGATGCAAGGCTCGCGCGGTTGCGGCTAAACCGCAGAGCCAAAACAAAAATGTGATAAAATGCTCGCATGAGCACACTCCCTATAAAAAATGTCGCGTTCTATCAGTTTTTCAAGCCAACCTTTGATGTCAAAGCCGCCCGGACTCTATTGCGCGGGCACATGCACCAGCTCGATATTAAAGGCACCCTTTTACTTTCACAAGAGGGCATCAACGGCTCTTTTGCGGGCCCTTCCGAGAAAATGGATACTTTCGTGAAATTCCTGCTTCAGACTATCGGCATTCCCAATCCCTCCCTGAAGGTCAGCTATTCGGAAAAAATGCCCTTTACCCGCGCCTTGGTTAAAGTTAAACCCGCGATTGTCGCGGAACCGGGAGTGACGCCGATTAATCTGCCGGCTGATTCAGCCCCTCACCTCGCTCCCGAAGAATTTCACCGTTGGGTTGCGGATGGAAAAAAAATGGTCATTCTCGATACACGCAATGATTATGAGTATCAGGTCGGAAAATTTGTGGGAGCGCTGCATCTCGGCACGCAGCATTTTTCGGATTTTGAAAAAGATTTGGAGAAGGCACCCGAAAAATGGAAAGACACGCCGATCGTTACTTTTTGTACCGGCGGAATCCGCTGTGAAAAAGCCGCGCCCCTCATGCTCAAAAAAGGCTTTCGCGAGGTTTATCAACTCGACGGCGGGATTTTAAATTATTTCGAAAAAATGGGGCGCGGCTATTTTGAGGGCGGATGTTTTGTTTTTGACCAGCGCGTCGCGCTTGATGAAAAATTAAAACCAACCGGCGACGCGATGTGTTTTAACTGCCAGGCCATTCTTTCGATCGAAGAACAGAAATCTCCGCATTACAAAGCACCTGATCATTGCCCGCATTGTTACAAGGAAAAGCCCCACAAGCGCAATCACCGTAGCGCCGCTATTCCGGAGATGTGAGCGGCTAGCAAGACTTACGTATAATTAACTCTGGCGATACAACTCGGGTAACAGGTTCTAAAGAATTCTTTTCAATTTGCTGCATCAAAATCTTGACTGCTTCACGGCCCATAAGCTCAAGCGGCTGGCCTACTGTCGTGAGCGACGGCTCGGTGTATTTACCTTTGCGGATTCCGTCATAACCGATGACGGCAACCTGATCAGGAACACGAATCCAGTTTTCTTTCAACGCGCGTATCGCTCCGATAGCGATATCATCGTTCACGCAAATAATCGCACGCGGCAGCTTTTCAGTTTGATGAATCATATCCAGCATTTTTAAATAGCCGTCTTCTTCAAAAAAGTAATCGCATTTGCGGTAATGTTCAGGATCAAAAGTAAGCTGGTATTGCCCTAAAAGTTCGCGCAATAAATCATAACGCTGGCGCGCGTCAAGCGAGGCATCATCCGGAGCATGCAGCATCCCTATTTTGCGGTAACCGCGGGAAAGTAAATGCCGCATCGCGAGATGGACGCCTTCTTTATTATCACAATAGACGATGCTCGCGCGCAAACCCGGTGTAGGGTCATTAATCACTATCACGGGAATTTTCTTTTCATCCAACGCTTCCGAAATATAACGGTCATGAATACGCCAAGTAATTAAAATAAGCGCGTCAATATTGTGGCGGTCCAGAATTTTAAAATCGGGGTTCTTGTACTCTTCTTCTTTGATAAGAATCAGGCGAAAATCATGCGGCGTGCCGACAAGCGCATTGGTTACGCCGATCAAAAGCTGCGTAAAGTAATCGCCTTTGAAAAGCTCGGGCGTAAAAGCGCCGATCAAGCCAATCGTTAATCTTTTTTTGTTCTCTACTGTCATAATTCCCTAAAGTTCAACTCTCAAAAGGCTGTGAATATACTATGCCTGATTTATGAAAGCAATCAAACGCACCAGACAAGTAACCTTCCTACCTCCCGGCGCTAGGAAGCTTTCCTAGCGCCGGGAGGTAGGAAGGATGTCTTGACCTACACTCGAAAGAGCAGCTTTGCGGAGGGATGCCAATAGATAAGGCTTCCAACCTCATTGAGGCCTGCCTGCTTAAGACGAAATTCATTCGACATAAATTCGAAATCAGCCGGGTTTTGGCAAAGCGCCGTGCGGCTCAAATCCCTAAACACAGTCATCCCGGGAAATTTCGCTAACCGGGAACTCTGTTTCTTAACAAAACGCGCCAAAGCTTCGATCGAAGGCTTGCAAAAATAAAGGGTAAGCTTTGATTCCACCCGCCCAAACTCAGCTTCAGTGCGTTTATGCAAAACACCCCAAAGCGCGCCAAATTGAATGATTTGCCTTTCACCCACCGCCAATTTTTTAGCATGCGCGATAATCAAAGCCGTAAAATCATTCCATGACCACGGCGCATCGCTGACTTCGAATTGCAATACATCAAAAGTGTAATAGCCGCGTGACGCATCGGAAACTTTCCTGATCGCGGCCGCGAACCAATCCTGAAAAGCCCGGAAAATAATTTTTTCATCTTCCGCAACAAACGAAATCACCGTCATTTCAGAACCGCTTCCGTCGGAATTAATTAAACGATAAAGCTGACGGGCTTCATCGCTGCCGGCCCAAAACAGCTCAGCCGTTTGCAAATCAATCCCCGCCTGAGAAAATAAAAATTGTAGCTGCGGAGTCGCGAAGGGTTCCGGGCTTTTGATAACGGGCGGCGGTAAATCAGAAGTCACAACTGAGACGAAAGCGCGGCGGCCTTTTTTGACAAGGCGGCTTTGGCTGATTTTTTTTCGGCGACTTGAAGAACGAGACGCACGCGCGGATCCGAAAAAATCATTTCTTCTATTTTTGCTTCCGGCAAATTGCGCGCAGCATATTCTCTTCCTAAAGCATTATGCTCCCGTCCGACCTCATGCCTTGCTTCGGATTCCAGGTTATCTCCGATTTCATGCGCATCCGTCGCTTCCCGCGCAAAATCAGCGCCATAAGCTTTTGCCAGCCAATAACTCCAATAAATATGACGCGGAACATAGTACGGAATTTCAGGGTCACGATCCTTGAGTCTGATCGCCTGCATTTCCGCGGCCGTGCGAATACTTAAAAGCTTGGGCGTCTTCAGGAGATTCTTTGCGGCGAGATTAAGGTCCGTATCGGTAAACTTGGGTTCGATCATCTCCGCGATCACACGCAAATCTTGGGGCTCGCCTTCCAAATGGACGAGGCCCTTTTCATTTGTCACCGTATGAAACCGGACCGAAACAGGCCAATCATCCACGATAAAAACTGCTTTGCCTTTTAATTCTAAGTTTTCGATTGATTGGTCGTTAAAGGCCCATTCTTTCAGCTGCTTCGCTCTTTTTAGAATTTGCTTTTTCCAGGTAAGTGGAGAACCTTCAAGCAGCAGGCCGGTTTGCAAATTAAGCCCCGTAACTGATTCAAGCCTTTCATGATCTTCTTTGTCTTCATTCAAAAGCCGGCCGCCTTTGACATCCATGCCCAAGATTTTCACAACTATTCTAAAAGACTTGGCCGTGGGAATCCGCAAACCAACTCGAATTTGCTTTATTGAAAGATCAAATTCCCGCGGATCGAAATAAGGATGCTCAATCCGGGTTACGCCCCGGACGTGAATTTGATTGAAAGTCATTCCCAGACGGGACAAGCGCACTTTTCCATAATCCAAAAAATCAATTTCGATATTACGGCCCTGCGTTTCGCGGACTAATCTTTGAACTTCCCGGTCCATTTGCGGTTTAATGACCATGAATCCGATCACTCCAGTTGCCCCAAGAATCACCAAAAATATGATTAATCCCTGGATCAATTTCATCATGGCAACAAGTAGGTTGGGTTAGATCGTTTTATTACGCGGAATACGGGAATCAGTTAAAATCATTTTTTCAACTTCCTTCGCGGAAAGTTTGCGTTGTGCGTACTCAATTCCAAGCGCGTTGTCATGCCGGTCCTTTTCATGCTCGGTGGTGGTATTTTCGAGATCGCCGGCCTCATGCGCGTCCGTTACGCTAAGTGCAAATTTCGGACCGAAAATCTGCGTCAGCCAATAACTCCAAAAAATATGCCGCGGAACATCATATTCAAAATTGGAATCAGGTTTGTAGATTTTTTCGGCCATTTTTTCCGCGTGCGTTCGAATATCAAGCAGCTTGGGTGTTTTCAATAAATTCTTGGAAGCAATCGCAATATCATCCTCCGTAAATTTGGGCTCGATGATTTGCGCGACACGACGCAAGTCATCGGCATCTCCCACAAGATAAGCGGCCCCTTTTCGTTCCTTACGGGAAGAAAAATAAACTTTCGTTAAAACACCATCCGCGACAAAATTCGCGTTGCCGCTTAAATTGATATCTTTCATCTGACTACCGTCAAGCGCCCATGCTTTAAATTGTCTGGCCCATTTTATAGCTTGTCGTTTCCATTTCCAGGGTGACGCGCCGATATGAATGGCGGTTTTAAAATTGACATCGGAAACTGATTCCAATCTTCTCGAGGTTTCTTCAACACCGGGCACGACCTCCCGCCCCTGAGCTTCTAAACCTGTGGCCTGAATATTCACGCGAAAGCCGCTGCTCAAGCCATACTGAAAGTTAATTTGCAGGATGGGAATATAAATATCAAACTGCCGGGGCTGAAAATATGGGTATTCATAATGAATCGTTCCATGCGCGCGTACTTGATTAAAAATCAAGCCGCCGTGAGTCAGCTGAATAATTCCGAGATCCACCGAATCAAGTTCGATTTTTCGTCCCTTGGTCCGATGAATCAGGCTTTCAATTTTATGATCCACTTGCGGCCTTAAAGCCACAAATACCCAAGGGGACGCCACTAAAAAAATAACAAGCAAAAGGACGCTTAACACGGCCCACTTTAAAAAAGGTTTTTTGCCGTCGATCCTCTTGTAAATTTCCTCGGATTTTCTTCTTGGTGTATACGGCGACCGCTTTAATTTTGCTTTTAATTCTGAATATTGCATAGCCAGACTTTTTGCTTACACTTCAAAGTCATCCCCTCGCTCCCCGGCATCCCCTAAAATCATCAATCGTTCAGTTGATCTTCCAACTTGACGGCTAAATCTGAAATTTGCTTAATTAAATAATCCGGGACCAGCTTACTTTGCGCGCATTCTCTTTGCACCGCGATCAAAGAAGAAAGCGCCCGGCGCAAAACCGCGTTACGTTTTGTCTTTTTAAACTCAAGACTGTCTGTGTCCTGAGATTCTTCGATGATTTTTTTAACTTTTGCACGAATCTCCTGTTGGCCCGCGCCCTTTTCTAAAACGGATTCACGAATATCTTCAAAATCCTTTTGCGGAATATTCTTATTATTCTTCGCGAGACGCAAAGTATTCAGCGCATCCAAATCCGGAACCGGCTGGGATGATTCTTTTTCAAAAAATTCCGGTTTGGCCAATTTGGGCTCTTCAGTCTCAAGAAACGAAAATGATTTGATGATCTTTGAAGCCATGGCCTCTTTCATTCCCAGCTCTTTCTTGCAATAGGTTTCAAACGCGAGAAAGCCCCAGCCTTTATACATTTTATCTTTATAGATAGTCTGCAAATAACGTCCCAGTTCAATCCATGAAGCCTTGTAGCTTTTCGCGGTTTGAAGTGTTTTATTCCGAATTTCGTCTTCAATCACTGACATGTCATTCTCCTACTGTTTTATTTCTTGCTCTGCGCTTCGCTCAACCGCATTGGAAATTCATCCAAATTCCACGAGCAGGCTTTCGGTATGCTGGTCACCAAGCCATATTCCATAAAAATAACTGTTACTGATTGCTTTCCCGTTGATTTTTGTTTTACTAAAAAAAGTCCGGGCGCAAACTCTTTCATTTTTTCATATTCACGGCCGGGACCGATTTTATCAGGCCGAATCTCAAGGTTCCCTTTCAACTTTGAACATTCTTGGCTCGAAACATTAAACGCGTTTGCCGTTTGATAAAACCCGTATGCCGGATGATCTTTAGGCAATGGGATATTCACTGGCGCGGCACAGCCCAATAATATCAAACCCCAGTATATCCAAAAAAATCGTTTTCCCATAAAATAGAGCAGGCATTATAAACCATCCGCCAACCAGAAATCACAAGGAAAACATGGTCGAAATTGAAGTCGAATTCGCAGGCAATCTCAGCACCAAACTCAAACACGGCCCATCCGGCACAATTTTATCAACCGATGCCCCCAAAGATAATCAGGGTGAGGGCAAATCTTTTTCGCCCACCGATATGGTTGCAGGTGCGCTTGTTTCGTGCATGCTGACAATTATGGCGATTTATGCCAAACGAACAGGAATTGATTTAATCGGCGTAAAGGGCAAAGTCTCCAAAGAAATGTCAGCGGAACCCCGCAGAATCGGAAAACTGTCAGTCAGCTTCCAAATGCCAAAACGTTTTTCCGATGCAGAACGTAAAGCGCTCGAAACGGTGGCGATGACTTGCCCGGTACATAAAAGTTTGCACCCTGAGGTTCAGGTGCCCATTAAGTTCGAATATATCTAACCCATGTGATTTTGCAAAAGTACATTAGGTCACTTTTGCAATGTGCAGTGTTTTGGCGGCTGCGGCAAACACCGCCACAGCGCGGTCAATTTGTTCACTTGTGTGCCCCGCAGTAACTGTCGCACGGATGCGGATTGTTTTCTTGGGAACTGCCGGCGGTAAAATCGGTACAATAAAAATTCCTGCATCAAATGCGATTTTAGTCATCGCGAACGCCTTCATTTCGTTGCCGACAACGATCGGTACAATCGCAGTTTGGCTATTCAACGTATCAAATCCATTTTTCTTCAACTCACGATGAAAATAATCCGCATTTTTATGCAGTTTTTTCACTCGTTCCGGCTCATTTTCAATGACATCCAGTGCGGCCTTGGCCGCAGCAGCAGAAGCAGGCGGAAGCGCCGCGGAAAAAATAAAAGGCCGGATTGAGTGCTTTAAAAAAGTGATCAGCTTCGTATTCCCTGCAATATAACCGCCAACGCTTGGAATGGTTTTACTGAGAGTCCCCATCTTGATATCGATTAAACCTTCTTTAGGGTCGATTCCGAAATGCTCTTCGATGCCGTGGCCCGTTTTGCCGATCACACCCAGGGAATGAGCTTCATCGACCATAAGCAGGGCTTTATATTTTTTGCATAATTTAATCACTTCAGGAAGATTAATAATGTCTCCGTCCATGCTAAACACCGCATCCGTGACCACGAGTTTTGTTCCGTTAGAAGATGCTTTTGCAAGTGCTTCTTCGAGTGCCGCCATATCATTATGATCAATGCGTACAAATTTAGCGCGCGACAGAACACAGCCGTCGACAATGCTTGCGTGATTTAAACCATCCGAAATAACTGTGTCGCTGCGACCCAGTAACGCTGCAATGGTCCCAAAATTGGCCGCATAACCAGAAGCAACGGCAATGGCACTTTCGGTTTGTTTGAATGCCGCGATTTTCTCTTCCAACGCCATATGGACTTGCGTGGTTCCTGATAGAAATCTTACGCCGTGGGTACCGGTGCCAAAATCTTCAACGGCTTTTTTTGCAGCTTGATTGATTTCAGGATGTCCCAGCAGGTTGAGATACGAATAAGACGCGAATTGAAGCACGCACCGGCCTTCAATATCCATCTCCATACCATCCATTTTACGGATCGTGCGCATATAAGGATAGATACCCGCATTTTTAGCAGCAGCTACTCTTTCATTCCAGCGTGCGATTTTATCTGAAACCGACACATAATCTTCTTTTTCTGGTGTGCTCATAATTATTTAGTTGTGCTTTCTTCGAAGTATCTTGCTGCCTGAGTTGCTAAATTTCGCGGTAAAAAGCGGATAATAAAAACAAGTATTTTATTGATTGTGCCCGGAATGACAACGGTCTGACCCCGCATTAACCCCTGATAACCTTTTTTCGCAACATTCCCCGCGCTCATCATCATATCAGATTCCCGGATATTCTCCGTTTTTGTTCGCGATTGGAAATTTGTTGCGGTCGGTCCCGGGCATAGTGCCGTGACGGTCACTCCCGTTTTTTTAAGTTCATTCGCCAATGCTTCGGAAAAAAATAAAACGTAGGCTTTGCTGGCAAAGTAACAAGCCATAAGCGGTCCCGGCTGAAAAGCGGCGGTTGAGGAAACATTTAATATTTTACCTTTGCTTTCTTTTATCACCGGCAAAAATAAGTGCGTTAAAGAAGTCAAAGTCATGATGTTAAGCTGAAGCGCCTGCAGCTGATCACTTAAGTTGCTTTCTGAAAAATCGCCATACACACCCGTACCGGCGTTGTTGACCAGGATATTAACGGAAAGCCCCGCGGCTTTGATTTCGGCATAAATTTCTGCGGCGGCGTCAGGAGTAGACAAATCTTTTTCAATCACCAGGACTGAAATTCCGCAGCGTGCCGTTAATTCTGCGGCAAGCTGATTGAGTTTGGACAGGGTTCGCGCGACAAGAATAAGGTTACGCCGGTCTTCGGCAAAGAGTTTGGCGAGTTCAAAGCCGATCCCCGTAGATGCTCCCGTAATCAGCACGCTGGAGGTCACGTATATCCCCTTTTCAGACGATCAATGGCGTTTTTTACGCAATTTTAGATTGAGCATCTCGACAATTACTGAAAAGGCCATTGCAAAATAGATATAGCCCTTTGGAATATGCTGATGTAAACCTTCCGCTATAAGTGAAACCCCGATCAGAATTAAAAAGCTCAGGGCGAGCATCTTAATGGTCGGATGACGGTCCACAAACTCTCCGATGCTTTTTGAGAAAAACATCATAAAAAAAACTGCAATCATCACGGCCGCGATCATGATCGGTACATGACTCGCCATTCCCACCGCCGTAATCACGGAATCCAGCGAAAAGACAATATCTAGAATTGCAATTTGAATAATGACGGATAAAAATTGAGAAGCGGCTTTGGCTTTAATTTCTTCAGCCTCATGCGTTTCAAGCGTGTCATGAATTTCATGCGTACTTTTTGCGAGCAAAAATAACCCTCCAATAATCAGAACCAAATCGCGGCCGGTAATTTCATGGCTTAAAAGCGCAAACAACGGCTGGGTTAAACGCATCACCCAAACCAGTGAACACAAAAGTCCGATACGGGTAAGCATTGCAAGCGCCAAACCCCAAACTCGCGCCTTTTGCCGTTCTTGTTCAGGGAGTTTCCCCGCCATAATCGAAATAAAAATAATATTATCGATGCCCAGCACAATTTCAAGCAAGGTCAAGGTCACAAGCGCCGCAATGTTTTCGAAAGTGAGAAAATCCATAATCACTCCTATTGAACCGTTTTTTCATCCTTGCGAAAGTGGGGATCCAGGACATACTTCACAAATATTGGATTCCCGCCTCCGCGGGAATGACACGGGGCTATTTACCCTCAATTTGCTTCTGAAGTTTTTCCAGCTCTTGCGAGAGTTGCATCCACTCTTCTTCGGATTCCTTGATTTGCGATTCCAACTCTTTGACTTTATTTGCTTTTTCCTGCGAAAAATTAAACGAGTCTTCTTCCAATTTTTGTTTATCTTTTTGAAGGCGTTCGATGCGGCTTTCCACTTTATTCGCGTGAATTTTTGTCGAAGTCATTTTCTTACGGAGCTCCTGTTTCTTGGGACTTTCTTCCGTATTTTCTTCGGCGGCCGGCTTAGCGATTTCAACCGGAGTGGATTCTTCCGCGGGCGCATGCATGGTCGGGTCATCCGCGTATTTGGTTTCGAGCGAATAAACATAGTCTTCATAAGACCCGGGATATTTACGCACGCCGCCGTCTTTAACTTCTAAAATCTGGTCCGCGACCATATTTACGAAAGTACGGTCGTGAGAAATGAAGAAAATGGTACCGTTGAATTTCTTAAGCGCAGCACCTAAAGCCTCCACGGTTTCAAAATCCAAATGGTTGGTCGGTTCGTCGAGAAGCAGCACATCGTTTTTATCCAAAAGCAATCCGGCAAGAATCACGCGCGCGCGTTCGCCTCCCGATAAAACCGGAATTTTTTTCTGAATATCATCACCTTTAAAAAGAAAGCAGCCGGCCATATCGAGAATATCCTGCATCGAAACGCCCTGCGCCGCGTGCCGCGATAAATGCGAAATGACAGTATCTTCTTTATGCAAAGATTGAAAAACATGTTGGGCGTAGCAAGCCACTTTCAATTGATATCCCCATTTAAAAGCGCCGCCAACGGGCTGCAGATCTTCTGTAATCGTGCGCAGAAAAGTGGTTTTGCCCTGGCCGTTATCTCCGAGAATCGCGATTTTTTGACCGCGCTCAATATCGAAGTGGATTTTTGACGCAATCGTTTTCCCGGGATAACCAATTGACAGATCCAAGCAATCGAGCGCCACTCCACCTTTTAACTCCACTTGAGGAATACGAATCTTCACATTGCCTGCTGTTTGTGCAACCTCAATCGTTTTCAGCTTTGCCATCGCTTTTACGCGCGACTGCGCGCGTGCCGCAGTTGAGGCCTTGGCTTTGAAACGATCCACGAAAGCTTGCATTTCAGCCTTCTTCTTTTCAACGCCCTTGTTATAAACCTCAACCTGTCTAAGACTTTCAGCCTTAAATTCAAAATAAGCTTCCACATCGCCCGGATAAAGCGTCGCGCGGCCCATATCAATGTCCAAAGTATGATCGCATGTTTTTTTCAAAAATTCACGGTCATGCGAAACGATTAAATAACCGCCGCGGAATTCCTGCAAAAAATGCTCAAGCAAAATCAACGTGGAAAGATCGAGATAATTGGTCGGTTCATCGAGAATCAAGAAGTTGGGATTCTTAAGCAGCATCGCGGCAAGTTTGACGCGCGTGCGGAAACCGCCCGACAATGTTCCGATCGGAGCATGAAACTTATCATAGTCAATTTCAAAGCGATGCGTAATTTCACCGCATTCCCATTCTTCGCGATTCGTATATCGCACTAAAAATTCAGCAACCGTTTCCTCCACTTTATAGGGATCATGCTGTTCGAGATAAGCCAGCCTGAGATCGGAATTGCGGATAATCTGGCCGGAGTCTTTTTCTTCTTGGCCAAGAATAATTTTGCAAAGCGTGGACTTCCCGGCGCCGTTGCGGCCGATAACACCGATTTTCTGATCACTTCCAAAGGAAGCGGAGCAGTCATCCAGAAGAACACGGGCACCATAAGTTTTTCGCAGGTTTTGAACCTGAAGCATAACGGGCATCTGTTTCCTTTTCGCTCTGAGCTTTCAGCTCAACCGCATACCTTATATATACTGACACAAATATCTAACTGCAAACGTCAAAAGAGAGAGCGTATAATAATGAAATTATGAAGTTTTTGAAAGTTTTGCTTTTTTTAATTTTCACGCTTCAACTATCGGGGTTGCGGGACGTATCCACGGGAATTTTCCTAAGGTGCCTATGAGATTCTTTAAAATTCTACTTTCGGTCATTTTACTAACCTCCCTTGTCTTGGGCATTGCCCTAGCTTACGCTTGGAATCAACGCGTCCCGCTATTGGAGAAAGCCGCTAATCAGGCCGCCCTTGAATTATTCGAAGGCAGCATCCGTCTTAAAGATGTATCCATCACAAAAGATGGGCGTATCGAGATTACGGGAGTAACAGGCAATATGAAAACCGAAACTGGCTCAGTTCCTTTGGCTGTTGAAAAGCTGGAAACACAAACTTCCATCGCTAAAATGCTCATGACCCAGCGCGGTGAAATCCGATTTCACGACTTTCATCCTATTCCCTCACAAAGCCGCCCTATTTCGGGCTTAATCCGTTTGCGTTTTGGGCGTTACTTCTCGGCCCGTATTAATTCGCCGGTTGAAAGTGTTTATATCAAAGATTATGCTTGGCTTAATCCCGCGGGTTTTGAAGGCGTCAACGGAACTGTTTCCGGCGATTTTATGGTTCGTATTGATTCGCGTGAAAATGCGAAATTTAATATTAATTTGCACACCGATGAAACCGGCGGCGAAGTTCCGGCGCGTTTTCTCAACTTCGCGCTTCCCTATCTGCCGCCTTCAACCCAAAATTCAAAGGAACTCAAGAAACTAATCGCGAGTGAAAAGAAAGTGCGGTTTTCCATGGGATTGGTTGAGGCCGCAATTGTCGAACCCGGAAAAATCCAAGCCAAGCTAAAAATAATTTTTCCTGAGCAGAATCTTAATCTTAACCTCAATTTGACGATAATCGTCGATGAGAAGCACGCTTTTTTCCGGGCATTTAAACTTTTAGGACTCTTCAAAGTTCAAGCATCTTAAACAAACCTGTCCACCTCCCGGTAGTGGACAGGTTCCGACTTGATCGGGGATCTAGATTCCCGCTTTCGCGGGAATGACAAAAACATATATAAAAAGGGAAGTGTTGTCATGAGAAAATTATTTTTATTACTCGCGGCCGGACTCGCTCTGACCAGCTGCACGGTCAAAGCCGTCGGCGATCCCAACCGCCCCATTACGATTAACGCAAATGTTATTGTCGATATTCGTGGACTTAAACAAACTGCCAATGGCATTGAAGATATGGTTGCCCAAGGAGCAAAAAAATGAATACTACACAGCAAATAGCAAAAAGCAAAAAGCCAATAGCGCAAAAAACAAGGACAGCATTAGTACTTCTATGGGCTATAGGCTATGGGCTATGGGCTTTCGCAGCGTACGCTGCGAGTTATGACATCAAACAAATGACACCGGAAGTCCGCGAAGCGCTTGCCGGACGGCAAGCACGCTATTCTGAACTGCAGGCTGCCAAGCACTCCGGCGCAGCTTCTGAAAATAGCGAAGGATTAGTCAGTGGAAACTCCCCGCTTGTCAGCGCGGAAAATCATGACCGCCTTGTGATTTATCAAACCATCGCTGATCAAAACGGATTAGGTTCATCCGGCTTGTCGCAGATTAAGAGCGCCTTCGCTGAAACCATTCGCGAGCGTGATAGTCACTGATCACTACCTGTCCACCTCCCGGTAGTGGGCATTGGTCACTACCGGGAGGTGGACAGGTGCAACCTTTACGCGGCTTTTTGAACGGCTTGATTGGCTTCAAACATTGCACCAATCCACTGCTCTAACTGATTAATATTTGCAAAAAAATGACCTTGCTCATCGACACTAACAACATCAAACACATGCTTGCCCGACATAAATAAGATATGGTTAATCGCGATAACGGCTTCCTCACGATTCTTATTGCCACGCACTTTCACAATCGCTGAAATCAGCTTAACAAACATCGCCATATCTTCTACACGCGGGTCAGATGACCTCCCTTTTTGTCCTACAAAATCATACCCTGCCGGTCCAGTTTCTCCGTCAACAAGAATAGGCACCTTTTTAGGAAGAGTTTTTAACTGATAATTCAAAACGTTCATACCCGAATTTTTTCCAAATAAACGTTGAATGATCGCGCGTATCTTTCCAAGAATTGCCGCATTAAAGTAAACACCGCTTAACTGCTGCTTTAATTTAAACCAATGTTCAACAAAAGCTTTAGCTTCTGCGTCACTCAATAAAGTCAACGCGGAGGCAATTTGCACCGAATCAGAACCTGTCATTAGCTCTGCTAATGCAGAAGAGTTTGCGCGAGTCGATAAGATGGAAAAAACATTATCAAAGTCGTGGGATTGCATCGCAAGAATTCCCGAGCTGTCAGCTGTACGAGCCATTACTTCTTGGCGCAGAATAATTGAAAAAAGAATTAAATCATGAACCGTTGAAACTTCATTCCCAAGCGCCACAACATCTTTTGAACCGGGATTCTCATAAAACCCAACGACATCTTTCGCTACAACATGCAATTCCGATCGCGCGATTGGCGTTTTTACAACTGCCGGAATTCTTTCTGCATGCGTTTGCCCTGAAAAAGTCTCTTTAGGGCTAGATGAACGAGCTTCGGAGCGGTTGGCGGCAGAGGTGACTTCTGCGAGGGTTAAAGCTCCGGCAAATTTGGTTTGATCAAACATCTCTGGCACGGCGAGACGAATCAAACCGTATACTTCCATATCTGTCATTTCTTTACCGCTCTGCGTGAGCCAATCGTTTAGAATTAAATCTTTAAAAAAAGCAACTTGTGCGTCTTTGTCGTGCAGAAGCTGAGCTCGATAAATACTAACCATACTCCCAACATCATGCGCGGAGAGAGCGTCTGCAAACCCATGTAGTGAATTTAATTTAGATAACGTTTGCCCAATGATATTATTTTTATTCCAAGAGAAGGGTTTCTTCGAACGTGCACCTTTTTTGGGAGCCGCCGACTTTTCGGTCAAAGCTAAGATGCCGGGGAATACAAATTCGACAAGATTGTAAGGGTTCGCCGAATTGCCGATAAAACTGATCTGATTACTATCCGCCGCCCACAAAAACCGTCCCAACCTATGGGTTTCAAAAAATCGGCGGAGGCTTTTTTCGCCTTCGTCCAATATCTCGCTTTCTTGAATAAACTCCGCCATTCGTTGATCATCCCCTGCCGCTCTTGCCGCAGAAAATCCGGGAATATCATGATCAAATACTCTTTCGACTTGTCCGACAATATAATCGACTGTTAAAAATTTGGGCCTTGTCTCAACAAGCTCGTGTGGCTGCAGCGCATCTGAGTTTTTTTCATCTACAAGCCCCGGTACCGCTAAACTAAAAATTTCATCGAAAGCTGTTTGCTTTCGTACCAGCTCCACAAACATTCCGGTCATGCCACCGTCAGTTTCAAAAAACTTCGCCTGTCCCCCCACGGCTTCCAAAACATTCTTGCGATAGGCTTGTGCCAACCCAGAAACTTCAGAAGCGTCAATTTTTTTTGCCGTCCGAAATTTTTCACTTTGCAATACTCTCGCAAATTCAGGTATTGTTTCTAACGCAAGCTGCAGGTGATAAATTTTATTTCGGTCATCGGTCCAATAGTTATGCTCAACTTCAAGCGGATCCAAGGCGTCCGGATTTCGCACATCAATTAGTTCCGGAATTGCTAAACGAATCAGTTCCGCCGGACTGCCTGTTTTTAACAGATAACCCTTGGTAATCCCGCCCTGAACCATTAATGTTTTTAAACCTCCAACCTCATAAAAAAAGGATTGCTGACCATCCTCTGTTTTTTGGTTTCCTTCCGCTTTTGTAGGTTTCTTTTTCGTGCCTTTATAACCTATGACATATTTGCGGTACAACATTACCATTCTTTGCATCCCTTTTTTCTTGTCTTCAGCAATATTCGATCTCAAAAGTTTGCGGGCTTCCCTAAACCCTATTCCTCCATCATCCCCTGTCAACGTGCCGTCCAAAATTGCAAGGACAACATTCTTCGCCGTCTCTTTAAAAGTCCACATTCCATAAGGATAGCGAGTTCCTCTTTGAAAATCCTGCCAATACATTTGCGCCTGATCATAATCCAATGGTTGTGTCTTAGGATCCCGCTGATGGTCAAAATGATCGTCCCACCGCGCTTCGGAGCGGGGGGAGGATAACAATGCCCGAAACTGCAATACGGGTAAATATATGCCGGAAGGATTGTTGCCCAGATTTTTTATAACAACGTTATCGCCTTCCAAACGAATTTCAACTAATCCGACCTTGATATCGTCTGATGTTTCACGTATTAACGTTAAGTCAGCGGCATCAAAAGATTGCATTCCAAAAATAACTTGGGGACGCTGTACAGAAAGATCAGCAGAAGAAGCTTGCGCTCTGAAAGGAACTGATTTTTTAATCTGTCTTGCTGTACCGGCACCATGCAGTTCTGCATGACCTGTTGGAGTACCAAAAACCGGCATCGCAGTTAAATGAATTTGATTACCCGGAGTGACACTTAATTTGATCTCATATAAAAATTCCGGAACAATAATTCTTAAAAGAGTGTCATCGTCGCCCTGCGGGGCTAATGGCTGCAAAATCGAAAACGGAATTCTCATTTCTTCCGGAGCTCGAATAAGATTAATCACCCAAGCTTGCGAAACCGCTTGCGCGTCTATATCAACAAGCGTCGAGCGCTCCGTACTTGTCACAAGCGTTTGCAATTCATCACCCCATCCCCGCATTTCGGAACGAGGAAATAAAAACGCCAAACTCAAAATTCCATTTTTCAAAACGGAACTCACATCCAAATCATCTCGCCTTACGTGATTTAAATCTGCTTCCGTACTCGCCATCGGGGCATCAACGAAAGCCCAAGTAAGTGGTTTATAATTAGTCTTATCTGTGGTAACCGACATAGTCAAAGTCTCAGCTTTTCCCGTTACCGCATTCATAACCACTGTCGCTTTGCTATTTTGTTCCAAAAGCATTTCTCGCCCCATTAAATTACTTAATAATTTTTGCAGGGTCGCAGGATTTTGATTTTGCGCGATAGAAATCACGGTTGTTCTGGCGGTGCTCTTTGCAGAATCAACTTGTACACCCTCGAAAAAATATTCTGCCCGGTTTTCAGAACGCTGTGTAACCCCAGACACTCCGTCTTGTGCTTTTGGCGTCCGCATTTCGGAGCGATAGGAAAGAATATCTATTTCTCCATTCGTCTTTAAATAAACTTTGAAAATACCGGCACCTTTGACAGAAAAACGAATCCCGTCCGAGCCCATTTGCAGCACCCTTCCATAGCTGGACATCGATTCAAAAACAATCCCTTGGGCCTCGATCTTGATTCCCCGTTTCCGAAGCGCCTGTAAAATTTTAGTAATGAGAATATCGGCGTTTGAATTCACAAAAATAATGTCGCCGCCCATTTGAACAACAAACCAATTCTCTCTGATTTTTTCAGCGCTCGAAATACTTTTATGGTCGCCCGAACTAACCAAACCGCTATTCACGATGATCGGCGGGCCATCCCACGAAAAAATCAAAACGCTTTTCGAAACAAACGGTGCTGCAGTCAACATCTGCTCGTAAGTATGCCTCGCAAGCTCTTTTTCAAACTCATAGTCCGCATGAGCCATTCGATTAAAGCTCCATTCAATCACCCGCTCCGCGCCGGGAACATTTCGCAGTTTTCCTCCTAGATCAAGCAAAGTCGCGGCCGCACCATGCTTATTTAAATAGTTGTCAATTTTTCCTTTCCAATCATTCGCCCGACTAAATGAAAAAGCATATTTCGCCACAAGCCATAAGGTTCCGATTAAAGCAACGCGAGTTATCGTTCGAATAATCGGTTTTTTAAAACGCGCGGCAGGATCGAAAAGATAACGCAAAAATGATCGGAACGAATCGGGTGCCTGATCCTGGGGCTTACCTAAAATAAAATTGATTGCTGCGGAAACAAAAAAATAGACAACAATGGGCGAAGTCCAAATGACGAATTGACTCAATCCCGCCAAAACACCGATGATTGGAAGTGCTCCCAAAAAAACTGCCGTAAACAGATTTCTTGTCCCAAACTTATCTTTAAAACCTAATTTTTGAAGCAACCGCATTTCGGAGCGAACGAGGGCAACAGAAGACGGCAGAAGGGCTGCAATGGATCCGATGAGTAGATGTTTCATATCACCTACGGCGTAATTTCTTAGCGGATAGCGGCGATCCGTGGGAGAATTTTGTTCGAGAAGTTTTTTAATTTCTTTGAGAATGCTTTTCGCTGGGATGTGGGTACGATCATTTTTATTTTCTTCACTGCCGAGAGGGGCTAGTTTTTCGCGCAAAGTCTTCAATATTTCCCGGCTCTGCACTTTCGCATGACTGAGCCAATGCATAATCTGTTCAAGCGCTAACACTCGGTTTTCCTCGGGCTCATTATCTCCAAGCGCGATTTTAACCAGCGGACTGAGTCCATTGGATGTTTTCGTCAAATCCCCCCAAACATGCGTCGTTACTTTCCTGAAAATTTTCGCCTGCGCAAGATCGGTTTTAACTAGCGTGTTGTTTCGATCAATCATGACATAAATTAACGCAATCTGTTCTGCCTTTGAAAGGGCCTCAAGGTTGAGATTTTTTTTCTCTTTTTCGATATTTGCTTCTGTGAACGCATTCAGTTTCGTTAAAAGATCCTGTATCTTTTGGGATTGCGCCAATTCCTTTACAGTAGAACTTTGAGGTTGAACTGTCTGCGCAACAGACGCGGCCGGAACAGCTGCATTTTCAGCAATGTTTGTCCTTACCAAAAACAAAACGGCGGCTATCGCTCCCATCACCCCGGTCCAGCTCCAAAGTCTTCCTGGTTTTAAAAGTAATACATCGGGCGTATCTGAGCGAGGCTGTGTTTGTCCTGATTTTTCTTGTATTTTAGAATGAGCTGAAATGACTGCCGGATTAAATGCGTTCACCGGGTAAGCTTCGCCGGATTTGATCAAATATTTGATCAGCATCAATTTAATCCGATCCAAAAAACCAAATCGAATAAAGCCAAATTCTTCTTTGATGAGCGGTTGAAGAACGCCTAAATTAGATATGGCCTCACCCTGCTTTGCCTGCCCGTCTGCGTTAGCGGTGTCTTTTCTTAGCATCTGCTCAACCTGCCGAATGAAGCGCTCTCGCTGTGCAACAGCCTCCACCACCGCTTTTTCGGCCGTCTGCAAATTGCGAATTGCGCGCGGCATGCCGTCACGCGTATCAGAAGACACGTCAACCCACTCAACCCGGTCTTGCAGGTCAAAAAGAACAAACGCTCTCTTCTTCGGTGAAAACCAGCCTTTCCAAATTCTTTGAATCGTTTTTAACAACAAAGCCCCAAGACCTAAAGAAACCAAATGAAGCGAGTTTTTCGCGGCTTGCTCCAATAAATTTTCCACAAAGTTTTCGGGGTTGAGGAAATCAATCGCCTCGCTATTTTTTCCTGTAAGGGCTGAGAAAAATATTTTGGCGGCAGCTTCGGCTTGTCCGGTTTTCAAAGACTGCGCATCTGTACCCAAACCCTTGAAAACTCTTCTTACAATGGCATAACCTACGTAATGAAAAAACCCATAATCAGCGTCAAAAGCCATTGCGATCATTTTGTTTTTAAAGGTTTCTCCAATCACAACACTGCGGGTTGCCGCATAAGCAATCAGATCCTCTATAAACTTTTCTTGTCCTTTTCTATCGGAACGTATTTCGTTCAACTGCTCCCAACTTAATTTTCTCGCATCCATATAATCAAAAAGCAATTCCCCGATCGCGGCTTCAGTCTCAAAATCACGCGCATTAAAAACTCCGGACTTCATGTCCGCGACAATTTCTAAAATGACCGCATAGGCTTCCATGATTCCAAGATTCATTTTTCCTCTTACAAACCCAAAATAACTATGCAAAGAATGTCCAAATTCGTGGCTAAGAGAATGTGTGATAGCCGAAGAAACTTTTGTGGTTCCATCAATTCGAATTAACTTTCCTAAAGCGTAGGAGCCTCCGCCGGTTGTAAATTCCAAATCAATTTGTTGCAATAATGCGTCCTGTTGCGCTCGCGGCAAATCAATTAAATCCATAAAATATCGAAATAAATCATGTGCTTGAGCAACACCGGCAAGATAACCGGGCAGATCTTTCTGAACTTTCAAAGCCCCTCGCGCTTCGGAGCGTGCGGCGCCTTCAGTAGGTTGAACGCTTATCGCTGACCGCTGATCGCTGCCAGACTTGCGCATTTCGGAGCGGCGCATTTCGCGAAGTCTGACAAGGGTGCCTCTTACCAGCTTCTGTGCAATCTCAAGATCGTGCCGCGGCGATGGTTCGTTCCCAAAGGATACTTGCGGATATTCATATGAAAAAAATTTGAAATTCTCTAAAACTTCTTTGAACCATGCCTGACGTTTTTTCAATTTATCTAGATCATTTGTGCCGGCGATTTTTCCTAGGAAGTCTTCTTTATTCAAAGCGTGAAATTCGCGCAAACCTAATTTTTTATATTCGGGATTCTTGATCGCTGTGACTAGAATCGCCATTTGTATGCTGAGCGACCAATCCATTCTGCTCGTCCCGAGCGTTGTCTCATCCCCCTGAAAAGGATTAAGCCATTTTGACTCTCCCGTTGGGGATTCAGGCATCGATTGTTCAAACTTATCCGCCAATTCTCCGGCCAGGCTATTCAGAAAATTCTCATACTTCTTCACTTCAGTTTCTTCGTCTAACACTTCCTGCGGGAAAGCCGTAACATATGCCGATGCAGCACCTTTGCTCTTCATCCTCATGAGTTCATCGCGAACATGAAGGAGAACGGATGAGTCAGTATTCAAACCTTGGAAAATAACCGTCAGAACCTGCGCTGCCCGTGCGTCGTTTTGTGATGCAACCGCCGCCGTATAAGTTTTAAAAGCGCTCAACAAATAAAGAACGAGCAGCGAATAATCGACGCCATTCGCTCTTGCTATATCGGGTTGATACGTTCTGGAAAAACCTATTCCGTGAACAAGCCCGATGAGATGCCGGGAAAGCGACGGGATGAGCGCTAATGCATAATCTTCGCCCTCTTGTTCAATCATAAAACGCTCCAACCGGACAAGTTGCTTTTCGTCTCGATCGAATCCGCCTATACCACTTCCAAGCGGAACACCGCTGCTATTTTCACCCAATAAAGTTTTTAAGCTGCTTAGGCTTTGCTTATATTGCTTCCATTCGCGCACAGCTTTATCTTTCGCACTTTGGGCAGCAGCTTCATTTTTCGCTTCTTTAGCCTCAGCCTCAATAAACAACAACCTGCTGATACGGTCACGCACCAGTCTTTCAAGCACCATGATCTGCGCATGAAGCGAATAATCGACAAGTATTCTAAGTTGTCCGTCATTCAACTGACCGTCTTTCTTAGCCGGGTCGAATCGGGAAGCCAAACGTTCTTCCGCGAAATCTGAAATTGATACTCCATTATCATCTCTGTAAGCCTTCGCTCTCAAAGCTTGAAAGTCTTTGAACCATTTTCTCCATTGCGCAACGTTGCCTTCTGCCGCGAAAAATGCTTCAAAATGTTTATTTTCATTAAAAAATTCACCCATTCCCAGAGAGAAGGTATCAGGGCGGCCTTCGCCTGTGGGCGTATTTTCTTTTTGCCAGGCCTTGAGAGCAGCAAAAATCGAATCCCGGCGCGATATCATTTTCCCTACCACCTCGGCCATTGCTTCGAACCCGCCGTTACTGAAAAGCAATTCGAGCTCTTCATTCGGATCGCGGGCTTCGTTTTCCATAAGTCCGGGTTTATTTGCCAGAATCCCCACAATATTGAGCTCAAGACCGTCGTCCCGATCATAATGACCGAACTCTCCAGACCGAATAGACGTTATAAAATCGCGGGAGAATACACGGCCATTCAGCAGTGTGTCTTTCAAAAAATACTCGAGGATTTTTCCATAAGCCCGAAGCAGGTAAAGTTTGTTATCACTTTTCCGCCATCCGTCTGATCCGAAAAAAGCTCCCAAATACGTAAACGCAAAGTCCATTTTCCATTTATTATTGGAATCTTCAGTTACCAGAGCTCGTATTGTTCGCAGAATTTCCGCATAGTTTTTTATAATCTCTTCGTGCTTCACCTCATTGCCCGGTTCAGATTGGATCAAATAATCCAGATTGGCAAACAACTGATCTCTTTGATAAGTTTTGCTGTAGGCATTTAGAATTTCCACAAAAGATTTTATCAATCCAGATTTATCACTGCTTTGTTCCCATATCTTGGATTCAACCAGTTTGTTCAACTTCTCCAGGGCTACTCCTCGATCCAACGTGGGAGACCGGATCCATTCTTCTAACCTTACCGTGATTGATTCTTGACTTGCTGCCTCTAGCTTTTCGATCTTTTCTTGCAATGTTGTAAATTTTTTTCTTATCTCTTCCCTTTCTGGACCCAACAATTTTGAAACCAATCTGACTTTTCAAAATTAACCCGCATCTCGGAGCGGGTTAATTCTTGATAGCGTTGGTTATATTCATTTACAAAAGCCTCGATTGATCCGCCTGCGGAATCAGTTATGTTCGCCAAATCAAATGGAATCGGATGCCCAAACCGAGTCAGGAGCAAATCCGGCGCTGCCAGCCCCCCCCTTACTTTTGCTTTCAGCAAACTGGTTGAAAAATATAATGAAAGCTCATCAAAATTTGCTTCTCCATTTGCAGGAATAATTCGATAAGCAATGCCCTTCACGCCGTCGGGCAGATTCACCACACCTACAAATTCTTTCATTCCTCCGCGCTCAAAAATTTGATCTAAAAGCGCTTCTATTTCTAAATCGCTTCCGGTCTTGATCAAAACCGGAACGGGTGGTTTGTTCTCTTCTATAATTACGTTGTAAGTCATCTCA
>JAYTHE010000014.1:0-17577 GCA_043732705.1 Candidatus Omnitrophota bacterium | reverse complement strand
TCTGTTAAATGGAAGACCGAGAAAAGTATTGAAATGGAGAACGCCGTACGAGGCTTTTAAAAAGCTCGCGGGTGTTGCGTTAAATAACTGAGACTACCTTAACTCAGTTTTTAAAACTCATCAGCGAAAAGATTTGTCGTCGCTCCCGTTCGATTCCCACAAATTTTTTTGATTTCTCAAAAGAACCTGAATGCAAGGCATCGCCGAACGACCGCGGAGGTGTAATGATAATTACTCCGCACAAGGGAGTGAAGGTGATAACGCAGCAGACGGTTCTTTTCAGAAATCAAAGCGGGTAGAGGGAATCGAACCCTCATAACTAGCTTGGAAGGCTAGCGCTTTACCATTAAGCAATACCCGCCTAAGAAGAGCGGTATTCTAATCGACTCTTTCTTCTTGAGCAACTTTTTCCTCTAACCCATTGACTACGAATGACTTCCATTATGTGGTTTCAGTCGGATTGAGCCATTCTTTGACTTTTGACCCGAAAAACCTATAATAACCCCGGTTTTGACGCCTAAGGGCGAAACGCAGTCATCTTAATGTTTTTGATTTTTGATAAGAAGTGGGCTTTGACCCACTTCTTTTTTTTCCACTAAAGCACTTAATGGGTGGTTTGTTCGCATTGCGAACCGGGGAGCATGTATGTCGCAAGAGCTTTTGTCATCACTCGAATATATCGAGAAAGAAAAAGGGGTTTCGCGTGAAGTTCTTTTTGACGCGATTCGCCACGCTTTGATTTCTGCTTTACGCAAATCTTTTCCCGAATACGGCGAAGACTTTGATGTGCAAATCGATCATCAAACAATGCGAATTCAATTATTGCGCGCTGGCAAACCTTTCCAGGACCCGCATTTCGGGCGCATTGCCGCGCAAACTGCGAAACAAGTGATCATTCAGAAAATCCGTGAAGCGCAACGTGATTCCATTTTTGACGAGTTTACGGCTAAACAAGGCGACATTGTGAACGGAACCGTACATCGCGTGGACAAGCGCGCGATCGTTGTGGATTTCGGAAAAACCGAGGGGATTTTGCCCGCACGCGAAATGTCGCCCGCAGATCAATACCGCCAAGGTAATGTTATCCGCGCTTTCGTGCTCGAAGTGAACCGCACACCGCGCGGTCCGGAAATTATTCTTTCGCGCAGTCATCCTGATTTTGTCAGAAAACTTTTTGAATTAGAAGTTCCGGAAATCGCGGACAAACTTGTTTTAATTAAAGGTGTTGCGCGCGAAGCGGGTTCCCGCAGCAAAGTTGCCGTAGTGTCATCCGATTCCAAAATTGACTGTGTCGGTTCTTGCGTAGGCGTGCGCGGTCAGCGCGTGAAGAATATCGTGCGTGAGTTAGAAGGCGAAAAAATTGATATCGTGCCTTATTCCGAAAACATCGAAGAGTTTATCAAGAGCGCGATGTCCCCGGCCGAAATTTTTGAAATGAAACTTGACCGTCAGCGCATGATCGCGGATTTGCTCGTGAAAGACGATCAGCTTTCGCTTGCGATCGGCAAGCGCGGTCAAAATGTACGCCTGGCTTCCAAGCTCGTGGGTTGGACCATTGACGTGCGCAGTGAAGGCCAACGCGCGGCACTTGATGTTTTGCCTGGAATCGATCCCGCAGTGATTCAGTCATTGAAAGCCGGCGGTATTTTATCAATCAAGGATGTTTTGAAGTCATCACCCGAAGAATTGTCCCAGATTCCCGGTTTAAATCCGGAACTTGCGCAAAAAATTTTACAGGCCGCTGAAGCGACTAAGATTGTAAAAAATGAAGCGGTAAAAGAAGAAACTGAACAAACAGAAGTTGAAAACACGGGCGCCGCAGAAGGTCAGCCGGAAGCGGAGAAGCCGTCTCATTCTTCCTCTGAGTCTTTGACTCAACCGGAGAAGGAATAATCATGCGCGTACACGAACTTGCGAAACAAATTGATAAATCCAGCAAAGATATTATTGCGGAATTTGAAAAAATCGGCATTTCCTTGAAAAGCCATATGTCCGTTATTCCAGACGGTGCGTTAGCACAGCTTAATTCTGCCTCTGCCCCGTCTCGTTCCGGCTCTGTGCCTGCGGCACAACCGCAAAAAAGTTCGCAAACAGTTTCCAAAAAAGAAGAAGTAAAACAAAAAACAGTTTCTAAGAAAGAAGAGCCTAAGTCGTCGGCTCCGGCGCTAACTGCTGCGCCTGTTGCTGTATCAAAATCACCCTCTGCACCTGCGGTGCAACCGACGGTAACAGCTGTTACGCCTGTCGCCGCACCCGTTGCGGCTGCACCGAAAGCAGTGCACGCACCGGCACCGGCTCCGTCTCGTTCTGCCTCTGCGCCTGTAGCGCAACCGGCAAAAGTGCCGTATGAACGGCCGCGCGTGGAAGAAGTTCTTCCGCAAAAAGTGACTTTATCTTTCCCGATCACGGTTGGAAATTTTTCTCAAGCGACCGGCCGTAAAGTCGCAGATGTAATTAAGACTTTAATGAAAATCGGCGTCATGGCGAATGTGAATCAATTACTCAACGAAGAAATCGGCATGGGACTCGCTTCCGCGCTGAGCGTTGAAATTGAAAAAGAAGTGGATGAAGTCGAAGCGTTGCTGCGCGATTCCGCTCAAAGCGAAGACCCGAAAAAATTAAAATTCCGGCCGCCCGTTGTCACCATGATGGGCCATGTCGATCATGGTAAAACATCGCTTTTGGATGCGATTCGCAAAACAAGCGTTGCTTCGCGCGAAAAGGGATTTATTACTCAGCACATCGGCGCTTACGGTGTGGATGTCGAAGGCAAAGGCCATGTCACTTTTCTCGATACTCCCGGGCACGAAGCTTTTACTGCGATGCGCGCGCGCGGAGCAAACGTTACGGATATCGTCGTGCTGGTGGTTGCCGCGGATGACGGAATTATGCCGCAAACAGTTGAAGCGATTGCGCATGCCCGCGAAGCCGGCTGTCCGATCATTGTCGCAATCAATAAAATTGATTTGCCAGCCGCGAATCTTGAAAAAGTTATGGGCGGTTTACAAAAAGCGGACCTTACCCCGGAGGAATGGGGCGGTAAAACAATTTGCGTTAAAGTTTCCGCGAAAACAGGAGTGGGTATCCCTGAGCTTTTGGATATGCTGCTGCTTCAAGCGGAAGTCTTGGAATTGAAAGCAAATCCTGACCGTTTTGCGGTTGGTACTGTTATTGAAGGTCATTTATCAAAAGGCAGCGGACCCGCCGCGACAATCATTGTTCAGAATGGAACTCTTCGCACCGGTGACGTGATTGTTGCCGGCCCGAATATGGGACGCGTGCGCGCATTGCGTGATGATCTCGGAAAGCACATGAAAGAAGCCGGGCCTTCTTATGCCGCCGAAGTCATGGGGCTTGATGGCGTGCCTGCCGCCGGAGAAATTTTCCATGTCGCTCCTGATGAGAAGGTAGCACGCCGTTTTGCTGAAAAAAAGAGATTAGAGCTTCGTGAAAAAGAAATGCATTCGGCGAGCAAGCATATGTCGCTCGAAAGTGTTTACGAAAAAATATCCGAAGGTAATTTCAAGGAATTGAAATTGATCGTTAAGGCCGACGTGCAGGGCTCGATCGAGGCTTTGCGCGATGCGCTTGAAAGACTTTCGACTGAAATGTGCCGCGTCCATATTATTCATAGTGTGGCCGGCGGAATTAATGAATCCGACGTGATGCTTGCCGCGGCAAGTGACGCGATTATTATCGGTTTCCACGTACGCGCCGATGCGAAAGCCAAAATGCTTGCGGACCGCGAAGGCGTGGATCTGCGTTATTACGGAATTATTTATGAAGCCGTTGAAAACGTAAAAATGGCCATGGAAGGTATTCTTTCGCCGACGCTTACGGAAAAAATTGTCGGAACAATCGAAGTTCGCCAGATTTTCAAATCTTCAAAAGTCGGGACCATCGGCGGCGCCAAAGTTAAAAAAGGTACAGTCGCGCGTTCCAATCAAATTCGTGTTTTGCGCGACAACGTGGTGATGTTTGAAGGTAAATTAGCCTCGCTTAAACGTTTCAAAGACGATGTGCGCGAAGTCAAAGAAGGTTTTGAATGCGGCGTTGCGGTAGATGGATTTAATGATTTGCAGCCGGGCGATTTGATTGAAGCTTTCCTAATCGAAAAAACCGCCACCAAGCTCTAATTCGCTGAAAAATGTTCATCTGCTTCGTCAGTCGTTTCGCTTCCTTGTGCGGCGTATTGTCGCATACGCCTCCGCGGGCGCTCGCGACTTCCTTGCATCTAAACCTTTTTGAGCGAATTAATAATTTTTAGCAGGAAAATCGCATGCAAGGTAAACGAGTAGATAGAGTCGGCCAATTGGTACAGCAGGAAATGAGCAAGCTGATTTTGGGTCGCACGAAAGATCCCCGTATCGGTTTTACAACTGTGACCCATGTTAAAATGACCGCAGATTTAAAGTCGGCTGTTGTTTTTGTCAGTGTGATGGGCACTGAAAAAGTAAAACTTGCCACGATTGCCGGCCTCGAACATGCGCGCGGATTTTTCCAGCATGAAATCGGTGAAGCGCTTAAGTTGCGCTTTACACCTAAAATTCAATTTGAGCTCGACCGTTCAATTGACCGCAGTTTGGAAATAGACCAGATTTTAAAGAAAGTTATTCCGGCCGCGCTGCCTCCCGAAATTTCCCAAGAAGAGGATGCTTCATGAATATACCCGTGCCTCTTTCCGTTTCGACCGACATTAACGGTATTTTGCTGGTTGATAAACCAACCGAGTGGACTTCGCACGATGTTTGCGCTTTTGTCCGCAGCCGTTTTCGTATTCCGAAAGTCGGTCATGCCGGCACCCTTGACCCGAACGCGACAGGCCTTCTTGTTTTATTGCTTGGCCGCTTTACACGACAGTCTGCCGATTGGAGTTCTTGCGACAAAGATTATGAAGGCGTGATGGAGTTGGGCGTTGAAACCGACAGCCACGATCGCCAGGGCAAAGTGACAAAAGAAGCGCCCGCGGATCATATTACCGAAGATCAAATTCGCGACGGCATGAAAAAGTTTGTCGGCGAAATTATGCAAATCCCGCCGATGGTTTCCGCCGTTAAACATAACGGAAAAAGATTGTACGAGCTTGCGCGCAAAGGGCAGGTTGTGGAGCGTGAAAGCCGCCCCGCAATTGTTTATGGCTGGGATTTTATTGAGAAAAAAGGCAATTTTGTTAAATTCAAATGTTCCGTTTCCAAGGGAACTTATGTTCGCACTTTAGCGGACGATCTAGGAAAGATTTTGGGTTGCGGCGCCGTGCTTGCGGAATTACGCCGGACACGTTGCGGTCCTTTTAAAATCGAAAACAGCGTGCTCATTGATCAGTTGAAAGAAATGCGCAATGAAGATTTTCCCGCGCGTGTGCTGACTCCTTTTGCATCAACTCCAAAAACGCAGCCGGCGCCTCCAAAATAAAAGACTATGCGGGTTTTTGAAAATACGACGTCTTTTAAAAAAGATCCCAAACGCCCACTTGTGCTTGCACTTGGAAACTTTGATGGTGTTCATCTCGGGCATCAAAAACTTTTAAATTATGTTGTGAGTCAGGCGCGGAAACTTGGCGGGCGCGCGGCCGTGTTTACTTTTCGCGAGCATCCTCAGGCCATCCTTCACCCCCAGCACGCACCGGAAACTTTGCAGTCGCTTGAACAAAAGTTAAATCTTTTTCGAGAACACGGAATCGAAATTTGCTTTTTGCAGCATTTCGACCGGCGGTTTGCGGCGCTTTCCGCGGAAGCTTTCGTGAGAAAAATATTGGTGCAGCGGCTTGCCATCCGTGAAATTTGCCTCGGCTATAACGCGCGTTTTGGCCGCGGACGGGAAGGTGATGCGGATCTTTTGCGCAGGCTCGGCGCGAAATGCGGTTTTGATGTATTTCAGGCTAAGCCCGTTGTTTGGCACGGTACACCGGTTTCAAGCACGGCGGTGAGAGAAGCCGTTCATAAAGGGAATGTTGAGTTGGCGGCAAATTTATTGGGCCGCCCTTGGAGTATTTCGGGTCTTGTAAAGTGCGGCGCCGCGCGCGGAAAAAAACTTGGTTTTCCGACGGCCAATATGGATTTAGACAAATATGCCCGGCCCGCTTTCGGAGTTTATGCGGTACAAATTGTTTTGGCCTCTGTGCCAAAGGCACAACCGGCGTCTAAAACACAGCCAGCTCGGCCAGTCAGCTACAAAGGCGTAGCAAATTTTGGATTGCGCCCAACTTTTGACAAAAAGTCAAAACCAGTTTTAGAAACGCACCTTTTTAATTTCAGAAAAAATATTTACGGAAAAAAAATAGAAATATTTTTCGTGAAACGTTTACGAAATGAAAAAAAATTCGCTTCAGCGGCAGCGCTTTCAAAACAAATTCAACGAGACATTCGCGCTTCAGCGCTTGCTCTTGGAAAAAAGAAAAAATAATTATGGATCAGAAAAAAAACAATTACCGGATACCTTTTGACAAGCGTGTTTTGCCCGGGTTTATTCTGCTCTCCGTTTTAAGCGGGCTCAGTTTATTTTTGGTTCCGGCCCAGGCTGTGGTTTGCGCGACAGCGTTTGTACTCTTCCTGCATTTTTCTTTTTTTCGTGACCCTTGCCGTAATCCCGCGGGCGAAGGGGTGCTGTCGCCGGCGGACGGAAAAATTGTCGAAATCAGCCTTTGCGATGAGCCGCGTTTTATTCAAGGCAAAGCCGTCAAAATCGGGATTTTCCTTTCGGTTTTGAATGTCCATGTGAACCGTATGCCATGGGACGGGACTTTGGAGTGGCAAGAGCATATTCCGGGAAAGTTTCTTGATGCGCGGGACCCGGAGTCGGCAAAAAAGAATGAATGTAATTGGATGGGGTTCCAAGAGGGAGGTCGGAAGTTTGTCGTGCGGCAGATTTCGGGGATGATCGCGCGCCATATCCATTGGGACATTAAAAAGGGCGAAAGGCTTGCGCGGGGCGATAAAATAGGTATGATTTGCTATGGTTCCCGAGCTGAGCTTTATCTTCCCGCGGAAGAATTCGAAGTTTTAGTCCGCATCGGTGATGCCGTAAAATCAGCTGAAACAGTTTTAGGAATATGGAAGAACTAAACGAACGTACAAAACGGAAAATGAGACTTGCTCCGGCGGATGCCGCAACTTCCATGAATTTGGTTTGCGGGTTGCTTTCGATGGTGATGGCCGCGCATGACCAGCCGTATCAGGCTATTTGGCTGATTGTTATGGCGATGGTTTTTGACTCAGTCGACGGTAATCTTGCCAAAATGTTTAACACTGTTTCAGAATTTGGCCGCGAACTCGACTCGCTTGCGGATATGGTCTCCTTCGGAACGGCCCCCGCATTTCTATTCGCGGAAATGTTTATTCAGCCGGAATTTTCATTTGTCGCATTTTTGGCTCCCGCGGCTTATACCGTTTGTGCTGCGGTTCGGCTTGCGCGGTTTAATTTGCGCGCGCCTCTGAAAGGATACTTTCAGGGGGTGCCGTCGCCCGCTGCGGCTTTGAGCGCTGTTATGTTTGCTTTAGCCGGTCTTCATAATAAATGGTTCGCGCTTCCGATTTTTCCCGGCATTGCATTGGCATTCATGGGAATTATGGCGCTTTTAATGGTGAGCTATATTCCTTACCCTAAACCTTTTAGTGATTCTTACGAAGTCTGGAAACCTTTCATGGCGCTTGCCGGGACAGCTTTTCTTTTAGCTTGGGCTGTGTTTGACCGCGAGATCGGATTCCTGACCCTCATGCTCGTCTATATTATTGGATCACCCTTTTATGGCTTATCGCTTAATAAAAAGGCGCATCCTGCTATTAATTGACCCCGGCTTGTTTTTGCTCTGAGTCCTTGGCTCAACCACCGCATGCCTTCTACGCAACCATTGATGTAGGCTGGAGTTATGTTAACGCAGTATGGGTCTATTTAGGCAGCTTAAGGGGTGAGTCTTCCAATATAAATCTTTACAATTTTAAGCCGTCCAGAGTACAATTCTCGGCTCTTAGACAAGAATAACCAAGAAGACGAAGAAAAAACCAGCCTGAAACCAGGCGACGAAGAAGAGGAATAAAAGAAAATGGCTTTGACGAAAGAAAAAAAGAAAGAAACGATCCAGAAATTTAAGATTAGCAAGAACGATGCTGGCTCCGCCGCCGTTCAGGTTGCGATTTTGACAGAAAGAATTAATGGTCTTTCCGATCATTTTGAGAAAAACAAAAAAGATAATCATTCTCGTCGCGGACTTTTGACTATGGTCGCCCGCCGTAAGACTCTTTTGACTTATGTTTTTCGGACCGATCCGAAGAAGCATGCGGAACTCCTCGAAAAATTGAATCTACGCAAATAAGCGCTGTTTTATTTTTGCGCTACGTTGCACGCAACCGCGTTGACGTATCTTCAGATTATTAACAACAAAAAACAAACGGAATTAATCTATGTTGAACCCTAAGCAAGTGTCTTTCAATCTCGGCGGACGCGAATATATTCTCGAAACAGGCAAAGTGGCACGTCAAGCCAGCGGATCAGTCCTCGTTAAATGTGGCGACAGCGTTGTGCTTGTTGCCGTGGTCGGTGCTCCGGAATCGGAGACACCGCGTGATTTTTTTCCTTTAACCGTTGATTATCGTGAACGTGCTTACGCAGCCGGCCGTTTTCCCGGCGGATATTTCAAGCGTGAAGGCAAGGCATCTGAACGTGAAGTTTTAGTTTCGCGTTTGATCGACCGCCCGATTCGTGCGCTTTTCCCTAAGAATTACCGCAGTGAAGTCAGCGTTTCGATCATGGTGCTTTCATCTGATCCAGATGCACCTACCGATATCATGGCGATGATCGGTGCTTCAACCGCGATCCATATTTCCGATATTCCTTTCGCTGAACCGATGGGTTCAGTGCGCGTCGGATTGATAAACGATGCATTTGTCATCAATCCTACCGCCGCAGAACTTGAAACAAGCGACTTGGATCTGGTTATGGCCGGTACTAAAAATGCGGTCGGCATGCTTGAAGCAGGCGCGAATGAAATTTCCGAAGAAAAAGTTTTCGAAGCGATTCAGTTTGGCCATAAAGCCATCCAGGAAGTCATCGCAGCACAGCATAAGCTTTTTGATTTGGTTAAGCCTGTTAAGCGCGTTGTGAAAGGCGTTCAAATCAACGAAGAATACGTGAATAAAATCACCGCAAGCCTCGGTTCTGAATTTAAAAATGTTTTCGGCAAGAAGACAAAAGTTGAACAGGATGCGGTTCTTGGCGCAATCAAAGAAAAAGCGCTGGCGCTTTTTGATTCTGCAAGCCCCGATTTTAAGAAAGCTGATTTCATCGAAGCTTTCGCAAAAGTTGAAAAGAAAAAAGTACGTGAAGGATATATCAAAGACAATAAGCGCGTTGACGGCCGCGGTTTCTACGACATTCGCCAGATTGTTTGCGAAGTCGGAATGTTGCCCCGCACGCACGGTTCTTCGCTTTTCACACGCGGTCAAACGCAGAGTTTGGGCGTTGCGACGCTTGGTACAGGCCAGGATGAGCAGACAGTTGATTTGCTGCATGGGCCGACTTCCAAGAGTTTCCTTTTGCATTACAACTTTCCTTCATTCAGCGTGAATGAATCTAAACCGGACCGCGGTCCCGGACGCCGCGAAGTCGGACATGGCGCTTTGGCTGAACGGGCTTTATCGCCTGTGATTCCTTCGCCGGAAGATTTCCCGTACACCATCCGCGTTGTTTCCGATATTTTGGAATCCAACGGTTCAAGTTCAATGGCAAGTGTTTGCGCCGGAACTTTGGCTTTGATGGATGCGGGTGTACCGATTAAATCGCCGGTTTCCGGAATCGCGATGGGGCTTGTCACGGACGGCGAAGAATTTCGCGTATTAACGGACATTGCCGGCATTGAAGATCATTTGGGCGATATGGATTTTAAAGCAGCCGGAACTGTAAACGGTCTCACTGCAATTCAAATGGATTTGAAGCTTTCGGGAATCAGTGAAAAGATTCTTAAAACAGCTTTTGATGATTCGAAGAAAGCGCGTTTGACGATCATGAAACTTTTGACGGATTGCATCTCTGAGCCGAAGAAAGAAGTTTCCGAATTCGCTCCGCGTATCACTACCATTCAAATCGATCCTGAGAAGATTGGCGAAATCATCGGCCCAGGCGGCAAAAATATCCGCAAGCTTGTTGAAGAAACCGGCGCTAAGATTGATATTTCGGATGATGGCAGTATCAATATCTCAGCTGTGAATAAAACCAGCGTTGATGCGGCGATCGCGAAGATTCAAGCGATTACGGAAGAGCCTGAAACAGGCAAAACTTATGAAGCGGAAGTGAAGAAGCTGACATCGTTCGGCGCTTTCTGCGAAATTATCCCCGGCAAAGACGGGTTGCTTCATGTTTCTGAAATGGCCGACGGCTTTGTAAAGAGCCCGGGCGATTATTTGAAAGTGGGCGATAAGGTTACCGTTCAGGTTGTGGGTGTCGATGATCGCGGTAAAGTTTCTCTCAGTGTCAAAGCGATTAATCCCGCGGGACTTCCGCTTTTGCCTGAAAATGAACGCGTTGTGATTGAAGCCGAAGCTCCCCGTGGTGACCGCGGCGGACGCGGTGGTGGATTTCGCGGCGGTAGACGCTAAGAACTGCTAAAAAGAAAAGCATCGCACGGGCTCAGACAGTCCTCGGGCAAAGCCCTGCGGAACTCGCCCTTGCGATGCTTTTCTTTTTTTTAGCAGTTCCGCACTTAAGGCTTTTATCAGAGCTTTGCACTGTTTTAAATTTATGCTCGTAAACTCGCAAAAGAAAAAATTAAAAATATGAATCAAACAGTTCAAATTTCAGTTAAAACGCTTCCGCATTTTGAAGGTTTGGAACTTCCTCAATATCAAACCGCGGGTTCAGCCGGTCTCGATCTTTGCGCTGCGTGCGGCGATGATATTGTAATTCTTCCCGGTGAACGCAAGCTTATTCCAACTGGCATGTGTATCGCGCTTCCGCTTAACTATGAAGCTCAAATCCGGCCGCGCAGCGGATTGGCTTTGAAGAACGGCATTACACTTCCGAATTCTCCCGGGACTATTGATTCGGATTATCGTGGCGAAATTCAGGTTATTTTGCTCAATTTAGGTCAAGAGCCGTTTACTGTCAAACGCGGTACCCGTATTGCTCAAATGGTGATTGCGCCGGTAGTAAAGGCTTCCCTCCAAATTGTCGATAATCTCGACAGTACTGTCCGCGCGAGTGGCGGCTTTGGCCACACAGGCCACTGAGGTTTTTTGCCTCCGAGCGCGGTAATATCTTGCTCTGCGCTTCAGCGCAACCGCGGCAAATAACTAAACTGTAAAAGAACGAATGAAAAAAGAACGAATTAATGAAATCTGGGGCGTATTTTTCCTGCTTTTAGGATTATTTGCCCTTTGCAGTTTGCTGGGTTACAACCGCCTCGATATTCCTTTTTATACTTCGCATCCCAATAATCCCGTTAAAAATATCACCGGTATTATCGGCGCGTATACGTCCTTCGGGCTTTTTCTCAGTTTTGGCTGGAGCGCTTTTGTTGTGCCCGCTCTTTTTTTAATCTGGGCCTGGAGTTTTCTTAAACAGCATGTGCCGGATAAACGCTTTTTAAAATTCATCGGCCTCTTTGCCGCGATCGCGGCAAGCGCCACGCTTTTTTCTGTTTTGGCCTCGGACGAAAACCGCATTATCGCGGGCGGATGCCTCGGCCATGTGACCGCGACTTATTTACTAAAATATTTTGGATTTGCGGGAAGTTTGATTGTTTCTTTTTGCACCTTAATGCTCGCGCTTATTTTAGCGACAGATTATTTACTTTTTCCTTTAGTCGAAGCTGTGGGGCAATTAGCCGCCCAAGCGCTTATGGCCGTATGGCCTTATTTTTCGCGCGTGGGCGCAGCGCTTACCGGCCTTTTTTCTTTTTGGGATAAAGCCGCGAAAGCGAATGAACGCGCCGTCAAGAAAGAAAAAAACAGCGAGCCCGCTAAAATAGAAAAAGAGAAAAAAGAAAAACTAAAAAAAGAAGCGGAAGTTCCCAAACCCGCGCTTGATGCTAAAATTTTGAACCAGCCGATTAAGGTCAAAGCTTACCGCCCTGAAGCCGGAGCGGAAGAATTGAAGCAAAAAGAATTGTTGTCGATGTCTGACACCGTAAAACCCGCGAACAAGCCCGCTGTGCCCAAGGCGAAATTAGATTTACCCAAGCCCGAAGCCGCGGAGACAGAAGATTCTTTTAAGGGAGTGATTGGGTCAGCCGCGAAGAAGAAATATGTTTTGCCCTCGCCGAATCTTTTGACGCGTCCGCCCGCGGCGAAGGCGTCGAATGATAACCTTGAAGCCAATTCGAAAATTATCGAGCAGACTTTATCTGAGTTCGGAATTGAAGTTAAAGTTACTGAAGTGGAGCAAGGGCCTGTCATTACGCGCTATGAACTTTTGCCTGCGCCGGGAGTGAAGCTGAATTCCATTTCCAATTTGGCGGATAATTTAGCTTTGGCGCTTAAAGCCTCGAGCGTGCGCATGATTATTCCGATTCCGGGCAAATCCGCGGTGGGAATTGAAATTCCCAATTCCGTGACGAATATGGTTTATTTGCGCGAACTTGTGGAAGCTCCCGAATTTAACGCAGGCAAGCATCCGCTGCCGCTTATTTTGGGCAAAGATACAAGCGGCCGGCCGCTGCTTTCGGATTTAAGCGGAATGCCGCATATGTTGGTCGCGGGAACGACAGGCAGTGGAAAAACAGTTTGTGTGAACGCGATTATCGGAGGCCTTCTCTATTCGCGCACGCCCGATGAACTGAAGTTTGTGATGGTTGACCCGAAGATGGTGGAAATGGCGGTTTATAATAAAATTCCGCATATGTTGACGCCGGTTGTGACGGACGTCAGAAAAGCCGCGCATGCGATTAATTGGGTCGTCCAGGAAATGGAAAAGCGTTACCGTTTACTTTCAACGGTGGGGGTCAGGAATATTACCGCGTTTAACGCGCGTGTAGTCAGCGAAGAAGACCAATTGCAGCTCGAAACCGCGGACGCAAAAAATTCGGAAAATCTTATTCCAGCGAAATTGCCCTACATTGTTGTGATTATCGATGAACTTGCGGATTTGATGATGACCATGCGCGATAAAGTCGAAGGTCCGATTTGCCGTCTTGCGCAGCTTTCGCGCGCGGTCGGAATTCATTTGATTCTCGCCACGCAGCGGCCTTCGGTGGATGTTATTACCGGCGTGATTAAGGCCAACTTTCCCGCGCGTATTTCGTTTAAAGTTTCATCCAAAGTGGATTCTCGCACGGTTTTAGACGGTAATGGCGCGGATCAATTGCTTGGTAAAGGTGATTTGCTATTCTTAAAACCGGGCGAAGCCAAATTGATTCGCGGACAAGCGCCGTTTGTTTCGGACGAAGAAATTCGCGATGTCGTTGATTATTGGGCGAAGCAGGGCGCTCCTGAATTTTTACAGGAATTAGTTGCGCCGGTTGAAAAGAAATCAGGCGAGGGCAGCGGAGAAAAAGATGAGCTTTATGATGAAGCTTTACGTGTTGTGGTTGAAACCCGTGTTGCTTCCACTTCAAATCTTCAGCGGCGCATGGGGCTGGGGTATACGCGTGCCGCACGGATTATGGATCAGCTTGAAGCCCAGGGCGTAATAGGCCCTTCACAGGGCGCCAAGGCGCGTGAAGTTTACACGCCTAACCCCAACGCCGAAACACCCGCTGCCACCGAATAAAAGCCATTGAAAAAGGGCTTCTGCGTCGTTGCAAATCTTACTTCTTTGTGCGGCGTACGTTTTTAGTACGCCTCCGCGGGCGTTCGTTTGCGCCTTGCATAACCACTTTCTGAATGGCTTTTGTATTTTGCGATTTTATTATAAATAAGAAAGGCTTTTGCGGTTGAGCTTTGCTCAGAGCCAGGATTGAAATTACTTCGTAATTCTGTTTAACACCGAACCCATAAAGCTACGCGTTCGGTATGCTTTTATATTTAGCCTCTGAACTTGAAAGTTCAACCGGCGAAACTAATCCACATTACTTAATTAGAGGGGTGTGCGGTTGCGTTTACGCAGAGCCTGAACATAAAGAGAGCGCCAGTTCGGGGATGTGCAACTGACGCTCTCCGGGGTTGATCGCCTGCCCGCCGGCGGGCAGGGAAGGTTAACAATAATGACTAAAGCAAACGTTGTGCCAAGTTGCTTCCCTAGGCAGTTAGCCGCTAATCCCTGCTTGTTCTTGAACAAATATGTGTTTTTGCGGATTATTTTGTCAGTGTTTACGGACTGTATCCGGTAAAGAACGTGTAAATTCGTCTCCAGCCGCTCGCAATCGAGAACACAGTTGTGTATGATCTGCGTGTTAAATAGAGCTTCTAAGCGAAAAATACAGACTACCGGTTGCGCTTACAGCGCAGAGGCGAAAAAAGAATAGCGTGCCCAAAAAAATCTTAATTGTTGAAGACGAACCGGCGATTCATGAGCTAGTGAAATATAACCTTCAAAAGGAAGGGTATTCGGTTTTTTCCGCTTATGACGGAGTTGCCGGCGCTGATTTAGCGCGCGATCAGAAACCAGACTTAATTTTGCTCGATATTATGCTTCCTAAAATGGATGGTATCGAAGTTTGCAAAATGCTCAAAAGTAATACGCGGACCTCAGGCATTCCGATCATTATGGTTACCGCAAAATCGGAAGAAGGCGATAAGGTTTTGGGGCTTGAAATCGGCGCGGATGATTATCTGGCTAAGCCTTTTGGCGTTCGTGAACTTTTAGCACGAATCAAAGCGGTTTTACGCCGGCAAAAGAAAAGTGGCAGCTCAGGCGGTAAAGAGTTGTTTGAGTTGGGCGCCCTTATTTTGGATGACGGACGGCATGAAGCGACATTAAAAGGGAAGCCGCTTTATCTCACCTCAAAAGAATATGACCTGCTTAAAGCGCTGCTTGAAGCTGATGGGCGGGTTTTAAGCCGCGATCAACTGCTCGATCAAGTTTGGGGTTATGAGCATTCCGAAAATATTGAAACCCGCACGATTGATATGCATGTAGGCCAATTGCGTAAAAAAATAAAGTCCGAATCCGATAGGATTATTACGGTCAAAAACGTCGGATATCGAATCGAACCTGACGCCGAATGAGTTTCTTTAGCGTTAATTTCCTTTTAAGTCTTTTGGTTGTTGCGCTTGTTTCAATTCTTTTGATGAGAAGAAGCGAGCGGCATGCTCTTCAGAAATTGGATGCTTGCGCGGACCTCCTCCAAGAAATTTTCAAAATGATGGGAGAGTCTTCCGCCGTAACGCGGATTCTTTCGCAGGAGTCGCCCGATCAAGAATTAACACGCCTTAAATATCTGCTCGAAAAAAAAGTACACACGGCCCTTTTAGAAAATGCCTCGCTGAAGTTGATTTTGAGCGGGATGCCGGACGGATTAATCGCTGTAGACGCTTCCCGGAACGTTATTTTTTGCAATCAGGAATATTGCGTTTTAGCCGGCATTCCCGTTGAAACGCACCAAGGCAAAAAACTTTTTGAAATTCTTCGCCATCACGCCGCTTTAACGGAAGCCGAAAATTTTTTAACCCAAGCGCAAGATAGTTTTTCCGAAACTGAGCTTTCAATGAATAACGGAAAAACATTGAGGATGCGCATGCTGCGGTTAAATGAAGAAACCTCTTTAGCGGCCATCTTTGTTTTTTCGGATCTTTCCGAGTTGAAAAAACTGGAAACCATGAGACGCGATTTTGTCGCGAATGTGTCACATGAGCTGCGTACCCCGCTTACCTCGATTCATGGTTTTGTGGAGACACTTTTGGGGGGTGCCGGGGAAGACCCCGTAACCCGCGAAAAGTTTTTAAACTTAATGCAAGCGGACTCGGAACGGCTTCGCCGTTTGATCGAAGACCTGCTGACGCTTTCGCGCGTAGAAAGCCAGCCACGCAGTTTTGAAAAACAAGTTCTCAATGTTGAAACGGAAATGTCCGCAGTGTGGGAGCTTTTTACTTTGCGTGCACGCCAAAAGCGGTTGATTTTTCAAAAGCAAATTCCGACGGATTTAGGTTTAACGGCAAATCGCGATCAATTCCGCCAGGTCATTATTAATTTGCTGGATAATGCCGTCAAATTTACGCCCGAAGCAGGAAAAATCACGGTTTCCGCACGGCGGGCAGAGAATAAGGGCGTTGAGATTGAGGTCGAGGACTCAGGCTTGGGAATTCACCCCGATAATCGGGAGAGAATTTTTCAAAGATTTTTCCGCGAAGATAAAGCGCGTTCCCGTGAAACCGGAGGTACCGGTCTCGGGCTTGCGATCGTGAAGCATATTATGGAGGCTCATCGTGGGCGGATTCGTTGTGATGCCGGACCTGAAGGCAAGGGCACAGTTTTCACGCTTTCTTTTCCATTAATCTAACAAACCTTTCTAATACCCATAGGCAAGCATCAGCCCGCCTAAAAAAAGCCCCAGAGCCAATTTGATGACTTTAATTACCACCACATCTCGTTTGGGGTAAGGCAGCATCGGAATAATTCCATGGCCCTCCTGGACAATGGAGTTCGCAAGCAGGATAGAAAAAGGGATTGCCCCTTGGGAAAAAAGAATCGCGAATGTGAGATGCGGCCCGGAGACGGGCAAAAGTCCGATGAGAAGCGCAAAAACCAAAGTTTGCCAAGGATTTTGACTGAGCCAAGAATGCAGTCCGACAAATTGTCCACCCACTTTTAAAAGCAACAATGTTCCTGCGGTCCACAGCGCGAATTTCGGCAAATGATGTTTGATAATGTGATTCCAAATATGTTCTTCAAGATAGTGGTCGGAAGTTTTTAAAAAAATCCAAAGCGAAGAAATAAGCGCGAAAGCCGTGAGCCAAGTTTCGCCGCGCTCATGTTGATCCGATTCAGAATGCGCGTGACTTGCAAACTCAGGATGATGAATCCATCCGAGAATAAGCGCCGCAAAAAGAGTGAGCATGACTGTTGAAAGAATCCAGCGCAGAGTTTGCGCTGAAATGTTCCGGCCGGATTCGCTTGCGTGATGATGGTGTGAATGGCCGTTGTCTTCACCGTGCATGGGGAGCTCGTGAAAAAGCGGCGAGGTCTTTTCAAAATTCGGAAAGAAGCGGTCAAAAGTCCAGCCTATCAAAAAACCAAGCACAGCCAGGGAAGCAATTAACAGCATGGCTTTTTTGGGGAAAAGGGCGAGCATAAAAAACCCCTCGTCACCGGTGGCTGCGATCATACCAGCCAAAAGCGCGCCAAAAGAGTAAAGACGGTGGGTATAAAGCGAGACGTTGATAAAAGAGCCAAAACAGCCCGGGATGCCGCCTAAAAGGGTGCCCGAGATGTATTGATGGTTAGGGTGTTTCTTGAGATGTTCTGCAGCGCGGCCATGGGTGAGGGTATTGAGATAATCCGCCCAAAGCAGCATGACAAAAGCGAGCGCGAGAAACCAAAGTGTGTCGTTGAGTAATTCCATTAAAAAAACCATATTCGTATTGTAGCAGGATCATTGGGGACAGAGCAAAAATGCTGTTCGTAGCACGTCAAGATGTCCCCATTTGTTAGCAAATGAAATGTCCCCTGGTTGTTGATAAGGGAGATAGCCTCGGAGTAGCGATTTCTTTGTTT
>JAYTHE010000013.1:0-21210 GCA_043732705.1 Candidatus Omnitrophota bacterium | reverse complement strand
CTGCGCGTTGATCCGAAACAGTTGGATCAATTGTTGCATCCGATGTTTGATCCGAAGCAAAAGAAAAACGCCATCACCAAAGGTCTTCCGGCATCCCCGGGAGCGGCTTGCGGTAAAGCCGTTTTCTCGGCTGAAGAAGCTGAAGAATGGGCTGCTAAAGGCGAAGCGGTTATTCTTGTCCGTATCGAAACTTCACCTGAAGATATCGGCGGTATGAATGTCGCAAAAGGTATTTTAACCGCGCGCGGCGGTATGACATCTCACGCGGCCGTTGTTGCGCGTGGTATGGGTAAATGCTGCGTTTCCGGTGCATCCGATGTGAAAATTGATTATTCGAAAAAGCAATTTTCTGTCGGCGGCGTAACAGTTAAAGAAGGCGATTGGGTTTCACTCGACGGAAGTCTTGGTGAAGTTTATGCCGGTAAACTTGAAACAATCGCGCCTCAAATGACGGGTGCTTTTGGAGTGTTGATGAAATGGGCGGATGCGATCCGTACATTGAATGTCCGTACGAATGCGGATACTCCGAACGACGCGCATGTTGCACGTAACTTTGGCGCGGAAGGTATTGGTCTTTGCCGCACAGAACACATGTTCTTCGAAGGTGACCGTATCATCGCGGTTCGCGAAATGATTTTGTCGAATGACCTGAAGGGCCGTGAAGCCGCGTTGGCGAAGCTTTTGCCGATGCAGCGCGCTGACTTTGAAGGTATCTTCAAGGCGATGAATGGCTTGCCAGTGACGATCCGCTTGCTTGATCCACCTTTGCATGAATTCTTACCGCATGAAGAAACCAATCAACAGCAAATGGCTGAAGTGATGAAGGTTTCCATCAATGTTGTGAAAGAAAAAGTGAACAAACTTCACGAATTCAATCCGATGTTGGGTCATCGAGGCTGCCGTCTTGGTATTACTTATCCTGAAATTTACAAAATGCAGGTGCGCGCAATTATCGAAGCAGCTTGCAATGTGAAAAAACAAGGCGTGAAAGTGATTCCTGAAATCATGATCCCGCTTGTTGGATTGCAGAAGGAGCTTGAAATCTTGAAAGCGGACGCGATCAAAGTGATCGACGAAGTTTTTAAGGCTAAGGGCGTAAAAATTCCTTATATGATCGGAACGATGATCGAAATCCCGCGCGCCGCTTTAATCGCGAATAAAGTCGCTGAAGCCGCAGAGTTTTTCTCGTTCGGAACGAACGATTTGACTCAAATGGGTTTTGGTTTCTCGCGTGATGACGCCGGTTCTTTTATCGGTGAATATCTGAATCAAGGCATTCTTGAAAAAGATCCGTTCCAAACCATCGACGAGCAGGGCATCGGCCAGCTTATCGCTATGGGTGTTGAACGCGGCCGTTCGACCCGCAAAGACCTTAAAGTCGGTATTTGCGGTGAGCACGGCGGAGATCCGACATCAATCGATTTCTGCCATCGCGTAGGAATGAATTATGTGAGCTGTTCTCCGTATCGTGTTCCGATTGCACGTTTGGCAGCAGCACAAGCTGTGATTCGCGCCAAGAAAAAGAAAAAGTAAGAGGCGCTTTTCAAGTTTATGCCTAAAAAGGCAGCTAAGAAAAAGCCAAGTGTGGCATCGTCCCGCAAGTCTTCTTCCAAAAAAGGAAGGCTTGCGGGTCGTTCCGTTTCTTCCCAAAAAAAACCTGCCAAAAAGTTGAAAAAAAATCTTAAGGTTATTTCTACCCCAATTAAAAAAAAGCTCGCTGTTTTACCCGGCAAGAAAGTTAAAGAAGAAGTTTTGAAATCAAAGCGTATTGCTTATGATGAAAACTCACAAGATCGGCGTTCCAAAAGTCGCCGATCCAATCCCGTCCACGAAAATGAAAATGAATATGAAAATACTTCAGACCGTTCGGCGATGCGGATTTATCTCGATCAAATTGAGCACATTCCTTTATTAACGCCCGACGATGAGGTTAATCTTGCGCGTTTGGTTCAAACCGGCGGAGACGAAGGTCATAAGGCCCGCGAAAGAATGATTAAATCTAATTTGCGCCTTGTGATTGCGATTGCGAAACGTTATTCCAATATGGGGCTTCCTTTTTCTGATTTAGTTGAAGAAGGAAATATGGGGCTTATGCGCGCGGTTGAAAAGTTTGACCCCGAGCGCGGTTATCGTTTTTCAACTTATTCTTCCTGGTGGATTAAGCAGGGCATTATGCGCTCGTTGTCCAATCAGGGAAAAACGATCCGTATCCCGGTTTATATGTATGACATTATCGCCAAGTGGCGCAAAGTTCGCGATGGCTTGACGCAGCGCTTAGGGCGTGTTCCAAACCGCAAAGAAATTGCCGAAATGATGGAAGTTCCCGTTGAAAAAATCAAAGAAATTGAACAAATTACCGAGCGCCCGAGCTCTTTGAATGCGCCGATTAGTATAGAAGGCTCAGCCGAATTAATTGATTTGATCGAAGAGGACGCCACAAAAAATCCAGACGCCATTTTGGGCGAAGTATTGCGTTCGGAACGAGTGGGTGTTCTTTTGCGGGCCCTGGATGAACGCGAGCAAAAAATTTTAACTCTTCGGTTTGGTCTGAACGAAGGCCAAAGCTTTACTTTGGAAGAAGTTGCGACACATTTTGATATTACCCGCGAACGTGTGCGTCAAATCGAAGCGGCCGCACTTAAAAAGATTCGTAAGCATTTGGAAGAACAGGGCGATAGTCTTAAGAATTACATTTCTCATTAGCGTCTAATGAAAAAGTCTCATCTGCGGTGTTGCAAACATCACTCCCTTGTGCGACGTATTAGCATATACGCCTCCGCGGTCGCTTGTTTGCGCCTAGCATCTGAAACTTTTTGATTGGACTTTAGGAAAGCAGAATGGAATTGCAACTGATTCGATCCAAAGTCCGCGACATTCCCGACTTTCCCAAACCCGGAATTGTTTTCAAAGACATTACGCCGCTTCTGCAGGATCAAGCTGCTTTTCAAATCTGTATTAATAGGATCGCGGATTACTTGGAAAAGTTTTCCGTGGACGTGATTGTGGGAATCGAATCGCGCGGTTTTATTTTTGGTCCTGCGATCGCATATCGTCTCAAAAAAGGTTTTGTCCCTCTGCGCAAGAAAGGGAAACTGCCCCACAAAACAGAGCAGATTTCTTATGCTTTGGAGTATGGAGAGGCAACTTTAGAAATTCACTGTGATGGCGTGGCTCGGGGCCAGCGCGTCGCTATTATTGATGATGTGCTCGCGACAGGCGGGACCGCGGCTGCGGCAGGAGAGTTGGTTAAAAAGCTGGGCGGAAAAGTGACAGCGTTTGCTTTTCTTGGCGAGCTTGCTTTTTTGAATGGCCGCGCAAAACTCGCGGGCTATGAAGCTTTTTCATTGCTTCAGTTTTAGTTAAGACTTTTGGGTCCCCATAGCTCAACTGGATAGAGCATCTCCGTCCTAAGGAGAGGGTTGCATGTTCAAGTCATGCTGGGGACACTTTTTACTGAAAAGCCATCATCTGCTGCGTTGCATGCTCGTTCGCTTGTGCGATGTATTTCTGTATACATTTCCGCTCTCTCTCACATACGCCTTGCATCTAATGGCTTTTGAGTAAAAAGTATGATTTTTCAAGGGATGACTTGAAGGGAGCTTCGCAATTCGTAAAGTTGAGCGCAATCAAAAGCCGACCTAATGTCGGGTTGTGATGGAGTGAAAACAAGGCGAAGCGGGTGGCCGACCTGGAGCGAGCGCGGCGTCTAGCCGGCGGGAGCGTAAGTCGCCAAGTCATGCTGAGGACACTGTTTCCTTTTTTCTCTGGGCTGCGCCCAACTGCTAAACAATCAAATTATGGCGATTTATAATATTCACGAAGATCATTGAGCTAACTTGTTTTTTAGTGAGAATCCAGCCTCGCCAAGTTCTCTTAATCCAGTTAAAATAATCACTTATGAATAATTCGCCCCTGACTCTCAAAATATTTGCGGCAAGCACAGTGCTGAATTTGCTTTTTTTCAGCTACCCGGCTTTATCTCAAAGCCCTTCCCCTAAGTCCGTTCAAATTGACCCCGATTGGGAAAAAATCCGTGACGCGCAAGTTCAGATGCTGAGAAAAAAAGAAGCCGAGCTTGACCGCATGAAAGAAGAACTTTTGACGCGTGCTCAGCCTCAAGCTCAAGTTCAAACCAGTTTATCGGAAATTGAAGCTGACTTTAAAAAACACGAAACCGAATGGTCTCAAAAAAATGACCGGTATGAAAATGAAATCACCTTACTAAAAGTCAAAATCGGAGACCAAAAAAAAGAAATTGATACCCTTCGCATTCAGCTGAATGATGTTTTTAAAAAGCAGCCGCCCGGACAGCAAGAGAAAGTTTTAGATCAAAGGCCCGCCGACCTGGAGCGGCGTGAATTGCAGCTGAAGCTGCAAGAAAAACAATTTCAAGACAAGTTCGCTGACACAGAGACGCAAAGGAAGCAATTTGAAGCTGATCGGAACGCCTTTAAAATTCAAAAAGCACTGCTCGAAAAAGATAAAGTTGATTCGGCGGCAGAGACAGAAGCATTTAAATCGAAATTAAAAGACCTCAAGGGCGCAAGCGTTCAAGCGCAAGCGCTTCTGAAACGTGAAAATGATATTCTTTCGCGAGAGCGGGAATTAAGCCAAAAGCAGTCTGATGTTCAGGAGAAAGAAAAGAGAGTTATTGAATCACAAAAGACGTTGGTTGAAGAAAAGCGCAATTGGGTGAATCAGAAGACGCAGACAGACAACTCACTTCAACAAAAAGCCGCTGATGCGGAGTCCCGCTTAATAAAAGTTCAGGACGATAAGCGCCTGTCCGAGGCAGGCCGGCAGCTTCTTGAGAAGCAGGTAAGTAGCTTACAAACTCAATTGCGGGAAAGCCGGGATAATGCGGCGGAACGCGAAAGTAAATGGAAAAAGAGGGAGCAGGATTTGCTGCAAGCTCAGGCCGGCGGTAATTCTCAGGTGGTTGAGTTACGGGCGAGGCTGGCAAAAGAACAGGCAGACTTTAGCCAAAAGGACACGCAACTCAAATCTCAGGTAGAAGGCTTGTCCCAAAAACTAGCGCAGTCTGACGCGCAGCTCAAAGAGACTGATTTACGCTTAAAAGATAAAGTCGTGCAACTAACAAACCAAAATAGTGCCCGGGAAAATGAGTGGGCGGCCAAACTTGCTGACTTGGAAAAAAGAAAAGCTGATTTAACAGCTTTGGAAATACAGTTTAAAAATAAAAATGACGCAATGGAAGCTCAGTCTGTGCATCTTGAAGAAAAATCCAAAGCTTTGCAGGCTCAGTCCGTTCAAATGACGAAGCAAGGCGAGATACAAGCCAAAGAACGGACGGAAAAGCTTGCCGATTTGGAAAAGAAAAAAGCCGATTTAACAGCTTTGGAAATGCAATTTAAAAATAAAAGCGATGCCCTTGAGAAGCAGTCAGCGGAGCTTGAAAAAAAATCCAAAGTTTTGCGGCAAGAAGAGCAGCTTACCAGTCAGAAGGAAAACAACAGATCTGCCGTTGGAAGCGGGCAAACTTCTTCCGAAGTTTTAGGGTTGAGACAAAAGCTTAATGAAGTTGAAAAAGAAAATAAAACCTGGCGTCAAGATAAACGGCAGTTTGATCAGAATTGGAGCGAATTCATAAGCAAGGAAATGCAATATAAAATGGAAATCAAGGATTTAAACAAGCGTAATCAAGAACTACAAAATCAGTCCGCGGCGGCCTTTGCGGTTTCTCAAAATTCAAATAATGACAAGGATTGGAGCGCTGAGGCGCGCCGGGTGGCGGATGAACGTCGCGTGCTGGGGGAAGAAAAAGCTCGTCTCTACCGCCAATTAACGCAGGATCGCCAGGATTTCGAGCAGTCGAAGGTTCAGTTTTCCCGCGCTCAACGTGAATTTGAGCAGCATGTTCATAATGAAGAAGCGCGGCTTGAAAAATTGCGCCGTCAGTCGGTGCGTTAAGCGAAACGATGAAAAAAGCCGAATTATCCATATCCGCGCGTAAGATTTTTATTCGTGAAAAAATCAAAGGCCTTAAACTTTCCAAGTCTGTTCGTCATTCACGAAGTTTAAAGTTACAGTCAAAAATCGAAGCTTCCCATTTTTTTAAAAATTCAAATTCGATCGGATTTTATTCTGCGCTGCCCGATGAAATCGATATTTTCTGGGCGGCCCAGAAAGCTCTCAATTTAGGAAAAAAGGTTTTCTTTCCGCGCATGCACGGCAAGAAAATTGAATTCCGGGAAGTCTTGAATCTCAAAAAAGATTTAAAATCCGGCAAATATGGCATTCAGGAACCGGTTGTGGGGAGTACGAAAAGAAGCGCGCGCGCGATTGATTTAATCATCATTCCGGGCAGGGCATTTGATAAAAAAGGCGGACGTTTGGGCCGTGGAATCGGTTACTACGACCGTTTACTTGAAAAGTGGCCTGATTCAGTGCGAATGGGCGTCGCTTTTCGCGAGCAAATGGTTCAACAGGTTCCCTGCGAAGCGCATGATGTGAAAATGGATGTCGTTTTAACAGCGTAAAGAAAATATGGATCTTTTTGAAAACCAGTCCGAAGAAAAAGTTTATTCGGTCAGCGACATCAATCGCGAAATACGCGCTTGTCTTGAGCCGCGTTTTATGCGCATTTGGGTTGAAGCCGAAATTTCAAACCTCAAGCTCCATACTTCCGGGCATATTTATTTAACCCTGAAGGATGAAAAGTCACAGCTGAGCGCGGTTTTTTTCAGCCGTTATAATCAAGGTTTGAAGTTTCGCTTAAAAGACGGTCTGAAGGTTTTGGTATTCGGAAAGATATCGGTTTATGAACCGCGCGGATCTTATCAGCTGTATATCGAAAAAATTCAGCCTAAAGGCATGGGCGATTTGCAGCTCGCGTTTATGCAGCTCAAAGAAAAACTTCAAAGCGAAGGGCTTTTTGATCCTGCGCGTAAAAAACAAATACCGGCTTTCCCAAAAACAATCGGCGTCGTGACATCACCCACAGGTGCTGCAATCCAGGATATTTTAAATATTGTGAATCGCCGTTTTCAGGGCGTGCATCTGATTTTGAATCCGGTCAAAGTCCAGGGTGACGGTGCGGCGCAGGAAATCGCGCGTGCGATTAGGGAATTTCAGGAAATAGCCGGCGTGGATGTTTTGATTGTCGGGCGCGGCGGCGGAAGCCTGGAAGATTTATGGGCGTTCAACGAAGAAGTTGTGGCGCGTGCGATTTTTGATTCAAAAATCCCCGTGATTTCAGCTGTAGGTCATGAAATTGACTGGACCATCGCGGATTTTGTTGCGGATTTGCGCGCGCCGACGCCTTCTGCGGCCGCGGAATTGGTAACTCAAAATCAAGCCGATCTCTTGCGTCAGTTAAAAATTGACGCGGGGCGCATTCAGATGGCGATGCGCGGCATTTTTGATCAACTCCAAGAAAGGCTTGAAACGCTGAGTTCAAGTTATGCTTTCCGCCAGCCGCGTTCCTTGATTGACCAGCTTACTGAAAAAGTGGATGATCAATGCCGACAAATGCAAAATTATTGGCGCGGTTTTTATCAACAGCGCGTCCAGCAAATGAAAGAACATGCCGGGCGTTTACATGCTTTAAGCCCCTTGGCAGTGCTTGAGCGCGGCTATTCAATTGCTTTTGACGCGAAGGGCAAAGTTTTAAAGCAGCCTTCGCAGGTGAAGGCGGGCGATGAAATGGAGACGCGTCTAAAAAACGCGCGGATTCATTCAAAAGTAACAAAAGTTCAGGCCGATTGACAAGTGACGCGCTGTTTGCGAAGCTAAACAGCAGTTGTCATCCTCGCGTAGGCGGGGAGCTAGTTTAGATCCTCCGGTCATGCGGAGGACAAGGGAGAGCAACATGAGTGAAAAATTCCAGTTCGAAAAAGCATTAACGGACCTTGAGAAAATTGTTGAAGAGCTTGAGGGCGGCGAATTAACGTTGGATGAGGCGCTTAGAAAATATGAAGAAGGCGTCCGTTTGACGCGCGCCTGCCAAAGCAAGCTTCAGGAAGCGGAAAAGAAAATCGAAATTTTAACGCGTAGCCTCAGCGGCGAATTAAAACCGGTACCGTTTGACGCCGACAATTTAGAAGAAGACAGCGCATTGAAAAAGAAAAGTTCCGTGAAGAAAAAAAATTCGGAAGACGACGATTTAATTTAAGGCCGCATGGATTATTCCTCATATTTTAAAAAAGAGCTGGCGCTGATTGAAGCGTATCTAGAAAAAGAACTGCCTGTTCCGGCGCAATGTCCGCCCATGATCCATGAGGTGATGCGCTACGCGGTTTTGGGCGCGGGAAAGCGTTTCCGGCCCGTTTTAACGCTTGCGGTTTGCCAGGCCTTGGGCGGCGACCCGAAAAAGGCATTGCCGGCGGCGGCGGCGCTTGAATTGATTCATGCTTACTCGCTTGTCCATGATGATTTGCCGGCTTTGGATAATGACGATTTCCGGAGGGGAAAGCCGTCTTGCCATAAAAAGTTTGGAGAAGCTACAGCCATTTTGGCAGGTGATGGTCTTTTGACTTTAGCTTTCGAATGGGCAGCTCGAGTTAAGCCCGCGGAGACGGCAGTTAAGATTCTAGCCGAATTATCGACGGCTGCGGGAACATTTGGTATGATTGGCGGCCAGGTAGCGGATATTTTGGCAGGAAGCGACAACCAAAATGAAGCCATGCTCGACTATATCAGCATTCATAAAACAGGCTGTTTAATTCGTGCTGCTGCGGTGACCGGAGCTTTAAGCGCGGGAGCGGCGCCCGCAATTGTAACGCGGATTCGCAGGTTCGGGGAATGCATGGGACTGGCTTTTCAAATCGCCGATGACATGAATGACGGCGACGGTTATTTAAAACAAATCACATCGAGTGAAGCCGAAGAGCGTGTACGGGATTTAATCTCAAAAGCTAAAAAAGAAATTAAGATCCTGGGGGAAAAAGTAGAGGCCTTGATTTTTATCGCGGATAATCTAATTGCACGTATGGAAGAGGACCTAAGTAAGAAAAATGTACGGAATGTTTTGCCTCTGGGCCAATATCCAACCCGCATGAGCAAATAATATGGATTATAAATACATAAATAGTATTAATTCGCCTGCAGATCTAAAGAAAATTCCCTTGGAGAAACTTCCCGATGTCGCGGAAGAATACCGTTCTTTTTTGATTGAATCGGTTTCTAAAACAGGAGGACATTTGGGCGCGAGCCTGGGTGCGCTTGAGCTCAATATTGCTCTCCATTATGTCCTTGAATCTCCGAAAGATAAAATCTGTTGGGATGTCGGCCATCAGGCTTATGTTCATAAATTAATTACCGGCCGCCGCGATCGCATGCATACGCTCCGCAAAACCGAGGGGATTAGCGGTTTTCCTTCGCCTTTTGAAAATCCGCATGATCATTTTATTGTGGGTCATGCCGGTACCGCCATTGCGCAAGCTGTCGGGCTTGCCGCCGCGCGCGATCATTTGAAAAGGGATGAAAAGATTGTTGCCGTTGTTGGGGATGGAGCCATGACTGCGGGGCTTTCTTATGAAGCCCTTAATAATGCAGGACATCTTAAAAAAGAAATGTTGATTGTTTTAAACGACAACGAAATGTCAATTTCAAAAAACGTTGGCGCAATCAGTAAATATCTAAATAAGGTGATTACCAATCCGGTTTATAACCGTATCCGTTCGGACGTGGAAAAGCAGTTGGATAAATTTCCGCGTTTACGCAAATTGGCGGCTCAATCCTTGGAAAGTATGAAACATTTGTTTGTCCCCGGGATTTTATTTGAAGAATTAGGTTTTCGTTATTTCGGTCCCGTTGATGGGCATGATGTCATTGGCCTGGTAGAAACTTTCCGTCATATTTTGCCGCTTAAAGAATGTGCCTTGCTTCACATTATTACGCGCAAAGGCAATGGTTGCGCTTATGCTGAAAAAGATTTAATTGAAAAAGGACATGGCGTAACTCCGTTTGATGTGAAGACAGGTGAGCCGCTTTCTTCCGCCTCTGCGCCGAAAGCGCAACCGGCGTTGGACAAAGTTCCGGCGGCTGCGAATCCGGCCGCGAATCAAATCAGTTACACCAAGGCATTTGCGGATGCGCTTTCTGAAATTGCGCGGCGCGATTCAAGTATCGTGGCGATTACGGCGGCCATGCCTTCAGGGACAGGCCTTGCCGGTTTTCAAAAAGAATTCCCCGAACGTTTTTATGATGTGGGCATTGCCGAACAGCATGCCGTGACATTTGCCGGCGCGCTTTCCAAGTCCGGATTGAAACCTGTTTGCGCGATTTATTCGACATTTTTACAGCGCTCGCAAGATCAAATTTTACATGACGTATCTTTGCAAAGACAGCGCATCGTTTTAGCAATGGACCGTGCAGGCCTAGTGGGCGCGGATGGAGCGACTCATAACGGAGTGTTTGATATCAGCTATTTAGGACATGTTCCTCAGGTTGTAATCGCAGCGCCCGTGAATGCCTATGAAATGAAGCGGATGCTTGAGATGGGCGTGGAATATCCGCATGTTTTTGCGCTGCGTTATCCGCGGGGAAATATTCCTGTTTCGCACGCGACAATTCCGCAGGAAAAATTTGAAATTGGGAAAGCGCAGATTCTCGCTGAAGGTAAGGACGGAACTTTGCTTGCTCTAGGGAGCATGGTTGAAATTGCGCTCCAAGTCCGTGATGTTTTAGCCAAAGCTGATCTGGAATTACGCGTTGTGAATATGCGTTTTGCGCGCCCGCTTGACGGTGCCATGATTTTAGACAGTCTGGATAAGACTAAATATCTTTTTACCTTGGAAGAGCATGTTTTGGCCGGAGGCTTTGGTGCGAAAGTGCTTGAGTTTCTTGAGCGAAGCAACCGGCATGACGTTTGGTTGAAACGTTTTGCTTTGCCGGATGAATTTATTGAGCAGGGCGACCGTGATTATCATTTTGACCGCATTGGGTTGTCGCCCGCGAAAATTGCCGCCACTATCCTGCAGAACATTCAATCTTCCGCGCCTGTTTCCCGATGATTAAAAAAATCCGCGGTATTGCGACGTATATTATTTACCTCTGGCCTGCGGCTCAAACGGTGAATCACTGTACATCATTCACCTCTGGCCTACGGCACAACCGGTGAATTATTTGTGAGCTACCTTGTGAAACCTAAAATCAAAAACGTTGCTCTCTTTGTCAATAAGCAGAAAATAGGCGCACCTGCATTGGGGAAAAAGATCCGCTCTTTTTTTGAAAAGAGGAAGATTTCCGTTTTAAGTTCGTTCGAATTTGATACCGCGGCATGTTTGGAAAAAGCGGACCTCGCCGTCAGCTTGGGCGGGGACGGAACTATTTTAGCTCTGGCGCGCGAAATGAAAAAACGTTCGGTGCCTGTTTTGGGAGTTAACTTTGGGCGTCTTGGTTTTTTAACCGAAGTGCGCCCGGAGGAAGTGATGAAGGAGCTTGAGGCTTGCCTTGCCGGAAAACTTGAAATTGAAGAACGCATGATGCTGGAATGCCACGTTCAAAGTAAAAAGCGTCAGATCGACCGCCGTTTAGTGTCTTTGAATGATATGGTGATCAGCCGTGAAGGCGTTTCGCGCCTTGTCGCGCTTGATATTTTGGTTTCGGGCTACAAACTTGCCGCTTTTCGCGGGGATGGCGTGATTTTAGCGACTCCGACCGGTTCCACCGCCTATTCGCTCTCCGCGGGCGGGGCTGTGGTTCATCCGCGTGTGGATTCCATCATCATTACGCCGATTTGTCCGCATGCGTCGAGTATGCATCCTACCGTGATTCCGGCCGGTGAGCGTGTGACGATCGCGATTCGCCGCGAAAGAGGCGACGCACGCGCTGTTTTAACCGCGGATGGTCAAGAAATTATAGAAGTGGACGATAGTTTCAATATAACGGTCACGCGTTTTGCACTGCCTTTCAGGCTTTTGAAAAGCAGCAAACGTAATTATTACGAAACATTAAACAGGCATTTACACTTTTCAAATTTAAACCATGGCACGACTTCTGATTATTGACGACGAAAAAATGATTTGCGAAGAATTTTGCGAAACGCTCAAGGATTTGGGCCATCGCGCGGATTACGCGTTAAATGGTGACGACGCGCTTCGCAAAATCGAGCAAAATCCTTATGAATTGGTTTTCCTCGATCTTTCTATGCCGCGTATGAATGGTGCGGATGTTTTTAAACAAATCCGCCAATTACATAACAAAGTGCCCGTGACTTTTATGACGGGCTTTATGTCTCCGGCAACAGAAAAAGAAGTCCTTTCTCTCGGTGCATTACGTTGTTTGAGAAAACCCGTGCATCTTTCTGAAATTGTGACTTTAATAGACAGTCTCGACCCCTTCAATCCTCAAGCGAATTAAGTTTTCTCATGACAAATTCTACTTCGCAAAGCTCAAGCCCGATTTGTGTCCGTTTTGCGCCTTCACCGACAGGTCGATTGCATATCGGCGGTGTGCGCACGGCGCTTTTTAATTATCTTTACGCAAGACAACAGGGCGGCAAATTTGTTTTGAGGATTGAGGATACTGACCGCGAACGTTCCAAGCCGGAGCATGAAGAGGAAATTTTATGTTCGATGCGCTGGCTAGGTTTGGAATGGGATGGTGAGCCGATCCGTCAAAGCTCGCGGCTGGACCGTTACCGCGAAGCTGCGGCAGAACTGATTGCCAAAGGTTTAGCTTACGAAGCTGAGGCGCCTGCGTCCGGGGCTTCGACCGGCAATGGTTACTCCTCTGAGTTTGCAACTCAACCGGCGCAATTCGGCAAAAAAGCGATTTATTTTCGCATGCCGAAGCAGCCGGTTAAATTTAAAGATCTTGTACATGATGAAGTTGCTTTTGATTCTTCGCTTTGGGAAGATTTAGTGATCATGAAATCGGACGGCTATCCTACGTATCATTTTGCGGTAGTTGTGGATGATCATGATATGGGCATCACGCATGTCATTCGCGGCGATGATCATTTAACCAACACACCCAAACATATTTTGCTTTATTTAGCTTTCGGCTGGAAGCCGCCCAAATACGCGCATTTGCCTTTGATTATGGGTACGGACGGGACACCGCTTTCCAAGCGTCATGGCGCTGTTGCGGCTGCGGATTATCGTGAGCAGGGGTATTTGCCGCAAGCGACGTTGAATTATCTCGCACTTTTGGGTTGGGGACCAGAAGGTAATGAAGAGATTTTTTCTTTACCGCAGCTCGTGAAAAAATTTTCTTTAAAGCGTATTACAAAATCCAATTCACGTTTCAATCCTGAAAAATTTCTTTGGATTAATGGACAGCACTTGAAGATTTTGTCCGATGAAGAATATGCGAAAAGCATGACTGAATTTTGGAAGGACCGCACGTCTTTTTCCTCTGCGGCGACACCGCAACCGGAGCATCCGGAATGGCTGAAAATTTTAAAATTATATAAAACCCGCGCGCGTACCTGGAAAGATTTGGAAGTTCAAGCGGGGTATATTTTTCAAAAGGAAATCGATCTTGATTCTGCGGTGATAAGCGCGCTGATGGCAGAGCTGTTTTCAGCCAAGTTGCTTGAAATTTGGTGTGTATCCGCTGAAAGCATGTCTTTTGATTCGCATCAAGAACTCGAAAAGATGACCCGCGAAGTTGCCGCAAAAAATGCGGTTCAAATGGGTGCTTTGGTGCATCCTTTGCGTTTTGCAATTTCCGGCACGAAAGTCACTCCCGGCCTTTTCGAACTTATGAATGTGATGGGCAAGCAGACCTGTCTTGAAAGAGTACGCAACCTTATCGTGAAGGCGTCTAAAACAGACTGAAAATCGGTTTTTTGGCGCTTGTCCCAATTGGATTGCCCCGTTATAATCCTCCACTCTCTCCCTAGTTTCTTACGGAGAATAAACGCTTTTATCCCATACAAACAGCAGGTTTTATGATTCGCAGCATGACATGTTTTTCGAGAGGCAGCCGCAGTTTAGCCGGCCGGACCTGGAACTTTGAGTTGAAGTCGGTAAATCAAAAGTATTTTGAGCTTTCATTGCGCATTCCTCAAATGTTGATGACTTATGAAACAGAAATCCGCAATTTAGTGCATGTTTCGATTGAGCGCGGTAAGGTTTCTCTCAATATTTCAGATGTCGAAGAGTCGAGCGGGGAAGTGCGCCAGGTTTTGAATCAAACCCAGATTGATTATTATTTGAACGCGTCCGAAAAACTTAAAAAAGAACATGGTTTATCAGGTGAATTGCAGGTCAGTGATTTACTACGTTTACCGGGAACCATCCATGATGCGGCTTCTGAAGCAAAGAAAGTGGAATGGAAAGAACTCGAAAAAGCATTGCAGCAGCTCTTAAAAGATGCGCTGGTTCACCGCGAAGATGAAGGCAGGCGGCTTGCCGCGGACATTTTGGATCGTCTCGCGATAGTACAGAAATTGGTAGTAAAAATTGAAGCGGCCGCAAAAAAGAATGTGCGTCATTCTTATGATGCTTTAAAAAAACGCATGCTTGAGATTTTGCGCGATAGCGGTGCGGCATCCGATCCCGACCGTATTTACCGTGAGGCGGCGATTTTAGCCGAACGCAGTGATATTACGGAAGAAGTGGTGCGCATGAAAAGTCATCTTGCGCTTTTCACGGGGAAAATGAAATTGGCGACGGCTGTCGGACGGTCGCTTGATTTTATTTGCCAGGAAATGAACCGCGAAGCAAATACGATGGGTTCAAAAGCACAGTTATTTGAAATTGCAAAAGAAGTGATTCAGTTGAAGTCTGAAATCGAAAAAATCCGCGAACAGGTTCAAAACATTGAATAAGCTGTCTGAAACGAAAACCGGCCTGGCTGTCATTATTTCTTCGCCTTCCGGCGGAGGAAAAACAACCGTTGTTGATGCTCTTTTAAAAAAGCATGCGGGTTGGATGCGTTCAATTTCAACCACGACGCGCTCGCCGCGTTCCGGAGAGCAAAACGGGCTGGATTATTTCTTTGTTAATTCGGAGCAATTTGAAAATCTCAAAAATCAAAATGGACTTTTGGAAAGCGCGCAGGTTTTTCAAAATCAATACGGCACACCAAGGCCCTTTGTTGAGTCTCAGGTTGCCCTAGGTAAGGTTGTTTTTTTGACGGTGGATGTTCAGGGCGCAGAAAAAATCAAAAAGCTCTGGAATGATTCCGGCAGTTTATTGAGTGTCTTTATCATGCCGGTTTCCATGGATATATTGCGCCAGCGTCTTTTAAAGCGCAATACGGAAACACCTGCCCAGATTGAGGTTAGGCTGGCTGCGGCTGAGCGGGAAATGGAACAAGCTGGGCTTTATGATTTTACCGTGTATAATCACTCTCTTGACCAGACGGTAGGAGAGATTGAGCGACTGATTCAAGCCCGCATTTCTCGGCGGGTTTCGTAGTGAGTCGGGATAGTGGCTTGGGGATACAAGGCTTACGAGCGAAGAACCCGCAAGCGTACTCTCTGCAGTACGCCGAGGAAAGCTTCGTGAGTAGAACGCTGTAAACGCAAGCCAATGTACCGACGTAATAGAAAGCCAATGAGAAACGTGGGCGAAATAAGGTTCAAAAAAGGAGATCTGTATGACGTATGTGCCGCTTCAGAAATTGTTAGCCAAAAAAAATATTAGTGTTTATAAAACGACATTGCTTGCAGCGCAGCGCGCGAATGAACTTGCTTGCGGAGCTCAGCCTTTGACTCAAGCGTCGACCACAAAGGTTTCGACCATTGCTCTCGAAGAAATTGCACATGGACGTGTTTGGTATGTTGAAGAACCCGCTGCAAAGGGCAAAGCTTCTGAGTAAGAAAGTCCTTCATATTCTCTCGGGGAGCATTGCCGCTTACAAAGCCCCCGAGATCAGTGACAAGCTGCGGCAGGCCGGCTGCGAAGTCACTTGTGTGTTAACCTCCTCGGCCAAGAAATTTGTCACAAAAGAAACACTGCGCGCGTTAAGCGGCCGCCCTGTCTATGATGATATGTGGGCCGTGGATTCTCCTCATGATGTTTTACACACGGCTCTGGCTGAATCCGCTGATCTTATTTTAGTTGCCCCCGCTTCCGCCGATTTTTTAGCGCGCTCTGCCTCGGGAATGGCGGATGATTTGGCCGCTTGTGTTTTGTTGGCGGCGACTTGCCCGGTTTTGTGGGCGCCCGCGATGAATGACAATATGTTTAAAAATCCTCTCACGCAGGCCAATATTGAAAAGCTCAGAAAAAATGGCCACCGTTTTATTGATCCTATCGAAGGGCATTTAGTTTGCGGGCGAGTTGCCTTGGGTCATATTGCCGATACGGATGTGATCGTTAAATTCGTGTTGGGAGTCTAGAACTTCCGCTTGTGAAGAAAATTCAACGTATCCTCATTACTGCCGGTCCAACGAGAGAAATGCTTGACCCTGTGCGTTTTATTTCCAATCTTTCTACCGGTGAATTAGGTTGTACCTTAGCGCGGATTGCAGCTCAAAAAGGCTATGAAGTCACGCTTGTTAGCGGGCCCACTGCAATCGATCCGCCCAAAGGCATTCGGTTTATTCCCGTCATTAGTTCTGAAGATATGCGTCAAGCCTGTGAAAAAACTTTTTTTAAAAGTGATGCTTTGATCATGACCGCGGCGGTGGCGGACTTTACTCCCGCTCACAGGGAAAAACAAAAAATTAAAAGGCGTGAAACACAATCAGTGGTTCTTAAACGAACCAAAGATATTTTAGCCGGCTTGGGACCCCGTAAAGGGGAGCGTGTAGTCATCGGATTTTGTTTGGAAACGGAGAAATGGTTGGAATATGCCAAACTGAAGCTCAAAAAGAAAAAACTCGACGGTATTATCGCCAATTTTTATGAGCCCGGAAAAGTTTATCCTTTTGGTAAAAATCCCATGACTTCGGCCTTTATGGATCGTGATTTTAAGACGAATATTTACCGTAAACTGAGCAAGACAGAAATGTCGCGCAAGATTCTTTCCTGGATGGAAGAGCTGGCCGGATAAGAAGATAAGGCTGCTTCAGAAAAATCTTTTATTTTTATCCCTCTCCTTATATCATAAGCCCGATTTTGGGTATGAGGCGACACTTAGCGGTTGAATAATTCGTCTACTATAATGCGTCTTACTATTGAACTTTTACTATTAAGGAGACTTAGGCCATGCGTAAACATCAGAAATTTTTAGGTTTATTCTTTGCGACAGTTCTTGCCTTTAGCGGATGCGCTTCTGAAAGCGGCGGAATCACGGAAAGAGAGTCCGGCGGGCTTTTAGGCGCTGGTTTGGGTGCCGGTATCGGTGCTTTGGCCGGTGCTGCAACCGGACATGCGGGTGTAGGTACAGCGATTGGCGCAGGTGCCGGTCTATTGACGGGTGCGATTGCCGGTGAGGCAGCGCGTCGGCAAAAGGAAAATACTAAAAAAGAAATCCGTCAGGAAATGATGCAGCAGCAATATCAACCTCAATATGCGCCGCAGCCTTACGGACAACAGCCCGTTCAACAGCAACCGGCGTATACTCAAACTGCGCCGCAAGCCGAAGTTCACACAAAGTACAATCCGAGAACAGGTCAGACTTTTCCCGCGAGCTATACTTTTGATCCTGCGACCGGTGAGCAGCTGCAGAATCTAAAATAAGCTTCTTTTGAAAAAGGTTGCGGATTCTTCCACACGTCTTGGTCTATTGACTGCCGGGGGCGACTGCCCCGGGCTGAATGCCGTTATTCGCGCTGTTGTTAAAACAGCACGGTCGAAGTATGGCATGGAAGTCTTTGGAATTGAAGACGGCTATCTCGGTTTATTGGAAAAGCGCGGGCATCTTCTCGGCCGCGCGGATGTGACAGGAATATTGCATCAGGGCGGAACGATTCTTGGTACGGATAACCGCGCGAATCCTTTCCGTGTTCCAACAACTCGCGGCAAAAAAATTATTTTTGAAGACCGTTCGGACGAGGCAATTAAGCATTTAAAAGAGCTGGGAATTCACGCGTTGATCACTGTGGGCGGAGACGGAACGCTTTCGATCGCAAACCGGCTTTCGAAAAAGGGTATTAAGGTCATCGGAATTCCGAAAACTATTGATAATGACTTAAGCTGCACAGACTATACGTTTGGTTTTGATACGGCAGTAACGATTACAACCGAAGCTTTGGATCGTTTGCATACCACTGCTTCTGCGCATCACCGCGTGATGATTTTAGAAGTTATGGGCCGCAATGCGGGTTGGATCGCGCTTTATGCCGGATCCGCGGGCGGCGCGGATGTTATTTTGATTCCAGAAATTCCGTATGATATCGACAAGGTTTGTGAAATGGTGACGGAGCGTTCGCTTTACGGCAAACGCTACTCTTTGATTGTGGTCGCAGAGGGCGCGCGCGAAAAGGGAAAGAAAGTTATTGAGAAAGCTCCGGATAAGCTGAATCCGTATCCGACGAAACTGGGCGGAGTGGGCGAGTATCTTCGGCATCAAATCGAAAAAATGACAGGGCTTGAAACCCGCGCGGCCAATTTAGGCCATATTCAGCGCGGCGGTTCGCCGACACCGTTTGACCGCAATTTAGGAACGTTATTTGGTTCGGTTGCCGTTGATTTGGCCTTTCAGAAAAAATGGAATCATATGGTAGGTTATGTCGCGAATGAGATTCGCTATTTTCCTATTTCTAAAGCAGTGAGTCGCGCCAAGACAGTTCCGCGTGGGCATCGTTTGATTGAGTCCGGCAAGGCGATGCGAATTTCTTTTGGTGATTAGAGTTATATTTTTTTTGGCGCGGTAGCAAAGTGGTAATGCACGGCTCTGCAAAAGCTGTATTCGGGAGTTCGATTCTCCCCCGCGCCTTTTTTAAAAGCTGAGCTTTTTAAAAAAGGCTTAGCCTACAGTATTGTTTTTGCTCTGTGCCTTCGGCACAATCGCAGTCATGCCCGGGTGGCGAAATTGGCAGACGCAACGGACTTAAAAGCTGATTTCAAGAATTTCGTAACTTCAATGTTTTGAATGTAATCCATTGACTGTGCTAAAGTTACACATAATATTTGATGATATCGTGTGATACCCAAAAACATTGATTTCTACTTGTCATAGTCACACCCTAGTCACACGGAAATCGAGCCAAAACCTGCCTTTCAAGGCTCCGCCCATTGAGAGCCTCCCCATCCCACAGGTGTCATCGGTTAAGATGGCTAAGCGCCATTTTTGTGGTTGGAAATTAGCCATCCAGTGGTTAGAATTTGACCATGAGATTGTGAGAATTTCTAACATATTGTAAATAAACAAGTTAAGAATAAAATACAATAAAAAGTTGTTAATGGTATTGAAAATACAACTTTTTAGGTGTATCTTTGCTTTAGAAGGAAAGTATGAAAGAAGTTTTTAAGTATCAGAAAGTGGTCCTTGCGGCACTAAGCGACCAAATAGAAGACTTTTATTTGGTTGGGGGGACGGCTCTATCCAGTTTTTATTTCCATCACCGTGAATCGTATGACCTCGATTTTTTTACCAAAGATTTTTCATGGAAAAGAGTTAACGAGGTTGTTAAGGGGCTTGAGCAGAAAACAGGAAAGAAAGTCCAAACAGCGCTCGAAGAAAAAGCAAAAAAATTTGCCCAACGACGAACCTGCGAAATGTCGCTTGGAAATAAAGAATCGCTCAAAATAGATTTCGTGGAAGATTTTTTGGACGTGCTAAAGCCGTTTACAAAAGTTAATGGAGTCAATGTTGCTTCGCTGGATGATATTTATTACAGAAAAGTTTATGCGGTGACAGGGGTTCCTGATAGCGGGGACAAGCTGGGAAAGATTAAGACAAAAGGAGGGCGCCAAGAAGCGCGCGATTTATTTGATCTTTATTACCTGTCCCACACCTACAAAAGATTATCTTCATTTGTGCAGGAGTTTAGTGACCAAGTTTATGTTGAAGGGCTTGTGACATGGTGGCAATCGATTAACAAAAGAGATATGCAGCAAGGGATCGGAGAAATCATCACCGACAAAAAACTCGAATACGTTGAGATCGATAAGCATTTAGGAAAAGAAATGAACCTCATTTTGGAAATGATCATAGGCTAGCACTTCGTCAAGATTCAAATCGTGATTAACGATTTAAAAATAATACTCAGTGCTGTGCCGAGTATCTCTCAAATAAAAGTGAACGAGGCCTAATTATGAAATCATGGTTGTGGAATGTAAAAATTGATGAAGCCGAAGCCAAGCGGATCTTGCAGGATTCAGGGCATGAGAAGTTTCTCTATTATGCTACCCTCTTGCTTTCGCGCTCGAATGAGCCCAAGCAGGTTTGGAAGTTTTTGTCCAAAGATAATTTCTGCCGGCATTGGAATCAAATTAAGCGGCAAATGCGTAAAGACAGGTGGAATGATAAACGCATTTTATTTTGGAATCAGGTCTATTTATTTTTAGTTCGTGATTTTAGAAAAAAGGGCATCGTTTTCTCTTTAAAAAAAGAAGAGGGAAAAGTTAATCCCGAACAGCAGAAAATTGGCCGTCAAATTGTTGAGCAGAGAAAAAAACTTGGTCTCACGCAGGTTGAGCTTGCTCAGAAATTAGGCGTTACCCAGCAGGCCATTTCAAAGATCGAAAAAGGAACACAAAGCGCCCGGTTTTCTACTATTGCAAAAATCATGAAACACTTGAAGGTTGAAGCGGATAAAATGTTTAACACTCAATCCGTGACCGATTATTCAGATCCACAAAATATAACAAAAACCTATGCGGAGTAGGTTTTTCCATATTTAAATAACATTAGTGAAATAAAAACTCCAGAAGGAGACCTGTTCGATGATTGAAGATGAAATAATCAGGGAAAAAAGTTTAAGCTTTTTGTATGAAGCGCATCAACAAGCGCGAAGCATCAAATATTAGCTGTCTAAAAAAAAGAAACAGGGAAGCTACGCAGTTTTTATTACATGAGATTTTCTTATCGCGGAAGATAAATTCGTAAATGTACTTTACATCCCTGTAACGATCCACAAGCCGTGGATTTTTTTTGACACCAAATTTTGTCTCTTTGTTTCAAAGGACAAGGGGCTTTTGTTAGGTAAACACCCCATATCCTCCCATGCGGTCTTCTCCCCATAATCATTGAGAAATTTAACCCAAGAAGGAAAATTATTATGAAGTTTTCAAAAACGTTTCGAGTCAACCCCTATGTCCTTGGACCAAAATCAGGTGGTTTTAGGAGAGATTTTGTTGTTTAAATTTTCATACCACGCTTTGTAACTGTTCCAGCCTTGATAGGCCTCAAAATAATTTGCATAGTCATTCCGGTACACTTCCTCGTTTTTGTAACAGC
>JAYTHE010000012.1:0-7255 GCA_043732705.1 Candidatus Omnitrophota bacterium | reverse complement strand
CTGCGAGTTGCAGAGCGAAAGGCGCAGAAACCGTTACCGGTCCCATTGCTCTTTCGTTCCAGCTGAGTTTGTCAGCATTTATTTTTTTGCCTAGTTTTTTAAAAGGACCCAGACTACCTTTGCATGCTCCCGAATAAGCGTCATTCTCCTGTCGAACCTGGTCACCCCCGCTTATTGGGATCATTATAACATGAAGAAAGAACCGAAACTAGCGGTTGCGCTTGATGGCCGCGCGCGCCTCTTTATCCTGCTCACGCTTTTTAATCGTCGCACGCTTATCAAATTGCTTTTTACCTTCAGCCGTTGCGATTTCAAGCTTCAGCTTCCCTTTCTTAAAATAGGCTTTAATGGGGATCACGGACGCGCCCTTCTTGCGCTCTGTCCATTCTTTCAGCTTTTTGATCTCTTTTTGATTAAGAAGTAATTTTCGAATACGCATCGGATCAATCACTTCATAGCCCTGCTTACGGGAATAAGGCGAAATATGGCAGTTATAAAGGAATGGCTCGTCCTGCCAAATACGCACATAACTGTCGAGAAGATTCATTTTGCCTTCGCGAATTGCTTTAACTTCGCAGCCGAGCAAAACAATGCCGGCCTCATAGCGTTCCAACAAGTGATACTCAAAACGAGCTTTGCGATTTTCAATCGAAGGTTGGGCGGGTGTTTCCGGCAATTTCTTTTTTATGGCACTCATAGATTCAATCCGATGTTAGCGAAACGACTATCGGCTTACTGGGAGAGATCGTCAAATGAGACAACTTTGGGAACTTCCTGGGCGATCTTGCGGGATGAATCCGTTTGATAAGGCACAGATTCTGCTTCTTCATCTTCAACTGCGACTTTTTTCGCCGTTTTCAAAGATTCGGTCACAACCGCTTGGTTCATGGAACGCGGAGCTTGATTTAAAATTTTTGGAAGTTTCGCAGGAGCCGGATTTTTTTCAGCCTCCGCGCGCTGAGACTTTTGGTCATCGGTCAATGGAATCATTTGAACATTGCGCATTTGAATATAACCTTTTTTGCTTTGGCCGATGCTTTCATTCAGAAAAACTAACGTCACCTCGGTAATCGGCGTTGAAACGGGCGTGAAGAAATCGATCTGCCTCGCTCCCCACTCAGGCTTGACATCCGTAATTTCAAAACGATGGATAATCTGTCCCTTTGATTTAATTTCTACATAGAAACGGTCCGGATAACCTTCATCGGGCTTGCGGCGAACATCAAATCGAAGACCGCTGTAATTTTTGGCGTCTAAATCGCGGGTTAAAACATAAAGTCCAACAAATGAATTAGCGGGAAACACATCATACTCGGCTTCGAGATAAACATCGCCCGAAGCTTTATCCTCATAGAAATCACGTACGGTATATCCGACATTCTCGGTATAAAATGTTCCGTGATCAAAAACGTTTTCAAAGAAATTCCCGGCCTTCTTTGACAAATCGATCTGTTTTGCTTCTTCCGCGGCGGTTTTCATATTCATTTCGTAGGTTTCTTTTAAAAGTCCCCACTCTTCCTCAGAAACCTTGACAGGTGCATTAATCACTTCGGGCTTCAGAGAATCCGAAAGAGAAACTTTTTCGAGCGCGTGAATCACAACCGGCTTTTGAGAGGATGCACTTTCAACGTTGGATTTCACATTGCCGCGCAAGACACCAATCCATGGTGAGGAGTCGGAGAGCTGAACTCGAAAAGTAGAATCTTGCACATTGAAAACCTTATCCTTGATGAGCAAGTCGAGCATATTTACTTTATCACCGCGATACTTTGTGGTGCCTAAAAGAGCGCCTTGCTCAAGCTTGAAACGATAAGTCACGCGTTCTTTTCCTGAAAAAGCCTGGTCGTTATGCGCCTCTAATTGGGTTAACTTAGTATTCGGTTTAAGCCGCAAAACATATAACTCTTCAATTTCAAGAACCGCTTCACCTGTCGCTCCGACTTCAATCGTTTCGCCTTTTAAAATTTGGCGGTTCTTTTCTGTTTTCTCCTCTCCGTTGGGTCCGATTACTTTCACATTTCCGTAAAATGAGGTCAAAAGCGCGGCCGGTTCTTTAGCGGAACTTGCGGCATTTAAAGGCTTCGCAATTGCCGGGGATACTTTTTTTATTTCCGAAACTAAATCTGAGCTTTGGGCGACCAATGATTTTGCCGCTGTTGCTGGTATCTTTTCTGGTAAAAGCGATACTTTTGGAATAGGGGCCACAACCACTTTCTCAACTTGTGTTAAGTCTGCCTGAGAAGAGGTTTTAGGCCGCGCACTTTTGGCTAAGAAAGGAAGTGCAAAAATCAAAACAGCCACCGCTATAATCGCAAGTATCGCTGCGGGAGGCGGCGATGATTTGGGATTTTCAATTTGCATCAAACTATACTAACGCTTCAAAAAGCTTACGTCTAGTGTATTGAAATTAGCAAAAAATGGCTTTATTTATCGTTTTCCTGGGCACGGCCGAGGTATTCACCCGTATCCGTATTGATCTTAACCAGCGCACCTTCATTCACGAACAAAGGCACATTGATCTTCAGCCCGGTTTCACAGACAACTGTTTTAAGCGAATTCGAAACAGAGTCGCCGCGGATTCCCGGAGGTGCTTCGGTTACTTTCAAAACAACGGTCTTGGGAAATTCGGGCATAATCGCCTTTTCACCTTCAAAAAAAACGCGCATTTCCATATTCTCTTTGAGGTAATACTTGCCGTCCCCAACCATTTCATCGCTTAAGGTGAACGATTCGTAAGTTTCCATTTCCATACAATGAAAACCTTCATTATCGTGATAAAGATATTGGCACTTTTTAGGCTCCAAGAATACGTGATTAACATCTTCATCCGGCGCGAAGCGGTTTTGAAAAACACGACCGCTTTTGAGGCCCTTCATCGTGAGCTGCATAAAAGCACGCAAATTACCGGGAGTGCGGTGCGTCGCCTCTGTAATAATGCAGATTTCATGGTTGTACATAATTGCTGTCCCTTTTCGGGCTTCATTTGCTCGCATTGCTCTCGCTCTCCTATTTTATTTTGATGCGGCCGGCAAAACCGGCTCGACATCAGAACCTTTTTTCGGCTCGTTATTCTCGAATACTGATCACAGATAAAATTCTTTCGCGGGTTTGATTTTCCCGTCGATAAGAATAAAAGTGATCTTGTTCTTTAAAAGTACATAATCCACAATCTTCAATGTGATGCGTCAGAATTCCGGCTTCAATTAAGCCTTTACGCACAAATCCCGCCAAATCCAGCTGCCCCTTACCTTCAACCCTGCCCGGTTGATAAAAACCGGGAAACATGGCCTCAAACTCGGAACCCACCTCATAAGCCTCTTGCCGTATGCAAGGGCCGAAACCGACGCGAATATTTTCGACCTGCGAGCCGTAATTCTGCTGAAAAGCTGAAACCATTTTCGGCGCAATTCCATGCACGGCACCGCGCCAACCGGCATGCACTAAACCGACTACGCCCCGCGCAGAATCCCAGAAGAATACAGGAACGCAGTCCGCTGTCAAGATCCCAAGTGTCATTCCCGGTATATTTGTAATCAAGCCGTCAGCCATAATGGCATTTGTTTGAGCCGTATCCGCTTGAACGCGGATAATATTTTCCCCATGAACCTGCTTGACTAAAAAAAGCCTTTCGGGGTTTAAGTTGAAAATTTTTAAAAAATCAGAGCGGCGGGATGAGTCAAAATGCCGCTCCGAATAAGCCGCGGCAACTTGCTTTTCGAAGCCGCTAAAAAGACGAAAACGATAATCCGTTTCAATGCTCATGGTTTAAAGTTTTCCTTTGAAAGTAAATTTTCCGCGGTTAAAAGCTCTTCACCCTTTTTCATATCCGGATCCGAATGAAATCGCTCGCGAATGGCGCCATGGTTAATGTAATTATTCAATGCCACTAAAATCATTCCCTGATCCAGTGCCAAATATTTTCGAGCCACAAGCCCTGTTTGAACCGTAACCGCATCGTAAAAACCGTATTCACCATAAATATCATACAGCTCGATCAGTTTACGAAGATTTTTTTCAACGGCCTCCGGCGCAAATTCAACGCTTAAAGCGCTGGCATGCGGCGTCACCACGCCGGGCTTATAACCTTTTGAACCAAAAGGATGAGCGCCATATTCAGAGTAACCGCCCTCCGGCACCGACGACGGACTCATACCCCAAACCGGATAACCCAATTCTTCTGTCGCATATCGAATTTGTCCTTGCACTTGTGCGGCGTCATTTCCGCCAAGCCCTTTGGGAGCCAAATCTTTTTCTTTTAAAATAAGTGTGGGCATTAAAGCTTCAAAAGCGGAGCCGCCCCAGCTTGGAACATACTTCAAATCTTTCCATTCGTAATATCCACCTTTGTAAGGTAATCCCAAAGCCGTCTTTTCAACTTGCTCTTTTGGCTTTTGCCCCTGCCAATCAAAGGAATCTGGGAAAGTGCGAAAAAGACCTCCGAACCAATGTTCTTTCGGCACGTCGCCGCGGGCAATCGCCATATAACTCGCGGCGCGGGGCTCGGAATAGAAAACACCGTAATTATAGTCAGAGTAAACGTGTAAATGGTCGTAATAGCCGTGAAACATAAGACGCTCCACCGGATCATAAAAGAAAGATAAGTGTCCGCGGCTGATTAAACGCCCTGCTTGCTCTCCCACCTCTTGGGGAAAAGCGTTTTTAATCACATAAAGCCCCGCTAAATACCAGCCGCTGTCAACCAGCGAAACCAGATAATTTGTGCGTTCCGCCGTGGTCGTATCGTAGTAGTTATAAGGAAAGCCGCTCGAGTGATATTCTAATTTATGTTCCAGCGTATTTAACGTCGTTTGAAGCTTTTGCACAGCTTGCTCTTTTGTGATGAACTTAAGATCATAGGCGGAAACCACGCACATCAGATAAACGCCGATATTAGTCACATTGGTATAGTCGCCAATCCACGCGCCATCCACAAAAGCCTGATCGCCCTTGGGCGCGATTTGAATCGTGTCGAGCGGTAAACCATTTTCCTTATCCACGATATTTTCAAAAAATTTCCACGTATCTTTCGCCACTTCGCGGAAAAAAGCTTCGCGTTCCGCCGGAAACTGTTTCTTCACAACTGTTTTTTCGGGAAAACCCATCAGTCGCGTTCTGAGGAATTTCTGAAACTCAAATCCCTCAATTTTAGTCGCGGTCTTTTCGTGTTTGCGCGGCGGGAAATCAACCGCAGTCGGCCCCGGATTCCCGGTTTTAACAAACCGAATATTGTCTAAATAAATTTTTCCGGTTTGTTTCGTCACCATGCGCTTGTGAAAAACAAAAACAAGCTCATCTAAGTCACGCCGGCTGATGGATGGGTTTTTCCAGGCTTCGGGATCAATAAAATTAATCAAACCGGTCATCGCGTTCAGAGGAATGCTCGCGGTTTGCCAATCGGCCGTCACTTTAACTCTTGCCGTTCCCTTAATAACTTCAGCCTGAGTGGAATGCGCCGCATAGGCATCGCCCGAAGCAGCTTCGGTTTTTGGCTTCGGCTTTTTGATTTCAATTTTTAAAATTTCTGTGAAACCTTTTTGCGCATCGCCCTTCACTTCGAATTCGAGATGATCGTAATCGCTCGCATCAAACCCACGGAGTTTGGTCCAAAAACCGTTTTGAGTCGATTCGGACGCGGCTTCGGTACTATAACCCAGGCTTAAAACCTGCGATTCCTTGCCGTCTTTACCGGGCATTTTGACAATCAACGGATCTGTGTAGGAATCATTGACATCGTCCGGATTCAGATTCCACTCGCCGCTGCCGCCGCCTAACTGATTGGTGAGATCGTTTGGATCGCCTTCAAAATCAGCAATCATTTGGGTTTTGGAAAGGGCCGGCTCGGCTTTCGCCGCAGGCGGAATCGCGGCAGTAACTGGCTCCTTGAGCTGAGTATCCTCAGAATGGCTCATCGGAGGCTGGCCGCAGGCACAAACCACAGTCAACACCGACAAAACAATGAATTTCTTTAAAATGAGGGGAAAACGCATGGGCAAAAGTATACCAGAAAGCGGGTTAAATAATCATCTACGGATTTAGCGGTAATTACTTAAAACGGACATAGTTTGCCCGCCCGCAATCCCATCCACAAATATCCCATGATCCTTTTGAAAGGACTCAAGCGCCGATAATGTTCGTAGGCTAAATACTCCGTCTACAGGCCCAGAATCATAGCCTGCGTTTAGCAAAGATTGCTGAATTGACAAGATATTTTCCGTGGCCCAAAGCTTTTGATTGATGCGAACTAAGGTCAACATCTTTGCGTTGGGATAACTGCAAAGCCGGCGAACATCCGTCCAAAGTTTTTTACTCCCTAAAATTCCAAGAAAAACATCTTTATTGTTTTCACTGAGCCGGCCAACAAAACAATAACTCGAAGTTTTTGTATATCCGGTTTTCCCAATTACATCAAACTTTTCACTCCAAAGCATTTTGTTGTGGCTTTTCATAAAAATCTGGCGCCCGCCAAGACTTTGAATCGTTACTGACTTCAATGTTAAAACTTTAACAAGAAAAGGATAACGTTCGGCTTGCCGCATAATTAACGCAAGATCATACGAGGTCGAGTATTGTCCTTTTGCGGGCAAGCCATTCGGAGTTTTAAACTGCGTATTTTTCGCGCCCAACGACAAAGCTTTTTGATTCATTAAACGGCAAAATCCCGGGATCGAGCCCCCGATACGAATCGCAAGCGCCTCCGCGGCATCATTCGCTGACTTCATTAAAATCGCGTAAATTAAATCTTTAACGTAATAACGCTCGCCCGCTTTAAGATAAATCTTAGAGGGCTGAACCGACTCAACGCTTCTGGGAATGACAATTACATCATCAAGATTCATGCGGTCCAAAACGACCATTGCCGTCATGATTTTTGTAGTACTTGCCTGAGGGCGGCGCATATTGGGAGACTTCGAATAAATGGGGCGTCCGGTCAATCCATCAATCAAAATTGCCGAAGGAGCGCTGATAAAAGCAGACGGGGCCGCGGAAATATCCGTAATCGGAATTGCGGTTAATGCTAGAAGGGTTAAAACCAAAAATTTTGAGACTATTTTTTTTATCATAGCTGAGATTCTATTATCGGATAAAAGCGCCAGATCTTAAGTTGTAAGAGTGGTTATTGTAGCAGTTTTGAGTCAGTTCGCCCATTGCAAATTCGAGTATTGTCATAAGCTAATGAAATGTCCCCTGATATTAGCACGTGAATTGTCCCCTTCAGCATTTGGGCATGGTGGAATGCGTTATTTAGACCCTCGGA
>JAYTHE010000011.1:0-141875 GCA_043732705.1 Candidatus Omnitrophota bacterium | reverse complement strand
GTTAATTAGCGGCGCGCAAGACGGTACGGCTGCGATTCAATATTTCATTCAGCAGAAAGTAACCTTAAACGCCAACACCTGGACGCATTCACAGGAATACGCATCTGATTTCACGACCAAGAAAGGAACGGGCTCAATGTCCCGCGAGCTTGGCGAACAGACCTATGTCATGACAAACGTCTTAATCACGGGCGCGCAAGACGGTACGGCTGCGATTCAATATTTCATTCAGCAGAAAGTCACATTCGCCGCCAACACCTGGACGCATTCGCAGGAATACGTATCTGATTTCACCACAAAAAAAGGAACGGGCTCAATGTCCCGTGAAGTGGGCGAGCAGACCTATGTGATGACGAATGTGTTAATCACTGGTACGCAAGACGGGACAGCTGCAATCCAATATTTCATTCAGCAGAAAGTCACACTCGCCGCGAACACCTGGACGCATTCGCAGGAATTTGGCCAAGATTTCACGACCAAGAAAGGAACAGGCTCAATGTCCCGTGAAGTGGGCGAGCGAACCTATGTCATGACGAATGTGTTAATTAGCGGCGCGCAAGATGGGACAGCTGCAATCCAATATTTCATTCAGCAGAAAGTAACACTCGCCGCCAACACCTGGACGCATTCGCAGGAATACGCATCTGATTTCACGACAAAGAAAGGAACAGGCTCGATGTCCCGTGAAGTGGGCGAGCAAACCTATGTGATGACGAATGTTTTAATCACTGGTACGCAAGACGGGACGGCTGCGATCCAATATTTCATTCAGCAGAAAGTCACTTTGAGTGGCAACACCTGGACGCATTCGCAGGAATACGCATCTGACTTTACAACGAAAAAAGGAACGGGCTCAATGTCCCGTGAAGTGGGCGAGCAAACCTATGTGATGACGAATGTGTTAATTAGCGGCGCGCAAGACGGGACGGCTGCGATCCAATATTTCATTCAGCAGAAAGTCACGATTGATTTGCGATTTGGCACAGCCCCAGCGGGTAAGACGTGGGGTGATAGTCTTCTTGTGAAAACTTTCTCCGGCAGTTTTGAAGGACCCTTGCTGAGTCAAGCGCGTCAAGTTTCAACCACGGACGGATCGATCACACGATCAATCAATGAGAAAGTATTGCATGGCACGGTGATTGCGGGAAAGGAAAGTTATGTCGAACAAATAAAAAATATCGACGCCGCGTTGCGAATCATGCTGGTAACCGGCTCGAGTGCGTTTACAGCCAGCGATGACGTGATACAAGTGCGCAGCTATAACAAGGCGTTTAATGATAGTACCAAGGTTCTTAAGAGTGATGTGTATCAGATTAGAAGTGCCGATGGGTTGGTTACGCGTATGGAATCCATTGATCCTGTGACAAGCAAGATCAGTTGGATGGAACAGCGTACGAACAATGCCATTAAAAGCGAATTTCTCAAGCAGGGTGAAAATTCTAATGAAGACCTGCGTGAAATTTTGACCTTTAATAAAGCGTTTAATGATACTGAAAGGAAAGAGTTGAATCATTCATGGCAGCTGGATCTTACCGGAGATGGCAGCGATGTACGCTCGAAATCAATCCGTGTCGCGAATGGAGCTGAGAACCTGAATTTTGTGACCTACTCGGAGCAAATTCTACTAACCGACAGCGTTTATAAAAACCAGTTGCTTAAAGCCGGTGAAACATCGAGTGAAGATGTAACCGAGGTAAAAACTTTTAGTAATGCGTTTAATTCTATAAATCAAATCCTGAAAGCAGACGCGAGGCAACTTGATGTGTACGGCAACGGATCGCTAGTGCGCGTCGCGGCAATTGCAATCGCAAACGGCGTACCTGTCGACAGCAATTCCAGCATTGCCGGCGTTCAACAATATGTTACTTATTCAGAGCAGGAAAAAGTCAATGATCAGAAGACAGTCACCCGGCAATACACCAATAGTTCTCTCTCCGTGCTTAAAAGCGCCGCGCTGCAAGAAATTGACGCCGCGAATGATTTGCTCAGCCACATTACCAATTATGAAATCGTCAGTGGCGCGGCGACGGCGCGCATTACAGGCTTTACCGATCAGCTTGATATCAGTGCGTCTTCGGCCCAAACCGTTATAAAATCCGTATCCTATTTTATTCAATCTGGCGGAACCCGCGGACCGATAAGCTCAGCATCCGTCGACCGCTTGCTCGCTGACGGAGAAACTCACGAAAACACAAGCTATTCCGTTAAGACATTGGCGAGCGCGCCAGCTTTCTTTGATTCCGCGTTTACGGGTACCGTGAGCGGTATTACGGAACAAAAAACAAGCTATGTTAGTGGGAAGGAACTCACAGATCTTACCGAATTTGATTTTGATGCTGACGGCCATAAGGGGAGTGCCGTTCGTTTTTCTAGTCAAGAAAGTCTCGACGTCAACACATCCCGTGTGATTAGCTACTATGACTTGAATGCCCGCAACAGCCGCGACACTTCGAAAATTCTAAGCGTTAGTGATCAGGTCAGCACCTATGTCGCGAATCGCGGATTAGCCACCGACCATGTTATTTCCTATGACGCGCAAGTATGGCCATCCCTAGTTAAAACATCGACGAACAAAATGTATTATGACGCAGCCGGCGTGCTGATTATTTCAGCGACATTTAATTTTGACACGCTGACGCAGGTTCAAGAAACATTGCCCACGATTAAGGGTGTTTACAAAGGTGCGATTGGACGAGAGGTACTTGATTATCAGTTTGCGTACAAAACAGATCAGGCTGTCGGTCCCGGAGATTCGCAATCCAGCATTACGAGCTTTAACTCAACAAAAATTCAAAACGTAAAAACTCTTCTGACAAGCGAAGGGTATATTCTTTATGACGGCACTAACGCGACTCATAGCGAAATTTTGTTTTCGTCGGATCCTCGTATTCCTACCGCCCAAGAATTGCCAGGCGGCGCAAAATTGTATGTTGATACACAAGTCGACGGAACCCATACTTTTAGCGTCACATTTACAGCCGGAGACACAACTTATAACCAGACTACATATATAACTTCCCAAGGTAACCTCACTGTGGATGGCTTAGGCAATATTATCGCAGCGAATGATCCTCACTTCGCGACTCTCTCTGCTGTCGAAATTAGCGCTCAAAGTGACGTTACCATTAATTTTACGCCGAAATCCGTTATTCAGCGTCTTATCACTGATGCGGCTCATGGTTATTGGGTCGATTTTGTTCTTATAAATAATAAGGCGACAGTTTTAACATCAAATGATTCGACTATTCCCGTCGGCGCAAGCTTTACTTATGATCCTGTCGCTCAAACTTTATACGCGCAAAATGTTAAAGATACATTAAAAGATTCTGCCGGAAATGTAGTCGTTTTAACTTTTGACGGTACGCAGAATCAGATTGGAACGGCTAATTCAACGAGCGCGGGTTTTGTGGCGGATAGTCAATGGCAGCGGAAACAAGAGATTATTGGCGGCCAAACAGTTTCTTACTTCGAACAGGTCATTGGAACACCGGAAACTTTTGTGCTCGCTTATCGAACTTACAGCACAGCGAATGGCGACATTCTTTTAAACGTAACTGATCCGACGGTGGCGGTTGTGAGCTATTCCGCGGATAGTCGTTTGCAGCCCGGAATGTTGATTGATATTCAGCCGGGGCTTCAGCCGAACGAATTTATTCTGCAAGAATCGTCGCGAGGGCTAAGTATCGCAAAGGATGCTTCTTTGATAGGTTCCGTTACGACCCATGGCTATGTCATTCATGGATTAGGTAATGACATGGGTACGGATCCACGAATTGCAAATAGTGTTACTCAAAGCCTTTATTCATGGAAGTACAACACAATTAGTTTTAATGTCTTTGATGGCGGCGGTCAGCAAGTTGCCAATTTGGTTACGAATTCGAACGGAATTATCCTCGCATCTTCCGATACAGGTCTTTTTGCATTGGGTTCGAAATTTAACTCTCCGGGCCAACCGGTTCAATTTTTGCGAACAATTCCCCTGAAGGATGCTGGCGGAATTACTTATTTATCCTCTCTTTATAATTCGGGAGATGAAACAGCACCCTATACCGCGGATTTTGTGGCGGCGTCCATTGAGAACACAAATCCGAATGCACCTTACTCTTCTGTGACCGTTGATTTACACGATCAGGACGAAACAAAATGGCGCGTGATTCGGGTTTTTGGTGACGCGACTGATGGTGAGCGCTTGCGCATTGGCGATACCCTTTCTTTTGATACATCCAGTGGCCGTGTCAACGGCGCGGTGGATTACAATAAATCCATTTTCTTCAACATCGAATCCTATGTAGTTGAACCGACTCAGATTAATGGGAAAGATGTTTACGCTCTCAATGTGAGCAACACAAACTTCACATATTTAGGTGTCTCATTGCGCGTCACCGACGGCCATGTTATCACTTCATCTGACACGAATTTAATTCCCGTGGGTTATCAAATAGATTTGGATTTCAACATGGCCGCCACGCAAACGAGTATTTCCGCGCCCCCGATTTATCAGGATTTTTTCACCACTATCGATGGTACATTCATGGTGAATTATTCCCCCTCCGATAATGGCTGGGGAAGGGTGGGGCATAGTACGTCAGCATCAGTTTATGATAACAGCATGGTTAAAGTGTTGGGTACGGGACAGATTCTCTACAAGCCCGCTTATGAAACACTTTTCACAAAGAGTTCCATGCTCATTAAAGACTCATCGGATAACTCCGCGTTTGTAGACTTTAGTGATCCTGCCTATCCTGTAATTCAATCAACGAACTTGTCCGGGTTTTTAGATGGTATGCCTGTGCGGGTCATTCAGGATAGTCAGCATCGAGATCACTTTCGGATGGTCCAATTAGGGAGTGAATATGCGCTCGGCAATTTTGATTCAATTTCGGGGGGTGTCAGGTTCTATACGGATCGGGTTAATGGCATGTACGTTGATTTTGCAGTGAGTGGCACGTCTAGCCAGCTAACCGGATATGCCGTTCTAGGCGGCACGGACTCGTCTTTTACTGTGGGTGATATATATGAGATTAATTACGACAGTGGCAGTTATTTGCTTCATATACCGACAGGGGCTACCTCGACTTCCGACCTAACAGCCGATGAAACCGTCTATTCTAGAAATAACAATATAGGAGAAATTGAAACAATCACGATAAACGGCAATGACGAATCAATCGGGACGGTACCCGACCAATTTATTGGCGCGTCGAAGATTGTCTTGAATTCAAGTTATAGTTTTCCGAACTATACTGTCACGGAGGCAAAGTATGGAATTAACTCCGGAAGCTTGTTCAAATCATTCGGAAGAGTGAATTTATTGGAAAATAGCTACGTCGGCGATTTTGTCGGCGTTTCCCAGCCGGTGTTAAGCGAGACAACTAATCCTTCATTTGGAGTAAATTCATTCCAGACTACGAGAGGCGTGGTTACGTTCGCGGGCGTTTTCGATTCAGGCGGCCCGAAAAGTTACGCGGTTGTTTTTTCGACTGATCCCACCATTCACAAGGGAGATATCTATTCGCTTCGCGATAATGGGGAGACGATGTCAATGCAGCCGCAAAACTTTCAGATCCAAGCAACCTTGACAAGTCTTCGTTATGACAACTTGAACACGACAAAAGTTACTTTGGATTTAAATTCTCTTGTTCTTTCTTCAACCATTCCGGGTGTCGTGGCGGGCGATAAGGCTACAATTGTAACGTCCACCAATATTAACGGCAGCCCTTTAATCAAGATGACAGGAGTGAAAAAATATATTGGCTCGCCTACCGGTTCGATTTCGACTGAAGCGCTGAGCGCTCAAATTAACGGGGTTAATCAAGTCACTCCGGGGCTTAAGTTAAGCTACGCTAATTTAAATTGGGACAACCATTTAATTTTTCAAACCGACGCTGGTCAAATCATGGCGAATCCACTCGGGGGCGACTCATATCAAATTGACAACTCGACTGATCCGTTGTTTGCGGTGGGCACCGTATTTAGATATGAAGCCAAAACCTATGACCCCGCGACGCACACTTATTTATCTACGGCGGATGGAAGCAAAAAAGTAACTATTAAAATCGCAGATCAATCGGCCCAGCGGTCCAAAAAGCTAACTTTGAATATCGCGGGTGGCAACCAAACCTTACAAATTACCAGCGGACAAGTTTTTGCACTCAACCTTTCATTTTTAAATCAGGGCACGGCGATTTTTAGTCCGCTTGACTACCGTTTATTAACCGCCATCAATGCGCCCGGCTTGAGCGGTATCGTCGCTAAGAATGCCGATGTTTATTGTTTGTCGGGAACATGCACCGCTAACTCTTTGGCGACATCCCAGCTTGTGCTGGTTGATACGGCGAATAGTAAGGTTTTGGCTTCTTCACATCAGGGTTTTGATATTTACGAAACAGTCAGCGTGGCCGGCAATGTGCTTACAAACCAAACGCGCGCGAGAGAATCATCCGTTTCGATTGCGCATGGCCGCACGGTTTCTCGCACGGATTTCACTTATGATAATGTGACCGGCTTTTTAACGCAAAGCGCGACAACCGATTACAATGCTAATGGCCAGCCTAAATCCTACGTTTCTTCAAGAACCTTTTACGTGCATCATGCCGCAGCGGATGTCGCGCTTTACTCGGTGTCGTTGCGTCCGAACGGAACGGTGCTCAATCTCTCAATGCAGATTTGGAACAGTCATTACCAAACTGTGCGCGTCGATACTTACCAGCTAAAAAATACTCCCGCATTTGATGGAACTGTATTTTTCGACATGTCTGACGTGAACGTTCAAAGCCAGTATTTTGATTACAAATTATCTACGACCTATCTTTCCATCGATGGAAAAACGGCTGCGGCTCAAAATTACCGTAAAGACGGAAGTGTGAAGACGATCACAAAATATGTTAATATAAACTCTAGACTGCGTCGCACAGAGACATACCGCAGTGGTGGCACTATCGCGCTTGATTCTGAAAACTTTGTTCAAACCGTGACGCCCTCCGGAATTATTAAGGAAAAAACATTTTTTGACGCGTCAGAAAAATCAGTCGGTAGTGTTCAATATGATTCAACAGGGGTCGTGATTGGTGCCACTACCATTACTTATCGTACTGATATTCCTGACATTCTCATGTCCGCCGACAGTTGGAAAAAAATAATCGGCAGTGTCCAAGCGCAATATGACTCCACAAGCGCGTTTAAAGCGGGAGTGGTCGGAGCAAGTGGTTGGATGAGTTCAAGAAACTCCTATACCGCAAACGGCGACCAAATTGATTATGCGCTTTCGCTGATGTTTGAAGTGGGCAAGCAAATCGGCTCGGTTCAACAAAAGACGCTTTCTACCTATCGCTCGACTGAGCCGGATCGTATTGATCGGACTGTTTCAAAAACAATTTTTGGTGTCTTGGCCAATTACACGGAAGATACTGACCAATCTCATTTCACCACCGCAACCTATCATTATGAATCGGATGCTAATTTTGCAACAGCTGACGCCACTTATCTTCCAACAGGTAAAACAAGACCGGTGAATGTCGATATGTACACCACGACCGACGGGGCGCAATATGACTTCATTAAGCACCATTTCAGTTCCGTAAATAAAAATGTGGATTATTTTACGGAGCAGGGAAGCCTGGCGCTTAAAGGGTATAGTTCCGGTTACCGCAATGAGTTTAACAATGATGGGACATTGGAAAAAGTTACCGATTTCCGCGGGGAGAGCAGTTATGACGTAGACGGCGTTCTGCAAAATCAAAAAGTAGGGCTCGATTATAGAAATAGCCCGGCAGCCTATTTAGAGCAAACAGATTACAATGACCGTGGCGAAATTATTCTCGTGGCTTCAATGGGAACGAATGACCGAGGTCAGGCCTACTCGAACACACAGGCTTATAAGGACGGCCGACCTGAAGATGGAACTTCCGGATCTTCATCGGCTGTTGTTGCCGCCGGATCATCGAGTGAAACAACGTCAACTTATTTAAACGGCAACCTTACTTTATCTGTTTCAACCTCGCATGATCCGAGTGGCACGGATACGGTTACAACGACCCAGTATGTAAGCACACCGGTTTGTAAAAATGGGACCCCGAATTGCGGAAATGATGGGTTGATCGGCTATGCCACTGTTACAGTTTCAGAAGTAGCCCGAACGACAGGTGATTCCCATGGTGTACAAATAGACTCAACGAGTACCACAGATTTTTATTCTAATGGAAACAGACATTACACAAAGACTCATGGAGTGGATACAGATAACAATAAAAATCCGCCGACTGTTACAACAACTGATACGGAGCAATGGTCTCAACCTGACGGCAATCCGGACCATAGTACCTCCAAGACCACGACGATTTCCTATGATGATGAAGGCAACAAGCAAACTGACACGAGTAGGAACGAAACAAAATATCATCCTGACATTACCGAAAGCATCACTTATGGTGCGACCTCTATTACCACCATTCATACGCGTGGGTATGACCAACAAGGCGCCGGTCAATTTTTAGATATTTCAATTTTGGAAGCGCAAACTAATGACAACAAGGATGAAGAAGGATCTCAATATTGGAATCGTAGAACCTACACATGCGGCAGCACAAGCATTTGTGTGGATATTTATGCCGATGCTCAAAATACGAGCCAAGCGACTATTCGCGTCAAATACGATTCTAAAACAAAAGAAATTTACTCAATTTCCTACGGTGTTGTGCAAGGCCAAACTAAAACTTCCGCTACGGGCGAAATTACGCGCCAAGAAAAAGATCTTTGGGCACCTTGGACACATGATATGGATTTGTTGGTTCAAAAAATAGACAACACTTACGCCTCGTATTACGCGGATCAAGGTATCTATTACGCTCAATTTAATACCCGTGAAGAGCAACTCGTTGCGGATATTATTGACATGAGTGATACGACTTACAAAGATTTGTCGGATGCCGCAACTGCTTATATTACGAAAGCCAAAACCGATTGGGCTAAGGCATTTACCGATGATAAAAAGGATGCCGAAGACGATCAGAAATGGTACCTCTCGACATGGGGCTCGAATTGGAACGAGTATCAAATCGGAGAATATGGTTATGATTGCAGAACAACTCCGAATTTTTGCACTGCAGTACCTGTGAGCGCGGACGGAATATATCTTTCCTACAGCCAAGCAAATCGGATTGCAGGCGTTCAAGAAAAAATTGCTGAGCTGACTGCCGAAAGGAATGACCCCAGCCGGTATTATGGGGGTACAGGCCCTTATCGCCAGGATCAAATCGACATTATTGACTCGAAATTGGCTTATGTTGATCGGCTGACTACGGGGGCAGGTCTTAAAACCAACGCGATGCTCACAAAGTACATTGCAGCATTGAATGAGCTCAAAACAGCACTTCAAAAAGACACTTTTGAAAAGCGCAATCAAGATACAAGAGACCATTACGATAAGTCCATCGCCGCTTATCAGTCAATGATTTCTCAAATTCAGGCGATTGACACACAAGTTCAAAGCTTAAACAGCCAAGTCGATGTTATCGCAAAAAAGAATAAAACGGATAATGCTCTTATCGATCAGGACACACAATCAAAAGATGATGCCGCAAATGCTGCTTATCAGACTGTTAATGTTGCGCATCATTGTGATGGGGCTGGTGGTGGTCTCCCGATATGCCAGCAAGCTGCAGCTACATTGACAGCGACATTGCAGGCAGATTATATAGCCGGTCGAAATGCAAAGGGTGCCAAGAGTGCCGCTGCCAGGGCGCAAGTTAACAGTTTGATTGGCAAAAATGATAACTATGAAACGAATGTCGTATTGCCGGTCGCTTATCCCACCAATACGGCTGATTTAGTTTTTGATAATTCAAGGCTCTTGGGCCTGGAAAAAGATATTAATAAGGCCGCAACGCATGCGGATGAATACGCCGGCGGCTTGGAAGAAGCGATCAATACCTTCTATCGCGAGCGCGCTATTTTTCAGGATGAGAACGGCCTTTACGATAAGGATTGGACGATAGATCGCTTTTTACAAAATTGTGACGCGGACGGTAAAAATTGCGTTGATAATAAAGATGCAAATGGTGACGTGGTACCAAATTATTTTGGAAACGGCTGGCAAGCGGAAAGACTTGAACTAAAATATTATCTTGGGTACGCAACAATGAATGCCGACAACTCCGATCCTGCATTAAAGGACATCAATAAGGGTGACACAACAAAAGAAATCGTGGATGCCTGGAAAATAAAGATGGGAGCACTTTTTAAGAAAGCCCAAGACCAAGATATGGAATACCGAAAAATCACCGACTGTCTTTCTAACGCCGGCGATATTTGTCATGAGTCTTACCCCCAAATCAGAAGCTTCTACAGTGCGGTGGGGTCAAGCTTGTCCGCGCAGGTTTACGCATTTACTGATTTTTCACAGTATTTTCAAGGGCCCAAAACGAGTACGGCTAAGGACTATCTTAAGCAACATAACGATTTGTGGGATGCCTATCGTCGTGACTACGACAATATCATCAAGGATTATAACGAAACAAAACGCGCCGGTGATGAACTTACTACCATCGCCACATTAAGGACGAACAATTCGACTCAATATAACAACATGAAAGCGTTGATTGATGCTTGGTACAAACAACAAAAAGATCCGATCGTTACTAATTTAAATAAAACTTTAGCTTCTATTCAAAAGCAGCGCGACGAAGCGCAGCAAAATCTTGATAATGCGAATGCGGATGCCGACGAGGGGGTTCGAGTTGTTAATGAACGTGTTACTTATTGGCAATTGCACGGATTGACTTATGACGCGGCATTTGCGCAGGTCATGGCCGAGGGGTATTTAGATATTAAAGTGGGTGTCGGCGCAGGTCGCTATGACAATGCGCAGACGTGGGCGGCGGCCAAAAAATTGCAGGCGTTAAAAACTTGGGAACATACTCGCGATAAACTGAATGAATCTGAGAACAAGGCGCGTAATACCGCTGCGAATAAACTGGCTTCCCTTAAAGTGCAATATGACCAAAAAATTGCCGACATCCAAAAGATCAAGGACGATGCGAATAAATCACTTGATGACTATAAGAAACAACTTGAGGATCCGCTCAGGATTCCGGATTTTACATGTAGTGGTTACAATTACTTACATTGCGCGGGTGTTTACGGCGGGGCTTCACCCATGAATGGCCTTATATATGGTCAGGAAACAATATGGACAGGGCAAATGATTGATAATTTAGTTGATGCTGGGTATGGAATTGCTGGGGATTGGCATGCATTTGACAGAAAGGCTGGGTTTGACAAACTTCAAGAAACCGGTAGCGGTGGCAACCTGGACCAGGGGACGCTCGATTTTATTAAAAATGGAGCGCAAGGTTATTTTAAAGGCGTGACGTTTAATGCGATCAAAGATAATGAAGGACATTATCAAAAATTTACTTCGCGTTTGAAAGTCGATAGCCAAGGCCGCAGCCGGGTGGTGGTTGATAAGTCCGAACTTATCAATGAACAAAGTAATACAGTAGAAGAAACTAATCTAAACAACGGCCGCATTGATAAAGCAGGCAACGTGATTGCCACAGATGAGTCCACGGGTCAAATAATGCATTTCACGGCGACCGGTTATCAGCTTGTCAATGACGCCGGCAAAGTTGTTTTCGAATCAAGGCTGAATGATCGCGGCGGTACTGATAGTTACAGTTATAGTTCGTCAGGGCATTTGATGGGGGTTCAATCCAACTTTAATAACTCAGGTAATCAAACGGATCGTGGCACCACGCTAACAGCGACTTCGTTAATCAAATTTAAAAACGCAGATGGGACAACCACATGGCAGCAAAAAGGGCTGCTCCAAGACGGATCAACCAGAATTTTAAATCAGGTGACTTATGATTTGACTGGCAACCTTATTCAGGCTGATTCATTTTTTAATATCGCTTTCGACGGAACGATTAGTGCGGGTCTTACTTTAGGCGGCTTTGGAATTGGTAATGCAACCGTCGATCCGGCTGCTTATGAAAGAAATAAGACAAAAGAAATTGATTCCATAAGAGCCAATGTGGTTCCAACGCAAGAGCTTCGTAACCGGGGCAGTTTATTCGGTATTGAAACAAAAGATTCGTTTACCGGTAAAATCACCACACAGTGGTTGGGTATCGGTAGCACGCAATTTTCAGAAAAAATAAAAGTCAACGAAGATATGAACGGGCATATTCAAGTTTATGTCACGTTAAAAGATGGCACCGTGATCTCGCTTGGGGCCAAGGACGGTGTTTCTGCGGATACGGCGGTAAAGAATATCCTTCATTTGGGCACTGTGAGTACAGAAACAGACGTTCGCGGTGGTACATTTAACCAGTTAAAAATTGATGGATTGTATTCACTTGTGGGCGACGCTTTCACCGGGGCAAAATTAACTGCGGCCGGCTTCGATAAATTTAACGGTGAAGCCATTCGCGCTGACACAAATATTCTGAGAGGTGAATCCGGTTTTATTATCTATCGCGCAGCGACTCCTCTCGACACGGATTTTCGCCACGACTCAGGGTTGGTTAATTTTAATAATCTCGCCGACGCAAATTCTTATATTGAACAAATTCCGGATCTTATTAGTTTTTCGACCTTTGGCCGCATGGCGGATGGCACTGCTTTCGCGAATCAATCGTTTAGAGTAATCAATGATGGCAAGACGCTCGTCGGTAAAATTTCTGCCGCTGATGCAAGCGGAAATATTGTAAGCCAATTAGTCAACGACGCTTTCTCTGATGCGCTACAGCATAGTGAAAGTTTTGCAGCGGCAGGGATTGATAAAATACATATTTCTATCGACAAGAATGGTGCACTGAATCAAGAGTCGATAGATCTCTTCGGGCTGGCTATTTTTAGTACTGCGGTCACAGTCAGTGGCAGGGACGGCGTTTTCATTGTTAGACAAAATCAGGCCAATAACGGGGCGTTGCAAATTGGCCGTTACGAGTCAAACATAAAAAACGGCAATGTTCGGCAGGGCACGCTCTATCACAGCGGTATTTACGTTACGGATGTGAACGGGAACAGACTGGTAGGGTTTGATAATCCCGCCGAATTTAAAGTTGCCGTCGGAGCGGAAATAGCCGCGGCCGGTTTAAGCGACAAAAATTTTCTTGTGACGCCGGCTGGCAAACGTTTCCTTGTAAATAACGGCGGGGCAGATGGCAACATCACGGTTGATCTTTACAATCAATCCGCGCAGATCAATCTGCTGCAAATTGACGCGCAGGGGAATTTAACCGGCCATCTTATTATGCGAACGTTGGGCAAGTGGGAAAATGCGCTTAACGGTAGTTTGAGCGATAAGGTTTGGGGCTCTGCGGCTCTAACTGCGGCTAATCATGCAAAAGTGGATGAGATTGGCGGTGAGTTTACACAAAAACTGGTTGTCTCGACGCAAAATGGATCTATTGTCGCTTCCAACAGCAATGCCGACAGTTTATATGCTCTCGCAATAAAAGCATTTGGTAGTTTTGGTATACGTGATATTGCCGCTTTCACCGACACCCAGGGGCAAGTCATCTATGAGTCGCTTAACGGAAGCGTGAAGTTGACTGGGGCAGATTTTCTCTTGCGCGGTGCGGGCACGAATGCCGGGCTTTATTTCGCGCAAGTCGGCCAGACGGGTGTCAAAGACAGCATTGATCAGGTTGCGGCATTTTTGACCGGCAACAAATTAGCGGATTTTGTGCAATCAAATGTAGGGCAACAAACACAAGGGTTAAATCAATCGCAATACGCCGTGACAAGCACCGCCGTTTTGGGCGATGCATTCCAACAGCAAAACGGCGCTTTCCTCCAAGGCCTTGAGATTCTGATCAATAATGCCGGGCTGAACTCGACAACCTTTTTTGGTGTAAGTGGCAATGCGCTTTTCTCGTTCAACTCGTCCAATCTTAACGATTTTATTAATCCGCTCACATCCATCGTCGCAAGAGGGCTCGGAGTCAATGGCGACCGGCAATACATATTCTTCAATTCCGGCGAAGCACGTCTAACGGTCAATCGATTCAACAGCATAACCAAAAACTTTGAGACGGTTAACTATAGCGTCAAGAACGGCACACTGCAGGCAATATCCCTCGAGACACATATTCTCGGCGCGGCGAATGATGTAGTGCGCGAAGCCGTGCTCATCGAACAAGCTTTGAACGGAGTTTTTGCGGGTATCGATTCTGGCGCAGCATTTCAATTTCGCGGCGCTGATGGGGTGACGATTACGGCCGCCAACTGGAATCTTGCTTTAGTCAACGCAAAGGCTGGTTTTGTTGCTAGCGAACACAATGGCGCACAATTGCTTGGCGTAGGATTCACGCATATCGGAAATGTGGCGATTACGGCCAATAGCGATTGGGTTAAAGGCAACGACGGCAGCTTGGCTTTTGTGATTGCTTCAGCCGGCGAAATTGTGAACCCGAACAATTTCACTTCTGCGGTTGACCTTTCTGCGATCGCCGGGCAAAACGTCTTTCTTGAGAGCGTAAATACTTTCGCTTTGGCGAATGACACCACCGTCAAAGCGATTCTGTTTAATTCCGATCACTCCCTAGCCGGAGCTTATAGTTTTGGCGGGAATGAAGTGACCGCCAACTTGTATAGCCGCAAAGACGCGGCGGGTAATTCAATTAACATTTCAGCCAAATCAAAGACGTTTGATCAGCTGCAAAAACTGATTGATGCGCAGACGAATGTAATCACTCAGAACAATTCGAACCTTACGACCGAAGGTGGAGCGTCTACTTTCCGTAACGAAATCGCTAAATTGATTGGGCCCGGACAAACTATTCTATCCGGCCAATCCATTATCGTAACGTCCTTTTCACTTAGTGGAGAAGCGCGTTATGTTACCGGTATATTTGCCTTTGCCGATGGGAAAGAAGCCGCATTTGCCGCGACGTCTATTGATTTTGCTAACGGACGAATCAACACAATCGATAAAAATGGACGTGAAATAAATATAAAGACGCATGAAACCGATTTCGTTGAAGGCAAACTCGTGAATGTTGAGCGCAAGATTCAACAAAATCAATTTATCGGCGACCTGCCCGCCGGCCTGACCACCGCCGAAACCCAAGAAATCACAGCCGCCCTGATTCAGCATGTCCTTGTTAACAATGACGGCAGCATCTTTTCGCCGATTACGATCAACATGCAGGGGGGTATTTTGAATACTTACACCACGCCTGAATTGGAGCGGCAGAAACAGGTGGTGGTTGTGGTGGATCAGCACGGAGTTGATGGGCAGGTTCTTAAAGCCGGAACCTATAGATATAGTGAGGATAGAAAAACCCTCAACACGGTGACGGAAAGCATGCTCAATAAATTTAATTTGACGAGCCTTGCCAAAGCCGACACAGCCAGAGTCGGAGACACTTTATTTCAAATTACGATCGGCACAGACGGCAATGATCTGCTAACCCAAGTGCTTTCCGGCCTGGGAATTCAAAGCAAGCAGCTCTTGATGCGGAACGGAGAATTTTTCGCGCTTGCCGCTTTCGACGGCGTAAATTTGGAAGCTTATGCTACACCCAATATGATCAAGAACAAAGAATTCGCCGTAGCTGGGGACTGGCTGAAAAGTAATGATCGGGAGTTTATTTCTGCCGGTGTTTATAACTGGAAAGAAAACAAAGTTACAGGCAGGGTGAACCAAGCGATGGCTAACACCTTTAATGTTGGCAAACTTGATCTTGTAAATCAATTGAATACAACGACGGACACTTTGCTCAATGTAGAACTTTCGATTGTTGGAGCGGATCCAAGTAACGGACTTAATTCTATGCTAGCCATTCTAAACGGGTGGGGTATTCAAAATCAGCAGAGTGTTTTGCGGAACGGAGAATTTTTCGCTCGCGCAACAATCATCGGCGGCGAGCTTAAAGCTTATGCGACACCGGACATGCTTTTCAATGGGCAGGTAGCGGTTGCGGGCGGCTGGTTAAAGGAAAAAGATCACCGCGAGGTGTCAGCGGGTGTGTACAACTTTAAAGATATGAAGACCTCAAGTACTTTGACCCAGCTTATGGTTAATAAATTTAATTTGGGCAAATTAGCCGAAGCAAATAAGTTAAATATTTTAACGGATTCGCTCTTGACGAGTACGGTGACGATTGATGGAGCGAATTCGAATAATAGTTTTAACTTGGTGCTAGGTGTTTTGGCGGGTTGGGGAATTCAAAATCAACAGAGCATTTTGCGAAATGGGGAATTCTTCGGACGGGCAGTAGTGGTGGATGGAGAGTTGCGTGCGTATGCAACTTCAAACATGCTTTCTAATGGGCAGATTGCTACAACTGAGTTGCACGGCAGCAAACCGGGTGAAATGCTTCAAGCCGGAGTTTATAGCTTTAAGGTTGTAAAAGAGACGGAAGTTCTCGTAGAAGAAAGATTGGATGGTCTGTCAATTGGTGGTCTGGTTAAAGCCGATCAGGTGCGTGCGGGCGATAACCTTGAAATTACAACTGTGTTGGCTAATTTTCTCGTTACGGGAATGTTGGCGGGTATGGGCATTCAAAGCCAAGCGATCATTACTCGCGGCGGACAATTTTTTGCGCGAGCAACATTGGCGAATGGAACATTAGAAGCTTATGCCACGCCCAATATGTTATTTAATGGGCAAATTGCGACGACTGAAATTCATGGCAGCAAACCTGGTGAAAAGCTTGATGCGGGTGTGTACAACTTTAAACTTTCTATAAACCCAAAAACTGTAACGCAGGAGATGTTGGTGAACGGGTTTGTATTAGCTGACTTAGCTGAAGTTAATCAAATCAAAGTTGGCGATGTTATCGAAGCTCAAATAGTGAAGGCTGATCAGCTATTGACAAATGTCTTAGCGGGTTTCGGCATGATGAATCAGTCGATCATTACGCGTAACGGAGAATTTTTTGCACGAGCCATAACCGTTGATGGAGAATTGCGAGCGTATGCAACCGCCAATATGTTGTATAGCGGTCAAATTGCGACAACGGAATTGCATGGAAAAGCTGGAGAAAAAATTGGGGCTGGTGTTTATAGCTTCAGTATTTTGAAATCACCCAGCCAGACAATGACTGCAGAAATGCTTAAAAAGTTTAATTTAGACGGTTTGCTGGTAACTAACCAATTGAAAGAAGGCGACAAGCTTGAAACTCAAACCATAGTAGCGCATGCATTATTGCTCGATGCGCTGGCTGGTTTTGGTATTCAAAGTCAAACCATCATTACCCGCAATGGCGAATTTTTTGCAAGAGCATCTGTTTTAGGTGGTGAGCTAAAAGCATATGCAACACCGGACATGCTTTTTAAAGGCCAAATTGCGACAACCGAGCTTCGGGATACAAAGACCGGAAGAACCCTTGAGGCGGGTGTTTGGAATTTTGATATTACAAAAAAGACCAGCACTCTTAATGCTGAAATCGTCGGTCTGTTTAACAAATTAAATGGCTTGCTTGGCGCGGATCAAGTGAAAGCAGGTGATCAATTAGAAAGCCAAACCGTCAATGCTCATGCGATATTGCTCGGCGTGCTATCCGGTGTTGGAATTCAAAGCCAATCCATTATTACACGTGATGGAGATTTTTTTGCGCGCGCGTCTACAGTTAATGGTGAGTTGAAGGCGTACGCAACTCCCAATATGTTGTATCTTGGCCAAGTGGCTGTGATTCAAACTCGTAAGGATGCTGAAGGTAAAAATATTTCTGTTGCCGATATTGATCATTTTAAATTTAAACGTGTTGATCGCGCCTTAGAAGTGGGTGAAGCGACAAATGGATTAAATGTTACTGACAGAATGGTGGGAGAGATTTTAAAAGCCGGCTCCGAATTGCAGGGAATTCTCTCAGGCTGGGGGATTCAATCGTCCCTGAGTGTGCAGCGCAACGGAGATGTTTTATATAACCTGCGTACTTTGGATGCGGGGAGTTCACTTTTTATGGCATTCGACAAACTTGGAAATCTGGGTGGTTTCCTTGCGAGCGATGGATTCACTCCATTTAATTTAATTCCAAAATCTGAAACGGGTGTGGCGCATCCTTTTACTGCGACTGGCAATAATGCGATTGATAAAACTCAAGTCGGATATTCTCGTTTTGTCTCACTGCATGGATTGGACGATAGCGGTAAAGCTAAAACCTTTGGGTTGTTTTTGTCAGACACCGGAAATATTCAAGCCATGATTTCCTCTATGGGAACGAAGACTTTAGATGAGGCGCATTTTTGGCATGGCATTGTCGGTGTCAACATTGATTTCTTTCAGACTGGAGGCGGCGTTGATAGCCTCGATATTCTCTATGAGCAGCGCCAGGCCGGCATCTTTATTAAAACAGACTTGTCAGCCGAAAAGGTAAGCGAAGCTATTGATCTTCGCGGGAAAAGAGCAGTGATATTCCACAATGAAACTATGCGAGATAAACATTTAGATGTTGTCGTTTCTGCGGTGCCACTCAATGGTGGGGACAAACAATCTTTTGGCATGATTGCTGATGAGTTGATTGTTTCTAATTCGACAATCAGTCGCGATGGAAAAGTTCTCCCCGAAATTGGTTTTTACCTCAGTGGCGGAAAATTGGTTGGAAGCATTCTTGATGAGCGTCTTCAGTACTTTCAAAATGGAAATGCTTATGTTCAGCTTTTTAATCAATTTTCTGATGGCCAATTTCGTCCTGAATCTTCCTTTTATACTGTTTCAAAAAATGGCCAATTTTTTGGTTATTCAACGGCTTCGGGTAATCCGATGCCTGTAGCATATGATCCCAACCAAACCGCCGCATGGAATATTAATCAGCAAAGAAAAGTAAACAATTATGCCCAGTTTTTATTGCCCACAAAGGTTCCCGGTGAAAGTCAAGATATCCGAATTAGTTTAGAGCCTACGGTTTATCCGGGAGGGAGCGCGCGTGGTTCAGAATATGACACAAAAATTTTAGCGTTGAAAGGTATGCAATTTGTTGCGAGTCCATTGCTTGGTGGTGATGGACCGACACTCTTTTTCAATGCAGATCAATTTCAAATGATTAACGGCGAAATTCAAGCTGTCGGAGATCATCTTGGCGACGGTGTTCACGCAGCATTTTTTGGCAAGAATGGATTTGAAAATGTTTATGTCAATACTGATGATGGCGTGCATGGTGGATGGACTGCGAGCCAATCAAGAAACGCGTCCTCAGCGGTGAAAGTAAGTCGTTTAACTTATGACGATAATGGAGTTCTTGATCAAAAGTTTTATGGCCTTGCGTCAAATATAGTTAACCCGACAACTAAGGAAATTGAACGATTCATTTTGCTTAGTGACAGTGCAATTATTAAAGGTCAAGTCACGGGCGCGTTAGATGTAAATGGACAAGCGCTTGAAGCGAGCTTTGCCAATGCGGCGTATATTTTTAAATCACCTGATGGAAACGATTGGAAAGAAGGTCAAAAGTTTTCCAAGGTTTCAGTCGCCAACAAAGAAAAATATCAAGAGAGTTTAAAGTCTCAAAGCTACTTGTTTGTCGATACGCACGGTGATGCGGTTGCTCAATTTCGCGGATTGGAATCGGCAGAATTTAAAGAAATCACAAGGAGCCAAGGTTTTACAGCAGCCCTCTTAAACGCGGTGAGTTTTGCATTTACCGATGACGGTTTACGTATTTTTAAACAGCAAGTTGGCGGCGCACAAAGTGGTCACGAAGTTGTAAAGTTTTTCAAGCCAGATTCAACAAATTTTGCTGTGGGCTTTGAACGTAAAGATGGAAAAATTATTCTTGATCCAGCGGCAGCTGTTTCGCAGAAAATTGCTCATGCAGTTCAAAATGGTATTCAAGAAATTAAAACTGCGAATCAGAACAATCAGCTTGGTGGGGTAAATTTAGATGGCGCTATCCAAATCACTTACTTAAATGGGGATTTGGTTGTGCTGAATAATAAACTTGATTTATTGTTTGAAAGCTACTCTGTATCAAGAACGTCGAGCTACTCGATTGCGGCCAAAAATGACAGTGCAAAGACAAAGCAAGTTGATTTGGTTAATGAGGTCATTTATTTTGACAATGGATCAACTTACACCCGGCGCATAAATAAGACCGAAATTTCAGTTGATGGGGTTGTCTCATCGCAGTCTTCGACCGCGATATATAATGCCCAGTATCATGACAATGTAAATCCCTCCTTGTCCTGGGCGTGGCTTGCAGACGATGCAGCCTTGCCTCTTAATCAACAATATCATTTACTTAATCAACAGCATGATGGCTTCAATGACTTTGTCTTCACAGCTGGAAAGACAGGTGCTTTTGTGCGCAGCAATGCTACCGGCTTATATGTTCCGTTGACACCTTATGATACCGATGGAACCTCCGTCAAAATTGTTGGTAATCAAGTTTGGGTGACTTATACCGGCTCTTTAATTGGTAAGCAAGAAACGCTTCTGAAGGGGTTGGTTGTTAAATACAACAAAGACAATATGATTGAGCCGGCGGGTTATCAATTGCAACTTGATCGCTGGATGTCGACGGCTCGCGGCTTTGAAACGCTTGACTTTTCATCTTCAATTGCTGATTTAGCGAAGATGAGCGACTTGGGTGGATATAACATCAAAGTGGATAACGGTACTTTACAAATTAATTTGTCGAGAACCTCACAAATTACGATTGGCCTCAACGAACATGGACAACTGACCATGATCAAACTTTTGGATATGTCTACACACACCTTTGCTTATGACGATGCATTTCGAATGCAGATTACTTATGACAGCCATGGGCAAGTATTAAATATCATAGAAAATAGTCTTTTAACAGGCGCTCTGGGAATGAGTGCTACCAAAATGTTTTTCGTGCATCATTTTAATGATGGTGTTTACGGCTCCTCTGAAAATTTCTTCGCCGGAGCTTTTGGCCTTGGAGATAAAATTGACCAACTCTCAACAGGCGAGAAATGGTTTTATGGAATTACTTTATTTGTAGGTGCGGTTGCGGGCATCGCGGCAGCAGCAGGTTTTGGTTTTGCGGCTGCAGGAGTGGGCACAACAATGACCAAAGTTGTTGCTGTAAGTTCTGTTAAAGCACTGCTTCTTGGCGGTGTTCAAGTGTTTATTGTCCCTGGTTTCATTGCTGCAGTCACCGGACTTATTTTAGATATTAATGTCTTAAAAAGTGGCGGTCTTTTGTGGATGGCAGGCTTTGCTCTCCCAGCTGTTACCGCAACTTTTATCGGTCCCACGATTTTATCATCACTTGCCGGAATTATCGGTTTCGTAACCGGGTTTGCTGCGGATATTATGGTTGGAAGGGGTTGGGATGCGAATAGTTTCACTATTCAAACGATGAAAATTATTTCTTTGGTTGGTATGTTTGTCGGCATTTTATCGTCAATTGGCCGTTCGATTGGGCAAAAACTAACTTTGATGGCTATGGAGAAAGGTGGCGTGGCGGCTGCAGAGAAATTGACGCTGGGACAGGCATTACGAGCAGCAGCTGGAAAAGCAAATTTTATCGGAGCTGCAAACTGGGGCGCTGGTAAAACACTGGCTTACGGACTGTGGTTTGCGGCAGAGCGACCCTTGGCTATTTTAGGACTTGAATTAACTGGTCTGGGAACCGGACGAGGAATTTGGAACATGGTCAAATTATCCATATTTTTTGCGGGTGCCGCAACAGTTGGACTAGGTTACTTGACCGGAATAGATGAGTTTAAAAATGTTGGCTTAATCGTTATGGGTGCGATTGCTGCCGTGAGCCTGTTTGTTAAAGGCGTTGAAAAGATTCTTGCAGCGAGGGCTGCTACAAAGTTGGCGCCGGCCGCAGGTGCAAAGGCAGTTGAGCTGGGTCTTTTTGGTCGTATTGGAGCCGCGTTGCAGGGGAAGGTAACATTCAACAGCATAACAAATGCAATTGTCTTAGGATCAGCCCTAATTTGGTTTTATGCAAATAATTTCAGCGGCGAAAGTGAGCTTTCTGAGTCAATTAAAAAGGGTGTGCTTTTAATTGGTGGACTCGCTCTTGGCTTGCGTGCCGGACTGTTTATGTTTGGTAATCCGATTAAGCTTTTCGCGGGATTTACAGGCACGATTGCAAACCGAATTTTTAACTCAGTTCAAATTATAGGAGTGTTGACGGCGTGGACGGGTGCAATATTATTTGGAATTGGTAAATTTAAAACTTTTCAAGGTCAAGATGGAGCCTGGTATGAATCGTGGGGTTCAAGCCTTCTTAAATGGGGCTTGGGTTTGCAAGTTGGATCAATTTTTACAGCGCGATTATTTAATAAAATTGCGATTATGGAAGGCAGTCTTGCTGCTCAGGTGTCTTTGAAACTTAAAGACATGTTGATTAAAAAATCAGTGACTGAAACTATTAACGGTTTATGGTCTTCTGCGGTTGGAAGCATTATGTTCTTCAAAGCGTTTCCGGTTTTTGAATCGCTGTTTGGATTGAAACATCTCATGCAATGGATCACAGGCAATGAAATAGATATTACTGTTGATGGTGAGGCTATTCACGGCTGGGGCTCAAACTTCAGGTTGGCTTATATGAAATTTAAGCATGAGTTTTTTAATGCAGAGGGATGGACATCGAGCCGTCTTGTGCACGATATTGCGATGGGGTTTCTGCTCCATGTTTTTGGGGTGACTTATTCACGCGGATTTGCGGGTGAGCTTTCCAATGCAGGCGGTTTAACCAAAGCACTTTGGCGTATTTTGAGTCCAAAATCATATGAAAGATTCATTAGAAACAATGGTGAAAAAGCGCTTTTTGGTGTGTACGGTTTTGTAGATAACATGTTGATGTTCAATGTCGTGATGAATGGTATTACATTAACTCAAAATTATATAATAGGGAAAGATCCCACGGCGGTAGATGGGCAGAGCGGTGGAAAATTAAATGAATTACCTGACATGATCATGGCGTTCTTAACTTTGCCCGTGTTGTTGGGAGTTGCGGTTTTAGAAAATAATGCCGCGGGAAATTCTACAAAGGTATTCTTTACTGATTTGAGCAAGTCAGCAATTCTTCTTGTTCCTCAGGGAGATCATAACTCTCATGCGGTGGCAGTAAAAGAGTTTATCATGATGCGTCATGCCGCGATTGCGGAGAGAATCGAAAAAGGCAATTGGTCAGCAGAGCAACGTGAGCGACTTGAAAAAATGAAAGAAAATGGCACCTACGCGGACGCCCATGCGTTACGCAAATTTTTAGCTGAAGAAGCGCCTGCTGGTGAGCCGGTGAGTCCGGTTGTTGCCGCAACTCCAGAAGGAAGTTTGCCGCCGCTTTTAAGAAGCGATTTTTCTGGAGTCATCTTGCGGGCTGTTATGATTGAAGCCTCGGAAGCCATGGGACTGAGAGTGACCAACTGGGATCATCTTGTGGAACTGCAAGCTAAGCTTCAAGAGAAAAGTGAAGCGCCGAGTTCATCTGCCGCGCCCGAGTCTCAAAAGACAGCTGATGCAACAAAATTGGTTCACCCTGCTTTCGAAACCTTTCAAAAAGCGCAAAAAGATTTGGAAGAAGCACATTTGGGTGGCGATGTGCATACCATTCAAGAAATGCGTGCGCAACTTAATCTGGCATTTGAAGGGGTAATAACGCATATTAATGGAATCAGGTCTGCTCAATTAATTGGGCCTGATAAATCACAATCTTCACCGCCGGCTCCGGGTCGGTCAGAAGCACTTGGGGTTATAGAAGGGGCTGCGAAGGCAGCACATCCTGCCGAGGAAGCTTATACAAAGGCTCTCAAAGCATATAACGATGCAGTGGCTGCCTCTGTTCCGCAAGATTGGGCAAATAAGTTTTACCAGAATTTAGTAAATGCAAGAGCTGAATATTTTAACCAAGTTCTCAAACCCCATTTGACAGAAAATATCGATCTTGGTTTTAATCAAAGCGCTCCAGTGAAACCAACAGCCGCAGGTCAGCCTACGCGCACAATTGAATTTAAAATTGGAAGCAAGGAAGGCTTTCGCCAGGCATTAGAAAAACTAGGTATTCGTTCTTCAATTGAAGCATCCGCGGCGATGGAGACGTTGTTAGGTAAAGAACCGGTTGATGCTGGCGTGATCGGCGTCTTTGATTTTATCTTTGCGAATGTTGTTGCGATGTACGTCTCGGGTGTGATTAGCCTTCCTGGTGTTGCATCAACTAATGCGACTGATGAGGTGCTTCAAGTTGTGAGCCGACTAACCGACTCTTGGCGCTTAAATACTTTAGCAGCCGAAAAACCGGATGAATCGACTACTACACCGCAAGTACAGAAAAAGGAAAGAGTTAGTACAAGCGTTGCAGAATTGCTTGGAGTCGATTTGACTACGGGGCAATATGCGGATGGCAAGAAATCAATGCTTCCAACAGATTTTTTAAAGTTAGATGCGCGCCTTTTAAATGAAAGTTACTTAGAACCTCTTCTTACGATTGTTATGCGCTCACTCAATGCCGGCGGCAAAGTCCCTTCGATTCTAGATAATCAGACCGCAAAAGGCATTGTCGAGAAAATTTCAAATGCTCATGCGCGATCAGAGGCTCCGAAGGTCGTAGACTCTCCATCGAAAAATGCTGCGGCTGAAAAAAATGCTGCTGACAAGGCGGGAATTACAACTAAGCCTGCAGAGAAACGAGCGCAAGAACCCACCAAGCTGCAGGATGCGCGCAGTGAAATGTTTGGGCAAATGGATGGCCGTAATGTAAGCGGAATTTTGCTTGATGGATTTTATGTGATTCGAAGCGAAAAGCCGGCGTCCTCGCCGGTTAGATCAGATGCTTTGGCTGGAAAAGCAAGCAGTCCGGCAAGTTCCGGACCTTCGGCACCCGCCAAAATGTTGCGTAAGAAGAATGCTTCGGAAGCAGGTTCTGTCTTAACCCTGCGTGAAATGCTAAGTTCGGTGCGTGGTTGGTTTAGCAGAAAAAATAAGGCTGAATCAACTGAAAGTGCAAAAATTGAAGGCGAAAAGGCAGAAGCTGTGTTGGCAGTTATCAATGGGCACACGGTCATACTAAGTATGCGCACAGTCGAATTGATGGCTCTTCTTGAAGGTGCGCCGCGGGCGTTAATCGAAGTTAGTGGATTTAATCGCAAGCTAGATGCGCATGAATCTCTAAATTTAAAAATAGTTCATGAGGAAAAGACTTATAGCGAAAAAATGACGGAGCTTGGCGATAAGCTAGAAAAAGCTCAAAGTGAAGCAGAGAAATCCATTATTAAGCAGCGGATGGAGCTTCGAACTTTTGAATTTGAAGAGCAAGTTAATATTCTTAAAGCCGCGATAAATGAGTTGGCTAGCTATTCAGATACTCGTTTGGCTAAAGAGTTTTCAACTGTTGAAGAAATTACAAACACGCTACTTATTAGGGCATTGCCGGCACTTTTTGATAAGTACCAAGAGAAAGGCAAGGAGGCGAAAGCTTTGATTGCCGAAATTCAAAAAAAGAGCGAGCAAAAACAGCAAGATGAGTCAGAGATGGCTGAGTTGCGGAAAAAACTCGACACAGTTAAGCAAGAGTTAATAAAAACTCAATATTTGATCGAAAAAAATACGTCCAAATTAGCTGACTTTGAATCGAAATATGAAAGCTTAATAAGTTTTGTGATAGACCACGGAAGCTTAATCAGCAAGGAAGATTTTGCTGACCTTGACGGACGCATGAAGCTTTTTGAGCAATTGCAAGCCGTGTATTTTGAAACAGATGGGCAGCTGAAGAATGCGGTTCAGGAGAAGAGAAATGAAATTATTAGGGTTTTGAATTCTAGAGAGGGCGTTGATGTTATGGATGCTTATGACGCAGCTGTTAAAAAGAAGAACAAGCTTGGGATTCGTGATGCCACAAATCAAATACGTCAAATGCTTGAACTAAGTGGACTTAAAGCGCTTTCGGGTGGGCTGCGAGAGGGAGAGTATGGACCTATTACAGAAGAACGAAGTGGAAATAACGAAGAGCGGCTTATCAATCATTTACTCCTAACAACGCTTCATGAATTTAATTTGCTGTCGCAATGGGGGTTTGAAGAGGGTAATAAGATAAAGAAACCTACTGACAAGGTTATCGACAGGCTTGAACTTCTGAGAACAGGACATGGACATCTTCTTGGCACCGAGTCAAATAGCCGTGTTGATCGTCCGGCCTCAGATTATTTAGGACGTGGCCGGTCACAATTTTTAGCGGCTTTGGGGCTTGAGTTTGGATTTGATGTTTCGGCCGGAACGGGTGTCGGTAAAACAAACGCCCAGGTTCTTGGCGCGGCTTTCTGGATGGCGAACCGTCACATTCACGGGGGCGATCGCATGGCGCTTGTTTTAGAAAGCTCGGACCCAGTTCTGAAGATGACAAAAGATGAAGGTGTGATTTCTCGAAATGCATTAGGGTTGGGGGTTGACTTTATTAATGCCAACAATTTTATCGCAGAAGGTAAGCAGGATTTTGCTGGATTAAAAGATGCTATGTTGAGAAATCATGATGGCGTTTTAGTGACTGATATTTTTACAAAAACACATTCTTATAATAATGTCGATAGCGCAGAGGCGCGCGCGTTACTTGATTACATTGCTCGCAAAATAGACCGCACTGTTTTGGATGAGGCGCAATTTGCCGCATTTAGTCAGACCAAAGCCATTATTGCAAATGGTAATCGTCCCGAGCCCGTCAGTCCGAGTATGTTTATAGCCGGTGCGAAAATGGTCGCGCGTTTACGTGAAGAGGTTAAAGCGGGGCGGCTCAAGCAGATTTTTAATGAAAAAGAATATATCGATAAAACAACAATTGCAACTGATAAAGATCCTGCAGCAAGACGGGCAGCAGATGAAAAAGTATTTTATATTGATGATCAGGGGACAGTTTTTATTTCAAAATCGGCTCATGAAATGATAGCTGAGTGGAAAATCACGGATTTTGCGCGTGATCCAGAAATTAGTTCGTTTATTTTGGGTCTTTATGATGAAAAAAGCCGGATGGGATTTACACTTGGTGTAGATGCCAATGGATATCAAAAAATAGTATTGAAACCTTCCGACGAGAAATATGTTTACCGTGAGCAACAGTCGAGCGATATTCCATTGCAAATTGCCTCATTAGCGCGGCTCATTGAAACCCAACGAGGCAACCCGCCAGAGCGGGATAGGGTTTTGGATCGAAGTGAATTGAAGATAATTGATGCCCAAGTCAAAAATATTTTTGGTATGGAGACAGCTAAGTTGTCGCCAGCGGATGTCAGTGATAAAGCTCCTGAAGCGATTAAAAAAGAACTTTTAGATCAGAAATTAAACGGATTTGATGCATCGGGTGAAGTTAATTTTGATCAGCTGAAAAAGTGGTTTGATATTGGCTCGATTGGGAAGCTTGAGACAAAAATGGGAACGCCGGTACAGTCCAACTTTGGACGTGGAGTCGTTGGTTTATCTGCAACACTACCCGAATACATCACGCTTTTTACGGGTAATGCGCGCATGGAATTAGGACGAAGTATGCCTGATTTATCGTGGTATAAGTCTCGAAATCGGCTCTCAACTCAAAACTATAGCGCGGATGAAAAGACATTTAAAGATCAAGTAAAAGATGCTGTGAGGAAGGCTCAAAAAAATGGGCACAATTATATTTTTGTTGTGAATAAGGATTTGCATGCTAAATGGATCGAAGAAGCGCTGCTAGCAGCAGATATGAAGATAAATCCGAATCAAATTGATAAGGTTCACAAAGAAACAACAGCGAAAGAGCTTGGGGACATCGCTGAGGGTGGAGAGAACGGAAATCGCTATATTATTGCGACCGAAAGAGCTGGCACAGGATTTGACTTAGCCAGAAAACTTGAGGCGTCAGATTCAGGCAATAAACTTCCTACGCATGTTTTTGCTTTTGATGTGCAAAATTATGCATCTCATTTTTTGGCTCAGATTATTGGGCGTGACCGCAGCAATAAAGGCGCGGTGAATCTGTTTTACGACAGCGAAGCTCTTGTTAAAAATTTAAGTGATGCAATTGCGGGAATTCGATATGACACTTTTAAGGGTTTTCTTAATCGAGCATTAATTCGCGCTGAGGAAGATCGGGATCTTGCAACTAAAACAACAAATAACTCTGATACCAGCAAACTTTATGACCAGCGAGTTGAGGATTTGAAGCGGTTTATTACGAAGCTCGAGAGCTTAAGAGGTGAAGGTGGGGCAGATTTTTCTCGCACGAAGTTAGAGTCTGTTCTCAGGGCTGAAGTTGGGAAAGACAGCAGTTTGATTGATTTAATTAGTCTCAACGTTGAGTATCGGGAAGCGTTGCATCAATCACAAGGCGCCATGGCTGTTGTGCGGACCTATGCGTTTGATCGATTCCTCATGCGTGGATTAAGGTCTTTGCTTGAATTAACTTCATCAGACCCATCGCTTAAGGAAGAAGATAAGGCTTTACGTGCAATTATTTCAAAGGCCGAAAGCGGCAAGTATTCTAATGAGCGTGCAATTTTAACTGAGAACGGTGTCACGGGCGAAGAATACGTGAGAAATCAATTGAAGACAGTTATTCGCGAAGTAATTGGTGATCGAGTTGAAGGAACGACTAAGCGGGTTTTCCAAGACTCTGTCTTTGCTGATTTAATAAAAGCTGGATTTAAACTTGAAGATTTAAATGTCAAATTTGATGTGAATAGTTTGGAGATGATCGAGTCCGCGTTGAAAGATGGTGGACAGCTCGGTTTTCAATTAGATGCCATTAAGAAGGAAAATAAAACTGATGGTAGATACGCAATTGCGCATCAGCAAAACGGGTCAGTCATTGGTTTTGCTAAGACATTAATTTTGTTTGGCGAGTTTATTTTAACAACACATGAAAGCCGTGGTTTAGCGCGTGCACAACAGGAGCTTTACGCTCAACAGAAAGCAACCCAAACATCCAATCCAAAGACAGTTGAAGGGGATGCCGAAAAGGCTGGCGTTTCGGCGGATGTCATTGCTGGAATTCGTAATGCTTCGCGGGGCGGGTGGGGGCAAAACTTTATATCAAGTAGGGTCTATAACGCAGTTCAATTTGCAAAAAGCTTTATGGGAAAGGTTGCAGGCCAAGGTCTTTTTAGTCCAGCTGTGAAGATGGCATTGCAAGGCGTTGCAGCCATAGCAAATGACGCCGATGCGGAAGCGCAAATGAACTTGGGGAAGAGCTTAGTAGTAAACAAAACAGATCCTGCTGCAACAGATCCCGCTATTAAAGCATTGCATGACTTTGCAAATATGGGTTCAGATAAAACCCCCACCGCGGCTGAAATCAATGCAGCTCTCGAGGGAGCCATTCAAGTTCTGATGACTCTTGGTCTTTTTGACGCTTCAGTTGCATCCAATGGTGAAGAAATGATGCGCCGACTCGCGTTGTTTGGTGGGGCTGTCGGACTTAATAATGCGAATATAGGCACTGGGTTTGTTTGGAAAGCCGCTGCGGGGATTTTGAATAGCCAATATTTTAAAGCAGATTTGGCGCGTTTTCATCGCAGTTTGGGTGGAGAGATCAGTGATAGACAGCAAAATGTTTATACCGGACGGCTAAAAGAAGAAAAGCGTGACATTCGCGAAGCTCAAACAAAAATGGAAGGGCAGGCCGCGTTACGTTCGGCAGAAGATGATCTATATAGAGTGCTTGACTCGAAGCGCACTCGGGGTGGCTGGTGGTTTTCTGCGCTGACGCCTCTAGGGCAGAAATTTTTTAGTTGGAATTCATGGAAAGTCGCAATCTTAACCGCGAAATATGGGCCGCTTAGTTTTGAGCGTGGTGAAAATAAATGGCTGACGGGCACGATTGCAACAGCTGTTCTTGCCCCTGAGATTTTATTGGGTTTTGGCGCGCTATTGCCGGTTGCGGCGGTGGGATTGGGGATTGCGGCAACCTTCGGATTGAGCGCTGCGCTGATTGGTAAACAAATGTTCTCTTGGCGCGGGCTCGCGGGAGTTGCGGCTCTTGCAGCGGGTACCGTGGCTCTGGTCGTTGGATTGCCGGTCTTGGTTCCGATTATTGCCTCAGTTGCGGGTGGCGCCCTTTTGCTAAGCCGATTTTTTAGCAGTCGTTTAGATTCATCTGTTCGGGAAAAAACAAAAGCCTTCTTTGATAATTGGGTTTGGCAAAATAGCCTCGTAGCTTTGGCAGTTCGTATTCCTGGGCTTGGACATTTAATTAATGGTATTCGTGACTTACTGAGCACCTGGATGCCGGGTGGCGTATTTGATCGTACAGATACTATTCAATATCTTCTTGATGGGAATAAATATGATCCGAGTACATTCAATCTTCTTTTGTTGCAGGCACAAGGATTTTCGGATGAAGATTTGATCCGAATGGAAAAATACCACGATAAATTTGTTGCGGCTGTTGGATCGGCGTACTCGACGATGACGGTGGAGCAATATCTCAAAACCCTTAAGTCAACAGTAGAAGGAATTCCTAAAAAACCTCTTGCAGCTTTTGCGCACATTGCTCAAGAGGCCCTTAACGAGACGCGCGGAGTGGGTAAATGGCGTGAAGGATTTGCAAAGTTTGTTGCGTCAATTTTCACATCTGTATTTAAATCTATGGTGTCGGTTCCAAGCATGAAGAGCGCATCAATCTTATTTGCGGCTGCAGCCGCTTTTGCCGTTGGATTTGTTAAGCTGGCTGGGTTTGGTTTGGTGGGAGGTAGTGCTCTTGGATTCGTAGCAGGGGTTTTAACCTTAGTTGGAATCGGCGCAGCGATTATTGTGATTGGCGCGAGCTTGTTTTTGCTTTCACCTAGGATCATGAAGATTTTAGCTGCTCAACCCGCATCAATGCTTGGTGCTGATGCGACTAAAGCTCTTAAAGAAGTTTTGGATCGCCAAATAACGATTGATGGTAGCGGATTCGGTCCGAAGGCATTTAAAACGCGCTTTGGCTTGCTATTTAAATATGTTTTACCTTATTGGTTTGTTCAAGTGCGTTTGCGTCTATCCAGTTTTTTTATTGGAAAGCCAAGCGATGATTTGAGTTCGGGATTAACTGAAAAATTTAAGAAGCGGGTTGAAGCGACGATAGTATCAGACCCCCTTGCCAAGGAGCAATTCGCCTATGCAACCATCGCGATTGCGGCGGGGAAACAGTTTGGACAAGGGCCTGTAGCCGTTCCGCTTATTATGGATGAACTTGCAAAACAGGGAATTGAAAATCCAAATTTTGAGCAGTTTAATGCCGCGCTACTTGCAATTGATAAAAATGCGGTACCACTGAGTGAGCAAGTATATTTGGCCATGCGCGCGAGAGGTGATTTGAGTGATTTGCTCGTCGGTGAATTAACGGCGGTTGCTCATGCAGACACTGTTTTAGCAAGAATAGTTCGCGATGGTCGGACAGTAACTACTCAGGATTTGGATGCCTTATGGAGTTCAATGGAAGGTTTGGGTTCTGAAACCATTCAAATTTTAGCTAGGGCGTATAACGTTGAAAATTATTCACCAAACCTTATTGAAAGCACGGCGCGTCAGAGTAAGAAAGCAGATTTCTTAAAAGATTACAGGGATATGGCAACTAAATTGAAGACTGCTTCAGCTACTTGGGGGGCTAAGCCACAGGATGAAATTGATAGTGAGAAAAAAGCATTTGAAGATGAGATTCAAAGGCTGGCTTCGTCAAAAAATCACCCTGGGCATGTTTTGGAGTGGGCAAACTTATTAACCGCATTTGGATTAGGTGCTGCGCGCGAAGACTTGCTTGATGAAATTGCTATACAAACAAAGGCAACACTACTTAAGTCAGCGGATCAATGCAAGACGGATCAAGAGTGCGCCCATAAGGCTCGTGGCGCGCATTCAATTGCAAAAATTAAAAAGCGAAGTGATCCCGATGCTGACACGGCGGCTTATATGCGTGGTGACACGATGTTCTTTAATAAAGACTTGCTCTTAAAAGCGAATATGCTTTTTGTGGATGGTGGATCGCGCGAAGAAGTGAATTCTGTATTGCGCGCGTTTATGTTGCATGAAACGATGGAGCATGACGAAGATGCGGTTATTAAGCCAATTTTAAAAATGCAAATTGCTGCATTGAAGAAGCAAGGAGCCGCCGGTAAACGACAGCTTGAAATGCTTCAGCAGGTTGAAAAGCATCTTGAGAAACAAGGTTCGGACTCTCAAGGACAAATTTTCCGTGACTTTTTTGCGGAGTACTTTGCAGCGCTTTATTTGCGCGCGTTACCGCCTGATTCTCAAGAACGCCAAGATATTTATTCGGGGCTTGGAAAAATGTTGAAATATATGGACCCACTCTATCAGCGCAAGATGTCAACCTATCGTGAAGCAGCGGATCTTAACGATGATCCATTTAAAAAGTATCAGGATGAGATTTCTGTTATGGTTGATTTGAATCAAAAATCACATTCAGAGATCATGGGGTTATCAAAGAAATTAAAGAGCCTGGAAGAACAGCGCACCAATCTAATTAAGGCATTAAGCCAGAAAAATATTAAAAAGTTTATGTCGCTCGGGCGCGAGACAGAGGAGATTAAAGGCTTTAAAGCGCGGTTAGGTGCGCTTGACAAGGAAACTCGTGATAACTTTTTACGTATGAAAGAATTACAGGCTAACGAACGTTCCCTTAAATCAGGCGGGCTGAGTGAGTTACAACGTCTGCAAAATTGGTATATGGGGAAAGTACGCTCAACTTTTGAAATGCAGGATAAATATTTTGCGCGTGTGGATATGTCGCGTTGGTTGATGAGGTTTTTGAATGCGGTTCAATCTGGCGATAAAAAATTAGCAAAAGAAATTTTAAAACAAAAAGCTGCTGAGAATAAAAAGCCTGAAAATATTAAGCGCGGGGAAGATGTTGTGAGCGCGCGAGAAATTAAAGAACTCAAGGCGTTGCTCGATAATGACCCTCTGAAAATGCAGCGTAAGGGCATGGAGTATGCTGAGAAGTGGGTGCGTGGTTTGGTGTGGATGATGGACGTTTATCAGGAGAAACCCAATGTCGATGAAGAGAAAAAAGAAGGTCTTAACGCAACTTTAAAGGACCCTGAAACAGCGGGTAAGATAGCTGAATTTAAGAAAAGAATGAAGGATAGTCATGATGCCATTCAGTCTGGCATTGCCGATCTTATCGTGCAGTTAGGTTTAACACCACAGACGCGGACCTTAATTGATAAAACGATAGAAAAGTATGTTGTTTTGTCAGGAGATGATGCTGATTCTGAAGCGCTTCGTCAAAAGATAGCAGATCTTGTAAATGGTGATTCTGATGACCCTAGACTTAATGATGCCGGGGAGTCTATGGCTCCCAAAGTTACTGCAGATATGCTCAAAGAGGCTGAAATTGTTTTGACAAGACTTGAAGACTTGAAAGATGAGAATGGAAACATGCTTCCAATGGATTTGAGTGGAGAAGCTGTGTCAGTTCGCTTCAAAACACGTAAAGGTTGGGACACTTTTGCTGTTGCCGCAACTCACGATTCAGGTGTTTTGGGTTGGGCAGATATGAAGTGGCAATTTGGCAAGAACTCTCTCTTTAATAAGATGGGCGGCATGATTTTCATGAGTCCGGTTGAAAGAATGACTCGGAAAGCACGCGTTGATCAAAAAGAAACTTTGGCGCATGAATATAATCACTTAATTGATCCTCTGCAGAGTTCTCCGGACAAGGCGCGCGCGAATCGCGCAGATCGATTAAATTATGTTTGGCGTGAAATTATTCGTGAATATAAATCTCATTTAGCGCAAATTCCGCGAGAAGGAGATGCCATTCTTGCGGTTTCATTCTTACGCGATCTCCGTGATAATCTGGAAAGAGGTTATTTACCCAATTTCTTGATGAAGCATTTAAAAATGAGTGCTTCGGAGCGGCGATCAATAAGAGATCAGGTGGGTATTGAGCTTCGTCAGTTTAGCCAATTTATGGAAGAGGCGGCAACAAATTTTGGCGCGACCGGTGCGGAAGGCAGGGGCAAGCTTTTTGACTTGCTTTCAACTATTTCTGATGCGGCCCCCCACGATGATTTATTTAACAAGGACAGTGAGTTTAAATTGCCTGGTTTAGTAAAAAATGCTGCAAAGAGAGCTCAGGCTGCTAAATCAGATCCAAATTCATTTAATCTTGTCACGCTTAAAACAGAAGCGGAGCTTTCAAGCTACTTTTCTCCCCAAGGTGAAATGTATGCAAGCATGCTTGCCTTACATGAAAAAGATGCGTTAAAAGAAGGGCAGTCTCCTGCGCAAGCGCGCGCTGCTGCTATAGGTATTCTTGCGAATATTGAGAACAGTGTAAGTAAGGGTGGGAGTGAGATTTTTGTATGGTTAAATCCGTCGGATCCTTCGGATGTGGCGGCAATGATCAGCACGAGTCCCGTAAAAAATTACCAGTCTGTTTGGAAACAAAAACCAGAATTAAAAGCACGCCACTTTATTGCTGATAATGAATCACCGATTGATGCGGAATTTGCGACTATTCTGGTTGATGATAGTGATTATATGATTGATGACATTGTTGTTAGTCCAGATTTCAGAGGTAGTGGTTTAGGAGCTGCTTTTCAAAAAACTGCATTAGAGGTATTGCGGCAAGCTGGCGTGGCACGGATTCGTGGGACAACCTTGAAAGGGTCCTCGTTGACTAACAAGGATAAGGTGGGCTTTGAAGTGTATAAAGGCAAGGAGATGGAAGGTTGGAAGCGCGGAACAAAAGTTGAAAGCTACGTTATTGACTTAACAAAACCTGTTGTTACCGGGGTAACTTCCGATGAAGCTGCAGTGGTTGAAGCGACTTCTGTGGAGCTTCCTGCGGGTACCGGGGATCAGATGCGTGACGGGACCAAACGTTCTGAGTTGAGAGATGGTGTGGGCTTGTCTCAAGGTGTGTCGAACGCTAACCATGGCGCTGATGGATCCGTTCGATTGGAAGATCGGGCAGGGTCTGCCCCCATAGCGACAATCCCCGTTGAATCTGACTCGCAAGAGTTGCTTAATTTGGCTTGGGCGCAGGCTGAGGCAACTCGTTCTAACGCTAAGGGGTCAATCTTAGGGGTATTGATGGGAGATGAGGAATTGCCCACGAAAGATAAGTTCGAAGTGATTCAGCCGGGAACACTTGACCATGATGAAATTTTTAGAAATGGTCAAGTGATGGCCTATGTTGATAATGACGCGACGGGATTGTTGGAGCAGTATCGAGAGCAGACGTTGATCAACGGCAAAAAACTCACCCCGGAAAATGTTAATTTAATTGCAGCAGGAATATTGCATGAAGCTGTTCATGCAAACTTAAAAGACGAAAATGTTAGAGCATTGCTCATACGTATTAAACAAATTCCGGAACTTGCAACTTATTACGCCGTGTTTAACAGTCGCTATGGTCATGAAGATACAGATCGGAACCGGGATATCTTGCAAGAAATTCTTGCTTACTATGCGACGAAGCTAGGGATGATTATTGATCAAAATGAATTTACAGCCCAAAATATTGACACAATCGATCGTTTGCTCTATCTGCTTGGAACAGAAACAACAAGTCTGTCAGTCGTAGAAGACATTGAAGGATTTCTTAAAGGCGGAACTGCATCCCATCCTCTTCAATCTATGTTTGGACGGTTGAATACAGCTACATTTGTTTATGCTTTGTCGGACGCGTCACCGGATTTGATCAAGAGCTACGAAGAGCTTGGTTATAAAGTAATTCGCAGTCTAACTGCGCTCGCGGAAACGCAAAAAGCGATTAAGCTACGCGGTAGTATGATTCACACCACGTTCTTGGTGTTGGGAGGCATTGTTGCCCACTCGGCCGAAGATAAATTTTTCGATGAACTTGGAAAAACTGCCAACGTTATTCAGGTGGAGGTAAATGAGTCCGCAGAAAGACCAGCTATGGCTGGTCATCTTGCGGCAATTTTAGGTAAGGAAGAATTTCTTGAACACTTATTGCGTGGGGACGTGAAGCCAGGAAATATCATGCACTATAGTGCACTGCGCGAAATGCTAAAATCGTTAATAGACGAAATGCTTGCCGTCCAAAAAGTCAAATCAGCCGCTTAATCTGATCGGTGTTTAAAAATATTTAAATTATGGTATAGTGCTCTGCGTTCAGCACAGGGGGATATTGTGAATATACAAAAAACGGTCTCGTTGTTTTTTTTATTTTGCTTTGTATTTGCATGTTCCGCTTTGGCTGCTGAAACGCCGACAAAAACGGATCCGGCTAAGACTGTCGAGGCCAAGACTGATCCTGCTGCCGCAATATCAATGCCGATGTCTGCTACGGAGCGAGCTCGACTTGCCGCAGCCAATCGTGCAGCTCGGCACAGTTACCCGCCTTATTCTATGATGGGGATGATGCCTCCCGGCTCACGGATGATGGGTGCACAATCTTATCAACCCGTTGTTACCGCTTTCGGAGACGGATCGTTTGTTGTGTTGATCGGCGGGCGTCTTTTCAAGTATGACAATCAATTAAAATTGGTCAAGCAAGCGGCGCTTCCGGCCGAAACTGAAGCCCAACAAGTGAGTTAAACGTAGTTCTCTAAAAACAGGACCTAATTAAATTCATGAAAAACATTTCCACAAAAATGATAGTCTCAATAGTAATAGGGGTTGCGGCGTGCACTGCCGTCATCTTTTTTTTAAAAAGCCAGAGCCGTATGCATGGAAATGCTGAGATTTTCATGGGTGAGAAGACCTCGGGCGCCGAAGTTCCTGAGAATATTCAAGGGGTTCAAGCGAGTCCGTCGCAAATGCCGTCTGTTCCCGGCTCTTATATTCCTTACAAAATTATTGACACGACTCATTCAGCATTTCAGCTTTCTGAGAAGAGCGTCACTCAAGTGGGTGCGGTCAAGGTTTCTGTTGGTCATATTCAATCAGTTGGTAATGCGATCGTGCCCCTGGTTACTCCGGCCAATAAGATGGCGCCGAAAGTTCAGCCAATTCCGATTCATTCGTCTTACGCGCCAACAGTTCAAAAGCCTGCCGTTCAAGTCATTTCAATTGGTAAGAAAGTCAATTCATAGTAGTTGTCAGGCTAAGAATTCCGCGATTCATTTCTCCGTCTGGTCTTTGACGGGATGAATTCGTCCTTCGGCAGAAATTCCCCGCGAAAGCTTTTAATAGTTCTCGCGCAAGTAGCCTTCGCGTGAGAGGGATTGGTGGCTTGCATTCGATCTACGACTAGGGGTGTCGTCAGTTAAGCCAAGCCATTTGATTGCAAATAGAATTGTTTTGATGTCGCAATAATAATAATTGCGATTCTTCGTTTTGTCAGAACTCATTGATTTTGTATATTGAATCAATTACGAAGTTATCAATAATCCGTAATTTAAGTGCAGGATAAGTGGCAGAAATGGAGTTTCTTTTTGTAAGTCTATATTTTATTAGAGTTATAGAAATTCTTTCAAGATTTCCTATCCCGCTCGCTGTATTATTTTGCGTGCGGCGGCAAACCCGACTCGACACGCATCCGGAATTTCACGCCCGATATTCAGGTTATTTTGAACGCTTGGATTACAAAATTAGGAATTGAGGAAGGGGCGCTATTCCATATTCCGCGCCATTGTTCTTGCTCAAGCCTCTGACTATGCCAAAGCGTGCAGTAAAAAACATCATAAGTTATTGATTGTCTTTTTTAAATTTATGCCGCGGATTTTGAAAAAAATTTGTAATCAAAAATTTAAATTATAAATTTTTGATTAACCTGTCTTTTCTTTATGCTTAGTTATTTAAACTAAGAATGAGGCGTTTGACCTGCCAAAGTCTGCTTTCCAATTATTAAAATTTTGTACTTTTTGCCATCGTATGTATGAGCAAACTTGCTATGTTTTGATTTAGAGCGAAGAAGAATGATCAATTCAAAACGCCTCTTTTTTGTAATATTAAGCTCTGCCATATACATTTTGGTATCAACAATTTTACTTACAAAATGAAGCAAAAAATCCTTCATAAAATACTGTTTAATACAGGGTGCGTAGCGATTCTTGTGGTGTGCCTTCTGACGACACAAATCGTTCAGCCTGTTTATGCCACGCCTGTGTCCAACCCAATTGCGTACCAGGATTTAACGCGTTTGATTATTCCCAAGCAATTTGGAAGGATTACAGAAAATTTTTTAAAGAACTCTAAGCTGCGCGTGATACTCATTCAAGATGCGCATGATATTCCGGATGCCCAGAATAATATTCACCAACTTGTTCGTTTTTTAAATCGCCGCTACGGTGTAAAGCAGATTGGGGTTGAAGGGGCGGAAGGTATATTGGACACGCAACTTTTTCAGTCTTTCCCTGACCGGAAAAACCTAATCCGGGCTTTGCGTCAATTTTATGCGCGCGGTGAGTTGTCGGGTGCGGCCGGAGCTGCCTTGGCTACGGAGACGGGTACGGCAGAATTTTCAGGGCTTGAAAAGTGGAGTGATTATGAAAAGGGGTTAAATCTTTTTTATCAAGCCTCAGAACAGAAGAAAATTCTTTTGCCGCTGCTTGATAAAAAAATAAAAGCACTTTATTGCGAGGCAAAAAAAATCGACCCGCCGGCTTTATGGGAATTGACGCAGGCCGAAGCGCTTTTTGCGAGTGAGCCCGCGCACATTGGCTTGCTGTTGCAGACGCTTGAAAAGCAAAAGGCAATCACTCGCGGCAGCCGGCTTGAAAAACTATTGCTCGCAGCGGGCAAAATGAAGTTTAACCGGCGCTACCCGGCCTTCGAAGCCTGGCTTGATCAAAATGCTGAAAATTTATCGTTGGAAATGGAGTCAGCACGATTACGCACAAAATCGCCGTGGCTGAAATTACCGGATGTTGCACAATTGAATGAGAAGATTGACCGCGCGCGGATGATGAGAAAATTAATTTCGCTGGAATTATCACGCCAAGATTGGAATGCCATTCAAAAAAGAGAGCTTCCGGAAGCCGTGAATGTCTATGTCTCGTTTTACAAAAATGCTCAGCGTCGTGAAAAGACTATTTTAAAAAACATTGCCGGGCGTGCGGGACGAAATCAAATCGCTGTCGTGGGCGGATTTCATACTGCCGGATTGACGGGAGAATTACGGAAGGCCGGAATCGCTTATACGGTAATTCAGCCGCGTATCCATACTTTGCCGGTTGAAAAATTTTATACTCAACGCATGAGAAGTGACGTGTCGTGGAGAAAATCCTTTGTGCGAAGCGGCGGAGAATTGCTGTTATTTGAATCATTTGCCCGGGCACTGCGCGATGATTTGCTCGACAATGCACCGCCAGAAACCGTCAAGAATTGGCATGACCAGCTGATTCGAGACTTAGCGGCACAAAATAAAATTTTAGATTTTCGACGGTATGATTCGCTTTTAAACGAAGCGGGCAGGGATATGGTCGTTAAGCGGCAGCATCTAGAAAAGGAAGTCGAAGATTTTGTGCTGAGGTTAAAAGGTTTGAAAATGCACAATCAACTGACTCCCTCTAATGTTGCGAAAGTATTAGGACAGGCGCATATACCCGCTGCACTTTCCGGAGCAGCATTACTAACGCACCGGCGCGTCAATCTTAATCCTGTTGTTTCTCAGCTAGTTTCTGGGCTTCAATCAAAAGCAAAGTCGCGCTCAGAAATGCGGTTTCACGACCTTGAGAAAATTCAACAAGATTTTAAACTAGCTAATCTTTGGGGTGAACCTCACATCCGTTCTGGAGACTGGGTTTTGTTTAAGAATTTGAAGACGGGCCGATATCGGCTTGTCCACTGGCCGACACGCCGCGTTATTTACGGCGATCGTGAAGATAATATTTACGTTAGTTTTTTGCCTCATTCCCAGTTGGCAGTCATTTTGGATCGAAGTAACCAGAAGTATTTAATTTTCAATCTGAAAACGGAAGCGGTTGAAAAAGAATGGCTAATGAAAGATATTGATCGGGTTTATCTTTCAAACGCCGGACGGCTGGCGCTTGTTATTCGAAATGATTTTACAATTGAAATTTGGGATACACATGGCTGGCATTTGCTGAATCAATACATCAATGTGGCATCTGTTGATCCGGGAGGGAATGTCATATTTTTAGACCGCCCTGATGCGAGATATCCGGGTCGTTCGAATGTCGTCCAACGAGACAGCTTTATTATTATTAAAAAAGATGGAGATGCGATCAAGGCCGGTGAAAGAATTCCATTATCTTCTACGGCACCAAGTCATAGTTTTACGATCCGTGTTTCACCGGAGGATGGAGCGGTTTATTTTAATGAGGGCGGCGGGCTTGCGAGAAATAATTGGGTGATGGATATAAATACCCGCCGGCCCCATGCTGATTTCAAACCTCCTCGAGGATATGAAGTATCAGACGTTGATTTCTTCGGCGGAGGAGTGGCGCAAGCTGTTTATGTACAAGGAGACGAAGCTGCACGCGCAGCATTTAGGGGGCTAGCGCACGCCCAAAAGCAAACTTCTTTCTACCGTTATCGCGACGGGCATTATTTGCCGCTACAACAGCCGCCGGCAACCATGGATTTATCCGATGTTGACACGATGAAGCATACGCCTTTCTCCGGCTGGATTTTTTTAAAAAGCTCAAAAGTTCGCCAGCAGTTTTATGAGCCTATTTCAGGGGAAGTGATTCCCGCGCCGAAAGATTTTACGGGGATGTTCAGGGTAGATGAGTTTCTTGTTTTTTTTACAAATCAAAAGCCACCTTCCGGCAAGCCTTTTGTCCAACTTGAAATATATGGTTGGAGCCCTGAACGTCAGCGGCCTCAGCGAATCTATCTCGGAACTCTGGAAGGGAGCTGGAATGAGCATTTTGCGGATCGAAATGCTTTCGCCGTTAATCATCAATTTATTTACCTTAATGACAAGCCGGATCGTAGTCAAAGCACAACAACTCATGTCGTTGACGTGAAAAATGGAACGGGTTCTGATTTTTTACTGCCTGGCTCTTGGCAATTGGTTACTGTTGATCCTTTTAATGGTTGGCTCACTTATTTTATGTCGCGTAGGTTTGATAAAGGGAAATTGTCTGCCAGTCCTTCCTATTATTATTCGCAGTCTCTGCGCGACATGCTTCCCAAAATAAAGCATGAATGGGGTGAGGCCTGGGAGCTCAAACTTGATCTATTGAGTATCCTTTTTGAATTTCGTGTGATTCACGACGAGCAGTCTTTTGACGAGTACAAAAAATGGTTGAAGGCATTGCCGCTTGAAACCATATTAATGATTCAAAATTTGCTTTCCCCGTACTATTCTCTTGGCGAATTGCCGCGGGCAGCCCGGGCGGTATTGATAGCTATGCTCAAGTTACCTAGCTTGGAGCATATTAATTCACAGTTGCGTGATTGGGGTGCGCGCCTTTCTCGCAAGCCTGCCGCAACTCAATCCCGCGCAGCCGGCGATGATCATCCGCGCAATCTTTGGTTAGCGACGGAGCACTCCGCCGTTCTTGAGCCAGCACGCTCGGAATTCAGACAAACGGTGTCTGATGAGAATGTAAAAATTAAAAGTGCTCGTAGTGAACAGCGCCAAACTTCACCGGAAGAATATTCGGCTACCCAAAATTGGCTTCAAACTTTTGGTTCAGTTGAAAACTATTTAGCAGAAGCAGACGAGGGAAAGTTTTCACCGGATGGTCGTTGGCTCGTTCTTTGGAATAAGCAGGAAGTTGTTTTAGTTGATTTGGAGGGCGTGATGCCGGTTCGCCGCTGGCGCTCAGACGAGGGTAAAAATATGTTGCCGCCTCATTTTAATCAAATTGACGGATCTGAAGGCGGTATCTTGAGTACGCATTTAATCGTGGGCTTTGATCTTGAGAGCGACTATGCAGGAAAAGAAAAATTTAAAATCATTGACCTCAAGACAAATCATGAGGAGGGCGGTGAAAGCGCTCGTGATTTTGGAGGCAATGGAATCCAATTCACCAAGGATGGAAGACATATAGTCTTAGTAAAGGGGGAAATTGAAGACGGGCGATGTTATTTGGCTAATTTAGAGGGGCATGAAATTAATGCTTTTGGCAGCACCGAGCAATTCGATCATTTTATTTTCTCATTAAAGCATGTTTTTATTTTGACGGGTGAACAATATCATTTGTTTGATTTGAAAACCCAGCGAGAATTGCGGAGTCTTCCCCAAGCTGAGCGTCCTTGGTTTCTCAATGACGGTCGATGGTATCAGTATGGGAATAAAGTTTTTGAAACTGTTTCAGGGGAAATGGTTTGGGATCACTCCGCTCATCCCGGTCATATTGAATTGGCAGATCCTGCAGGCCATTGGTTTTTAATTCGAAGACCTGGGCCAGGTTACAACGATATAGATTTGTATTCCGTGGATGGTACAAATTTACATATTTTCCCGGGCGGGGCGAGTATTAATGCTTTGCCCAACAATCAATTATTGGTCATGACAATGGCCGATACGAGCGGGCGCAAATGGAAATATCAGGTGTTTTCACTTAGTGCGCTTGCCTACACAAGCTTTAACGTGGTTGCATCCGGCTCTCAACTCTCACCCGATTTGTCATCGGTTATTTTTCATGGGGTTGGCGAAAACGATATGGTTTATGACACGCGGACATGGAGTCTTAAACACACAACTCTTGAAAAAGGTCACAGCGCATTCTTTTTTCCCGGAACAAAGTGGATGGCATGGCGTCAAGATAGACATGGCGACTTTACAATTTTAGATTCAGGTAATCATACGACAATATTTCCGCTCGGACCGGTGAGGATGTCGCCATTAGAGAAAGATCAGTCGCAAATTTTACGCAAAAACAAAGGCCAGCTTCTTGCTGAATATGGCGGTATCGCGAGTAGTCGTCTTTCTCCGAAAATATTCGATTTAGAAAGGTTGCCGCAGGTGATTCGGACATTGGGGAATGATTTTGGGCGGAACACGGTTTTTGTATTAAGCCTTTTGAATGAGCTGACACGGTCAAAGCTGATTTCTGACCTTAAAAGTTATGATTTTTATTTGGAATCCATTCGCAAAATACCGCCGTCTGACCTAGAAGAGTTTGCGATTCTTTGTGAAAGATTCAGATTTGAAAGTCCTGATACGGCGCCGCATTTATTGGATACTGCTTTGCGCCGTGTCGACAAAACCGAAGCCTTGGCCATGTTGCGCGACGCTCATGCTCGCTTCAAAAGAATGCCTGCGGTTCCCGAGTCGAGGGGTGGTCGTGACCCCCGTACAGACGACCACATTTGGTTTGCCAAGAAAAACCCAAGACGTTCTGAATTGCGAAGTTTGAATGCTGAAAATTTCGAGCAATTCAAAACGGCGTTGCTGCGCTGGGATAATCATGATAAAGCCGGCTCGGAAATTAAGAAGACGCGCGGGTTTTATACGGAAAACGGACGATGGTTTGTTTACGGCGACGGAGACGTGATCAAGCAGGTAGATTTAACGAATCGCGTCAAAGATAGAATATTTAAAGGGGCAATTAGGGATCATTCAAAAACAAAGTTAGTTTTTAGCCGAGACGGGCAGTATGGGATATTCGATTTTGAAACGGGCTCTGAAAATCTTATTCCTGAAAGCGTTGTCGAAAGAAAAAGTGAGCATGATGATGATTTGTTTCGTCTGTCTTCGGATAGAAAGTATTTTATCACTAACTCAGAGAAGTTATTAAAGCTGTTTGATTTTGATACAGGGCATCAGATTTTAGAGAAAATATCAATTAAGGAAATCCATTTTACCCATGCTGAGGGGGATCAGTATGCATTGGTCTTGGATGATAAAAAGCAATGGCACTGGGTGCATGTTCCAACCGGAAGAATTTTACATAGCTTTGATATTAATCCGCGTTTGGATGTAAATGATATCGATCCAAAACTGACTCCAAATCTTTCAGGTAATGGTAAATGGATTATCTATGCCGGAAAAATTTACGAAACGAAGCATTTTACTTTTAAGTCAGCCCCACGGGGTGATGATTATCAGGTGCTTCAGGGCGATTTTTTAATCCGGCAGCATTCAACTCGAACAAATGCGGGACGACAGGTTCGTTTGTCAGCAACCGATTTAACCGATGGAAAGAAATATAGTCTTTTGACCACGCCCTCTGCGATAAACGTTCAATTTGGGAATTACCGTCTTTGGTTTAGGGCAGGTGAAGGTAAAACATTTTCAACTGTATTTGATTTGAATAAGAAGGAAGTTAAGACGTTTCCACAGGAGATGAGTTTTGCTGAATATGACGAGGAGTATTTCATGGCGACCTATTCTGATGGGCGAAGCTTTATTTATGATAATACCGACCTAAAGCCTGTCGCTCAATTGGAAGATGGCCCTTATGACACTGAGCAAGGATTTTCAATCAATGACGGCATCGCGCTAGTCGAAAAAGATGGGAATCGGCGCTTGCTTGACGCTAAGACGGGAAAGGTCATTTATTATTTAGGATATCGACCCCATTCATTTTCGATGCACCCTACGAACGGCGATTTTATGGTCTCCCTGCCGCTGCATGATCCCGACTTCCGCGGCAAAATTCGCGGTAACGAGAAGTTGTGGAATTGGAAAAATAGAAATTCAGAAATTGATTATTTGCAAAGCCGGTTTCACGATATCGCGCCCTATGTCATGCATATCTTGTCATGGTTGATGATTGGTGGAGTGATCCAAACAAGCGCCGATTATGACGCGGCATTGAAATTACTTCAGGATCTCAACCCCAGTACTTATAACATTTTGGGCCTGTGTATCGAAAGATTGGTGCGCTACTTTGAGTTGTCGGGTGGCGGTAAGAGCTTTTCGTTTTTGAACACATTGAAACAATTTAAAGATTCATCGCCGTATGCTCTACAAATATTACTTCTGCTTTTAAATTCAAAAGTTATCAGGGGCGAACAGGATGATGAGCTGGTTTTAAGCCTACTTCAAAGAGTCCAGCCAGATCAATTTCTAATCCTTCTTTCTAAACTCACTGATCTTTTAAAGCATCCGCAATTTGCAGCGGAAAAGCATCGCGATGTCATTTTACATTTTTTGAATGCAGAGAATCCCGCACAAATGGCTAAGCTTTTGAGGCAGCGTTGGGAACGTAAGCCCGGAGAAGCTTCCGCGCCTGATTCCGGGGCAAGTCCGACGACTCCCGATTCGATTTGGTTAACGTCTAGTGACCAGCGATCGGAAATGCGCTACGCAGATTTTAAAAAGACTTTTCTCACGCATGATTTTAATTTGCCGCGTCTATGGGGAGTTCCTTATGGTTCTGGGGGCGATTGGCTCGTGTTCCACCGTAGTCAAAGGCAAAACCGGCTGGTTCATTGGCCCACTCGACGTGTTATTTACGGAGAAAATGAGAATCATATTGAGCTGCGGCCTCAGGCCAATCGCGCTTTAATTCTCGAATATGAAAAAAGATATATTGCGTTTGATTTAAAGACAGAAAAAATAGTAAAAGAGTGGCCGCTTTCGGATGTGAAGCACATTGATCTTTCATGGGATGGACGGTTGGCCTGTGTGATACATAAGGATCTTCGCATGGAAGTTTTAGATACTCAGGACTGGCATCAGCTGAACGAATATAAAAATGTGACGAGTGTTCGATTTATACAAAATGGGATTTTTTTAGAGCGGCCAGGCAGTGGCAAGGATGATAACCCTGACGAGCCGGGGATGGTCAGGAATATTGAGCCGGACAGTATTGTGGTAATCGAGAAGGCTGGCGATCGTCTGAAAGCCGGTGAAAAAATTCCAGTACCGGTGAATGCCACCCAGATGAGCGTTCGCATTTCTCCGGACGGCAAAGTTGTTTTCATTAGTCCTATCCCTAAAGCTTATCACAGGAGATCTGGATATTTACCTTCCTGGATCATGGATTATGAAAGCCGCAGGCCGCATCCGGATTTTATTGCGCCCCATCCAAAATGGTCTCCGTTGACGGTTGATTTTTTTGAGGGGCAATTAGCTCGAGTAACCTATGTGAATCCACAGGATGGAAAGGACCAGGAAACGATTCTTTATAGATATCGTAATGGTCATTATTTACCACTTGAACAGCCGGCTCATACCGCTGCGTTAAGCGATATTGACAAGATTAAATCGACACCGTTTCCGGGCTGGGTTTTTTTACAAAGTAAAACCAGTCGACAAAGCTTTTACGAGCCCAACACAGGTAAAGTCATTGAAACTCCTTCGGGTTTTATTTTTCAAGATGCCGGAAATTTTTCAATTTTTTATAAAAATTATCATTCCGCCTTAGCGCCTTTTGCAGAAGTAAAAGTTTTTAGCTGGGATGCTGCTTCCCGTGAGCCTCGAATTATTTATCAGGATAATTTAAAAGGCGGGGATTATGGTAGGGGCGGAGACAAATTTTTCGATGCCCGCGGCCCTAACCTTTGTATTTTAGAATCAGGGCCTAATCTGCATGTGATTCACGCTGAAAAGAAATCACATGAAGTGATCGCACTTCCTGACGGATTTCATGTGCGGTCATTCCTAGCGATGGACGATTGGCCGCTTATTTATTTGGTTAATCCGGTGGGCTCACCCAATAGCGATCCTCAATATGAGGCGATGCTGCTTTACTCAAAACAAATGCATCAAGACGACTCTCAACTTAAGCAAGAGTTGGGTGGGGAAGCATGGCTTTCGAAACTTTTTTTGCTGGCTTTGTTTGATGAATTGGGATTGATTTACGATGAGTCTACATTTGCCCTCTATTTTCAGGCGTTTGGGCATATCAAATCGAATGCAGCGTTCAAAGATATTTGGGACGCATTCATTCAACGCAGCAATGCTATTAATTTTAAGTCCCTCGAAGTGCGTGCTTCGATTGAGAATTTTTTAAGAAACCCGGGTGAAGGTAAACTAGGTACGATTTTAGAGCATTTAGCCGCGCGCGCGACTCGCCTAAGAGGGGAGAATTCAAGACCGAAAAATCCTGGTGATGTCGCGACTGATCAAGAGCTTTGGCTCACGGAGCATGCTCTTGCAGAGCAGCGCTCCGAATTAAGACAAATAAGCGCGGCGCAATTCGAAGCGCTCAAGCCCGTGCTGCATGAATATTTAGCTTTAGAAAAATATACATCAAACCCGCAAGGTGCTGAATTTTCAAAAGATGGCAAGTGGATGCTTGTTTCTAATCAGATTCAGGGTGCAAATCCGCAATCCACCTGGTTGGTGAATCTCGCAACCGGTAAAGCGGTCAAGCATTGGCTCTCAGGCAAGCTGCATATTCACTTTACAGACCTTAACCAGGTCTTAATTACGGATTCAGACTCACCTCAGTCTATTGGAAAGACCCCACTGCTTTATGATTTAAGTACCGGTGTTGAAACAAATTTATTAAAGCTAACCGGTGAGAGGAGTTTGGTTTCGTTACGTCAAGCAAATTCGGCAAGATATCTATATGCCGTCGGTCGAAAAAAACTTTATATTTTTGACCTGCAAAAAACGGAATTAATTTTTTCTTATCAGGTGCCGAGCGGGGATCATCCCCTTGATGCTACCCATTTGGACGATGGACGATTTATCGTTCAATGGTCGCAGAGATTTGACCTCATAAGTTCAAAAGGTACGTTGATTCGCAATTTTAGTTCGGATAATGCAGGGATAGGGACTGTCCGTGTTTCTAATTTGACTCATAGGTTGGTGACAGGGAAAAAGATTTATGATCTAGATACATTTAAACCGCTTTCCATGCCAGATCATATATCCAATTTTATTGATTCTTCCGGCCAATGGCTGTCACTTTATTTGTCACGATCGATTATTCTTTTTGATCTTAAAACAGGTAAAAAAAGTGTGGATTTCAAAAGGTTCGAGGGTTTTGTTGATGTTAAATTTGACCCGTCGGGGAGAATGGCATATTTTTATAAGTGGCCCTTTAGAAGCCAGCCTTCCGGGGAATCCGCTTATGGAGAGTGGCATCAGTGGGACTTGCACCGGCAAGATTGGACAGGACGAAGGTTACTAAGTTACGATGATTCATCGATTCGTATAAGTCCAAAAGGGAAGTGGCTACTTGCATCCCTGGGAATTTCAAGAGATAAGCGGCGTGAACAGTTGGCATTTATTGATCCGCTATCGTTTAAAGTTATCTCACGCTTTAATTTGCCACGGGTGCCCGGCCAAGTGTATTTTATTGCCGAATTTTCGCGTGACGAAAAATATGCTTATGTTAAACCCAAGGCTGGCTTTAATCATTTTCTTGTTGAATGCGAAACCGGCAAAGTGGTTTTGAAGGTTCCCGAAGTTGGAATTTTTCAATCTAACAATGTCTTTGAACAAAGGGAATTGTATGCGCCTCAATATTTGGCCAATCATCATCCCAGTCGATTGATCCCGTTTGGAAATGATGACGCGCTGCAAAATTTAAAAAAAGATTTTGGCCTGGCTTATCCGTATGTTTTGAATTTGCTTGCGCGAGCTTATCAATGGGGCTGGATCGCATCGGCCGATGAAATGAATCGGCTCTTAAAGTTGTGGTCTGGAGCGGGTCGAGCTCAAATTGAATTGGCTTCCGTAGCTATGGAGCAAGTTTTACGGTCGCAACGATTTCGTCGCAACCAAGATTTGCCTTCGATTCAGCATGCTTTAAATAACGCGCAGTGTGGAAAATTGATGGAGGCGCTACGTGATCGTTTTCAGAGGCAGGTTGCGGCACCCCATATTCCTGATCTCGCTAAGCCTTCGGATCCAACCGGAAATTCACCCGCGTTGTGGTTGGCTGGGACAGAGCACGGGCAAGGTGGCGTTGTTGTCCGCTCCGAAATGCGCCCCATTCGCGTGAGCAAAAAAGACGTGGCGGGGATGAAAACTGAGCTTGAACGCTTTCATTGGCCGGCCAAAGAGAGGTTTCGGGCGGCGCAATTAATTGAAGGCGGAAAATATTTATTAGCTTCGAAGCATGAACGTGGAAACGGCGACGGATTCGAGCTTGTCTTTCGGGTTGAAGGTGAGCGGTTGATTCCGCTTGATTATTTCCCGCGCGACAAGCAGTTTTATTCAGTTGGAAACGGCATGGTGTTTTACAACAATTTGACTTTCGGAAGCTATGAACCAGCTGAAGGGTTGCTTGATTTGGCGACAGGTGCGGTGGTCGATACTTTTCCATTCCCGACTTCAACAATATTTCATCGATTTCATTCCGAATTCCCGCTCATCATTCTGCATGATGAAAAAGCTGAGCAGCATGTTTTGCGTAATTATCAAACCCACGAAAATATAGTCGTTCAGCCCGATGTTGATATTTATGCTGCGATTGAGTTTTTGGGGAAAGAAAGAGTGGTTGTACGGGAAAGCGCCAGCAGGCGCGACAGAATTAAGGGGATGATGTTTGAGAGAATTGCGAGGTCAGGCTTAGAATTTATTTTACAAGAGGAGTCGCATCTTAATCTGGCGGCAAATGATTTGGCGGCGCTTTATGGGAGTACCGGATTGGTCATGACGTATCCCATGAACAATCAATTTAGAAGCGAAAACGATTTTCATTTTCGTGCTTATGATATGCGCACGGGCGAATCTGTTAAAGAGTTTGAAGACAAGCTGGTGCTTGTGTCTGATCGATTGGGTCAAGTCCATACTCGTGATGACAACGGACATCACATGCTTTGGGAGTGGCCGTCTAAAAAAATTATTCGGGAATGGGATGACAAGTGGGGGTCGCATGAAAAATTTCTGAATGACCCCGATGAATATTTCAATTTAATTCAGACGGGCATGGATGCAAGTCATTATTTAGGGGAATTGAGCGGTCATAAAAATTCAAATCATGTGAGAATGCTTGCGTTTAGTTCTGACGGAAAAACTTATGCGGAGCGAAAGGGTATGGATACTTTTGAATTGCATGAGACCTCAACGCGACGGCTCATTCGTCGCATTCCGGGCCGCACAACTTTTTATTTTTCACGCCAAGGCGAATATTTGTATGTCCGGATTTATGACATGAGGAATATTACACAAGGCGGCCAACAGATGATAATGGATGCAGTGACCGGAAAAATATTGCAGCCGTACCGCCAAATCGATTTAACTCATCCGCCGTCCGCTCCAGGCGATACTATGCTGGTCAATTTAATGGGGCACCATTTTGCCAAATGGTTGCCGATAAAAATCACGGACATGCTGTCGCGCAAAATATTTAACCGTTGGAAATTCGACGGTATTTTTATTTTAAATATTTTGGCATGGCTGAATCAGTTGCATTTACTCGAAACAAAGGCGGATTGGCAGTTTTATTTAAATCATCTACAGCAAATACCATGTGAAGATTTAAAGGGAATTTCTATCGCTCTTGAAGCGATTTTGTTTCAGCACGAAGAAGCCGACGCCAAGAATATGGTTGCGAGTATTTTAAGATCGGGCTCGCCTGATTCGTTTTTAACTCAGATGCAGCTGTATTTAAGCCGGATCGAGCGTAAGCGATCCGGTAAAGAGATCGATTTGGGTTTGCCGAAACCGGGCACCAACGAGCTTTGGCTGACGGGTGTTTTAGGGGGCGGGTCTGCTGCTGTTGTCTTGGTAAAGCGAAGATCAGAATCACGAAAGATCAGCACTAAAGATTATGAAGCGTTTAAAAAAGCGCTTCAAGATTGGAGCAGTCCTGAAAAATTATTGCCCGGAGCTCAGGAAAGTTATTTTTCAAAAGACGGCCGGTGGTGGATTTTGAGCAATTCGAGCTGGACGCTGGTGATGGATTTAACGGGCGCCGTTCAAGCGCGACGCGTCCCCGGGAAAATGGTCCGGGCCACAAATGAAAAACTACTGCTTTTAAGTGGAAGGGCATTTCGAAACTATGATTTGGTTAGCGGGGCGGAACAGGCCATTCATACAGGCATTGCTGAAGTTGCTTGGGTTTCTCCTGGTGAAAAGTATTTTTATTTTAAATCATCTGGTGCTAAACGCGGATTAATTGAGTTTAAAACCGGAAAGCCACCGGTGTTTTTGCCGGGACCGGTAGAAGCTGTTCTTTTTCCGGCCGGCCGAAAAGAGGATGATCTTGCTTTAGTATTGGATGTGGAAAACCATCTGTTTTGGATGAATCTTTCCACCGGAGAGAAGTTGCATGGTTTTGGAAAGCAACCGGAGGTTATCGATAAAAGTGGTGTCTCCGATGACGGCCAATGGATTTTACTGAACAATGATGTTTATGAAACCAAACATTTTACTTCGCGAGCCTTGCCGCGTCATTTTAAGGCATATAACTATATTTTCTTTCTAGGGAGTTTTCTTGTTTTGCGGACTGATGGTGAACAGGATCCGAAGGGGGAACAGCACTTGTCTGTGCTCGATTTAAGAAGTGGTGAGGAGTTTCCGTTGATGACGGACATTTCTATTACGATTCAACAAGACCCGCAAAACCGTTGGCTTTGGTTTCAAGGATCAAAAAATCATGCCCCAAGCGCCGAACAGTTTAAAAGTGTTTTTGATCTTCGAAGCCGGACAATTCGTCAATTGTCCGAACCGGTAAGCCGCCCCGAATATTCTGAAACCGGTGAGCGGTTTGCAGCGCTCACTCCCGATGGCCGCGCGACTGTCTTTGATAATGTAACTTTAGCGCCCATTGCCAAATTAAAGAGCAAGAGGGGGAATAGTAATTTTGAGTTCTCTCCAGACGGCGCAGTTGTCACGACATCTGATGCGGAAGATGAAGAAAATAGTCGCTATTTATTTGACTCACAAACCGGAGAAATTATTTTTTATTTAGGAATTCCTTATGACGGTGATCAGGCGAAAGATTTTCATGCTCGGTGGGGTGAATATGCAGGTCGATTAATAACATGGGTGGATGAAGATGATTATCATTATCAATTCAAGCTTTGGAATTGGAAGAACCTTAATCCCGAAATAAGCAAGATCCAGCGTCGCCTCAAAGATGACGCGCCCTATGTCATGCATTTACTTGCTTCATTGTTTGACGCGGGCGTGATTCGAGACAGCGCTGATTATAGCTTGGTAACGCAATTGCTTAAAAAAATTCCGGCGAAAATACTTCCTCTTGCCGCGTTAGGTATTGAAAAAATCATTCGAAATTCAAAATTTAATTTGGAAAAAGGACGCACGGTCATTTTTGATATTTTGAAGCGTCATGATGATGCCGCTGCTTTGGCAATGGCAACACTTGAGCGTATGTCGCGCGAACAGGGTGAGGCAGGCCGCGCTGAAAAATTAATGCCGCCGGACGCAAGCAAGGGTGATGCGGGACTTTGGCTGCAGGGTGTGGCTGAGGCTTCAAAGCGTTCAGAAGTCCGTACCGCCGGTGATTGGAAAACACGCACATTTTTGGATTTGGTCCGAGAAATTAAAACCTTTACTTTGATCGAGGATCGAAAAAACAAAGAAATCCAAGGCCGAAAAAATGAATTCGACTGGCGGACGCGCCCCGAACTCGACTTTAGTTTCTCTGATTTTTCGCGTGATGGGAGTAAGTTTTGCGCTGCGATCGGGGCTTGGATGGAAATTTGGGATTTAAAAACACTACAGCTTTTGCGCCGGTTAAAAAGAGTTCAAGCAGGAAGTATGGCTGATTTTACGTCCAACGCCTTTGTCTACAACCTTCACTTTTCTACAAACGAAAAATATTTAATCGAAGGTGAACGGAACGGCATCAAACGCATTTTTGCGCTTAATCCCGCAGATGGTTTTGTTCTTGAAACTCAATGGTTTTCCCAGGTTGTGTTCTCTCCGGACGGTAGGTTTTGTCTGACGGTCGGAGAAGATTGGAAGCAGGCAACTCTGTACCATTTGGATTCCAAGGAAGCGCCGCGCACTTTTAATTTGCGCGGAATTGAACAAGCGGCTTTTTCTTCTGATAGCCGTTATTTTTCTTTATTAGCGGGCGAAGAAGTGGAAGTTCGTGAGCCGGTGCATGGCACTTTGATCCAGCATTATGCTCAGATTCAAAATTTCCGATTTTCACCACGCGGAACTTACCGCATTATTAAGAGACCGCGGTCGCGAGGTCCAGCGACGGAGTCTGTTTATCCAATAAAAGGAACGGAATCGCTCGCCTGGATTGACCGTGACACGGAGCATGTTGATTTCTCATCCGATGAAGCTTTTGCGCTGTTGAAGAAAAAAAATATTGTTGAATTAAGAAACGCTCAGACAGGAGTATTGATTGAAGCATTTCAATACCCGCAGCAGCCGAGTTTTGACCCCGTAGCGGGACGACTTTTTATTAAAAATGTAAACGCAGAACGATTTAGCGTTCGTGATTTGAAAACCGGCGTCATTCTTGCGGATAATCTGGAGTTTCCCATCGAAAGACAGGGAGTAAATTTTCAATCAAGCCGTGGAAGAATGTTTCGAGATAGTACGGACGGTGATTATCAGCTTTTAGATGATGATCAAAAACTGATGCTCGCGCATTCTCTGCGCAACCTCAAAATAGCTGGTGATGAGTCGGTAGCCTTAATTCGTCGAACCTGGCAATCTCCAAGGCATGAGGCCAATACATCGGACTTTGTTGTGGATTTAAAGCCCGGATCGCTTTTTAGACATTTTGAGAAGAATGCGGTTAATGCCATGCAGATTTTGGGTGTATTGATTAACGCTCATTATATTCTCACGCAACAGGACTTGAATTGGTTTATACAAAGCTTAGATGAGCTGAATACTGACCCGTCGGCAATGGAAGCGCTCGCGCAATTTATGGAGCATTTAGAAGGTTTGGCGCCCTGGTCAAAAGTGCCTCGCGAGACTTTTGTTCGTCTTTGGGAGCATCCGCGAAATTTTAAAGCACGGTTCCAGGATTGGGAAAAACGCGATGCTCGTCAACCTGCGGATGATGACAAGAAAAAGACCGGCAAAGATTTGCCCGGCGGTGATCCTTTGTGGCTAGAGGACGAAAAGAAGCCAGCGCGTTCCGAAATGCGCGCATCCGGCGATTGGCGCTTACGTTCGTTTTATGAGATGGTTAAAGAAGTGCTGATCTTTAGATTAAGCCAGCGCCAAATCAATTTTGATGACAGCTGGATTGACAAGGGCTGGCTTTACTCTTTAGGAAAAAGATCAGATCCGAATTCAGCGGTTTTTTCTCCAGATGACAAGAAATTATTTATGCCAATCCAGGATTCATCTTCCGCGGAAATTTGGGATTTAGAGCATCGAAAACGCTTGCACGAATTCGGTCAGGGTTCGGGCAGCAAAAATGGTGCATGGCAAATTGGCAATGAATTTGGCGGATCATTTTCTCCTGATGGTAAATATTTTACTTTGACCGGACTAACCGACATTGGCAAACAGGTAGTTGCGCTCGATAAAAATGATGAATTTGTCGATCCGAACGAAGCTTTTTCAAGCGTTGTTTTTTCGCCGGATAAAAACTACTGTCTTGTGATTGAGTTGGACGGAACTCAACGGGCTAATTTATATGATTTGAGGCTTAAAAAATTATTGCGGCGTTTCAATATGACTGGTGTTCTGGATGCGTCCTTTTCTCCTGACAGTCGCTCGCTCATCCTGCATTCGGGCGGCTTATTTGAATTGTATGACGTGCGGTCAGCCAGAAGCCTGCAGCAATATATGCAAATTCAAAGTTTTCGATTTTCACCCAAAGGAACTTATCGCATCGTTCAGCGCAGTGTTGGTGGGCTTAAACATAGCACTGAATTTGTTTATCCGCTGCGAGGGGTGTCTCAAGCGCTTGCTTTTGCCGGGAATGACTCATTGCGCGTTCAATTTTCTCCGGATGAAAAATTGGTTCTATTAGAAAAGATAGATCATTTTGAAATGCGGGATGTTGCTTCCGGTGTTGAATTAGAAAAATGGGAAAAATCGTTTGTGCCGAGTTTTGATCCTATGGGTGGCAGGCTTTGGATTGAAAATAAACAAACAAAGAAATTTAGTGTGCGGAATTTGGGCGACGGCCACGTTATTGCAGACGATTTAGATTATCCGCTCAAGCAGGCAGGTACAAAATTTCAAATATCGGAATCCAAAGTCCCGGCCGACGGTACAAGCGATACAAAGTACCGGCTTTTGAATATTGATGGTACGGATTGGGGTTTGCCGCTTGCCGGTTTAAAAATAGCACCCCAGGAAACGCGCGCATTGATGCGTCAAGTCCTACCGCCGGCGAGCCCGAGAGATAGCCCAACAACCTTGGATCATGTTGTGGACCTGCGCCCCGACTCACTTTTTTCACATTTCGGTGCAAATGCTTTAAGCGCAATGCTGATTTTATCAGCTTTGGTTGATAGTCGTTACATCGTGACTCAGGAAGACTTTAAATGGTTTGTGGATAGTTTGGACGGATTGCAAAATCATCCTGACAAGATGCGCGAGTTGGCAGCCTTTCTTTTGGAGTTTAACAATACGGCAAACTGGGAAGAAATTCCGCGCGAAGAATTTCTGCAGCTTTGGGAAAATCCCGGTGAATTTCAAAACAAATTAAAAGCATGGCGGTTCCGGAATCAACGCGTGACCGGAAAGAGTGTCCGTCCGGCGGATAGTTCGCCAGACGGCAATCCCTTGTGGCTTATGGGGGAAGGCGCTGCGCCCGTAAACTCATTAAAGAAAAAAATAGCACGCTCTGAAATCCGTGAAATTAAAAAAGAAATTCGCAATTTTATTACGCAGTTTCGTGCTGAAGCAGAACAATCGGGAATGGCAGGTTTTATCCGCGACTTACCCGAATGGATGACGCATCATTGGGATGAAGCTGAAAAAAATATGCACACGCGGTTGGCATCGATTGAAGCAGAAGCGCGTCAACGCATCGATCATCCGGATGAATGGATGCGGCAGCTCCGTGCTTACTTAGTTTTGTCGACTTTGCCGGAGTCACTGATTTCTCATTATGAAAATAGTGATGAATTAGATCCTCTCAAAGTGAATGAGCGTATCAACTACGTGCATGCGGCAATTTTTTCCGGTACGACAGACCGGCTGAGTGAATCTGTTCCGGAAAAATTGAAGGTATTTACGGCAAGGCTGCAATCGCTATTTCAATGGAAAACTTTTTATGGGCGATCGGGAAAAGTGGCGGATTTTGAGCTGGATCACTTTGTCGTAAATTATCTCTTAGCGAAAAAACCACAATTGACCGAAGTGCTTGAGCATGTCATTGCGCGCCAGGATTGGCCGGAAATATTTGAAGATTGGTATCAGCAAGCACGCAAAGACATGGGGGAAGTTGAGGATTTGAAAGTAATGCGTGAAATTTCGCAGTTATACAGGCTGCATTATTCAGGACGTGATTATGTCGCAGTGACTCCCGGAAATGAGGCTAGCAAGAAAGATCCGGAACTTCGTCCTTATGACGCAAATATCATCGGGGCTGTTTTTTCATTAGGATTGAAAAGTTTGCTTTATAAGCTGAATGCGCGTGAAGAAATAGAAGGGGATGAGCTTGAAATGCAAGCGCTGGTCAAAAAAGACATGCGGCATTTGCGCCAAATGATGACGATCACGTTTAATACGGCTCGCATTAATCCTGAAGATAATTTGGGTCCGTTGCTTGATTTCGGTGAAGTTAAAAGAATTTGTCAGAATGGACTAGGCGTGCTTAAGGAAAATTATTTTCCGATGGCGTCCGAACTGGATTTGCTTGAAGCGCTTGCGGCAATTTCAAACACCAGCCGCGAGAACTTGCGAGTTGTTACCGGCAAATTATTAGGGCGTGATACAGAAACCGGCGATAAGTATTTGCGAATTATTGGTCAAAGCGTGGATCGCTTCAAGCAAATCGGGTTGATTTTGGGATATGTCGGACAGGAAGCTTTTGATCAAATTCCATTCGGTGCTTTGCGCGATAAATACGGACTTTCTGAAAATCAGCAGGAATATGACCGTATGTTGGAAGTGATCGCCAAAATCAGCCGCTCCGCGGGTTCGGGTACGGCTGAATTATTAAAGGAACTTTTTGATCTTTACAAAGATCATGCCGGAAATACGCTGGATGATTTTAATAAACTCATGCAATGTTTTAGTTATTTCGTGCGTGTCGTTAATTTTCATTATGAGTTTGAGCAGATGGTGACAAAACACGAAATCGGGCAAGTCAACGATGAAGCTTATTATGTCAGTTTACGCGATCTTAAGAAAACTCTCAAAATCGCCCGCCGTTATTTTGACGGTAAACGGGATATTCGCGAAGCGCTTGAGCTTGCTCTGCGCCGTCGTTATGTTCACCGCTTAAACAGCGACGAAGACCGCAGCCGTGTTCGGATGGCGCTTGTCGCGAACCGTCTCATTGATCCTAAAGAAGAATTGGACTCCATTTATGATATTACCGGTTATGAGGCAGGCAGCCGCGAAATTATTATTACCGAAAGACGCCGTGAAAAAATAAAACAATATCTTCAACGGGAAAATGCGACAGATACGGGTGAGAGGTTGCCGGGAAAAGAAGTTATCGCTCACAGCACGGAACAGTCGCCGCCGTGGGAATTGCTGCGTATTCAATTGAAGAAGCCGCTTGAGCCGGGTGACATTGCTCAAGATGTTATTTTTAATCAAACCACGCGAAAAAATCTTGCGCATTTGCTGCTCGCGATGGATTTGGATGATGAAAAAGGTTTTAATCCGATTCTTGAATTTGGCTACACTGCCGGAGGCAAAAGCACGCTGGCGGCTCTGGCAGCCAAGATTACTGGTTCCGGCTATACCCGCATTCAAATCAACGAACGCACGGACGAATTTGATTTGTTTGGTTCTTTCCAGCCTTATGAAATGCAAATTTCTTTGAAAGAGGCAGTGGAGCGATTGGAAGAAGCTTTGGATCGTGGCGAATGGAATGACCTGGAAGAAGCTTTAAGCCGGATGCTCACAGGCAACGAAGGTCAATTTTGGTCTGCTTTTTTTACGGAGGAGGAACGTGCGGGAATTATCGGAACTGCGACGGGCGATGAGATGCGTCAGAAGCAACAAGCCGCGATTCGAAGCCGTTTGATTCAACGTATTCAGAATCGAATCGAGCGTGGGAAGATGCTGACTCAGTTAGGGGCTGTAAAGTTTGACGAAAATCAAAAAAAAGAGGCTGATGAGATTCGGACGCTCGCCTATTTAATGAATCATGAAATCGGGTTGCGCTATATGGAAGGGCGTTTTATTACGGCTTACAAAAAAGGTGATTTAATTCTGCTCGACGAAGTCAATTTAGCAAATGAAGAAATGCTGGGGGTTCTTTACCAGCTGCTCACTATGGGGTGGCTGCAATATCACGGAAAAATTATTGAACCTGAAACCAGCCGTCGTCCGCGCGTCATCGCGACGGCGAATCCCTCGAGTTATGCCGGTCGAAAGCGCATGAGTGAGGCCTTCATGAATCGCTTTGAAATTCTCTGGGTCAAAGAAATGAATGGCCAGGAAATGTTTGAAATTCTGTACGGAACCATGCAAAAAGATTTAATCCGTTTGCGAGGGTATACCCCCGAACATTTCATGCGAGCTCAAGGTGAAAGCGAAATTGAATTTCAAAAGCGAATCGACAGCTACTTGCAGCAGGAATTTGGCGTGACACAGAGGGAATTGATCGCGCTTGCGGATACCCAGCGAGGATTGAATCAGTATTTACTTGGTGGACGCTTCAATATGGGCGCCGACAGTAATTACATGTTTACGATTCGCGATTACTTGCGAATTTATCGGGATATTTTAGAGCGTAAACAGGTCGGTCAGGAGTTAAACCTCGAATCTTGGATTCGCGAGTCCTTTATGCTTTTTAGCGGAGTTTTGCTGCGTTCCGATGTGTACCTTTTAAATTCCGATGCGATTAAGAATGATTTAAGTTATGAGCGTTTACGCAATATTTTCTGCGTGCAAATGGGAGATTTATTTCGCGGTCAGTTTTCGACGGCGCAGGACGCATTTGATAATTTAATTGAACGAAATTTTAAAACAATTGAGATGCGCCATAACGATCAATCCAAAACAGTCTCAATCGACGGTATTGAGACCCATGGCAAGGCACGGACTGTTCGACGCTGGACGGAGCCGCTTGTATTTGTTGAATCTACAAAATATGCCATGACCCAGGTTGTTAAAGGCTTTCGTCAAAATCAACCCGTGCTGGTTGTGGGGCAATCGGGTGGCGGTAAATCCGATGTGATTGCCGACGCAGCGTACAAGCTCGGCTGGGATTATGTTTCTGTTTCACTCGGCGACGCAACTTTGGAAGATTTGTTGGGGAGCATGGAATATGACAAAAAGGAAAAACGCTTTGTGTACCGCCCTGGTGTTTTGATTAAGGCGATGAATCAAGGTTCGGCGCTTGTGCTTGAAGAAATTAATATGGCCAAGCCCGGAATTTTAGAAATTCTGAATGAATATTTTGATGAAGGAACCTTTACCAATCCGTTCACGCTTCAAAAAGTCAAGGTGTCGCCGGATTTTCGTCTCTTCGCGACGATGAACCCTGTGGATGGCGTGACGGGGCAAAATAGCGGCCGTGTACATTTATCGCCCGCGTTACGCAGTCGCTTCCGCGAAGTTTGGATTCCGGCTGAAAAATCTGCTTCCGAAATGGATGAAATTCTACAAAAACTTTTTGAACAGTATGATTTGAAATTTGATTCTGCTGTATCGCTTAAAATACAGGCTTTCTTTAAAGAGTATCGTGAGGTGTTCCGTCATCGCGGTGAGCCGGCTTATTACACCAGCTTGCGTGACTTACGGCGTGTCGTAAAAGCAATGGGCTATTGGAATGCGCGGGGAATGAAAATGGATGCGGCGCTTGCGCGTGCGATGCATCGTGTTTACGAGTTGAGAATGCAAAACGCGGCCGATGGTGAAACAGTGCGCGGAGTTTTGAAAAAAGCAAATATTAAACAGTTTGAAGTTAAAGTGCCGCGCTACCATCTGGACGCGGGACGGTTGCAGTTTTTTGACGATCAGCAGCTTGTTGCTGAATTTGATTTCGGTGTTCAATCTTCAAAACTTGAGAATGAGTTGCGGCACGAAATGGAAGCCGCGATGCAAGGTATGCCGCGTCAGCAAATAGATAGCGCGGTGCAGGTTAAACTAAACAACACTTTATCTGATTCACGTTTGGTGGAAAATCGGCGCACTTTAGAAAATCTCATGACTTTGGCAGAGTCCACGGCGCTTGAAAATTCTGACGTTCAGAATGGTAAATTCAATCCCGTGCTTTTAATCGGCGAAACTGCCGGTGGTAAAAGCTCGCTTGTGCGGTTTTTTGCTTTGAACTTATTACGGCAGGGTTATACGCGCATTCAATTCAGTGAACGAACCGATGCTTATGATCTTTTTGGGTCATACGAGCCGCGTGAAATGAATATTTCCACGGACCAGGCCGTTCGCGTCATCCAAAACTCCATGGAAGGCGGGCAGTGGGTCAAATTAAAGCGGGCCATGGATCTCATTCAGTATGGGCAGTCGGCAATATCGGATGATCAAACGCTTTCGGCTGAATGGGACGATATTTGGAGTGCTGAAATCGCGGCCATGCGTGAAAAAATTACCGAATGGCTGCGTACTGCGGATTCGTCCGATCCTCAGATTAAGGAAGATGCCATTCGAAAAATTAAATCGTTAGCTTTGCTCACGCATAACGGAGTTTTAAATGTCGAACTCGATTTTCGTGAGGGACGGTTGTTGAATGCCATGAAACACGGACACGTTACGATGTTGGATGAAATGAATATTGCCAACGAAGAAGTGCTCGCGGTGCTTTATCAATTGCTAACGCTGGGTTTTATCGAAACTTATAACAAGGACTCGGGGCAAGTTGAGAAAATCTACCCGGCAGCGGGTTTTAAGCTGATTGCTACCGGAAATCCTACCACCTATGAAGGCCGGAATCAGCTAAGCGAAGCCCTCATGAACCGTTTTGAAATGCAGTTTGTAAAAAATATGCCGGCAGCCGAGGCGGCGGAAATTGTCGAAACCGAAATGATGCGCAATAAAAAGGTTTTTGGCGGAACCACCATTGAGCATGATGTTATTTCAAAATTAGCGGCATTCCAGGATCACTTAAACAAGCATTTGGCCGAAGGTGACTTTCCGTCCGCACGTGCAGGGACAACACAGGGTTATATGTTTACGCTGCGAAATTTGAAAAAAATTATCAAGAATACTGGTTACTTAATTCGCATGCGAGGACGCGCGCCGCCGCCGAGCGCGCGTGAGCTAAGTAGTATGATTCTTGAGCAAGCTTATCTCGAATATTCCGGCATTCTTGGCCGCAGTCCGATAGAAACCGCCGCCTTTCGCCGGCTTTTTATAGCCCCAGAATTTTTTCCAAACTTTAATCCCAGTCAAATCAAAATTTCATTTTCCAGCGGCATCGATCGAATCAGCCGCCGGCCTACAGTTGAAGTTGGAGGTTTCCGTTTGCGCGGACGGCATTATGAGCGCGGAGGGCCTTCGCAGGATGCGCAAGTAGTTGAAGAGCTGGCTGACTCCGAACAGACCGACTTAATCCGGCTTGCCGTAGCCAAAGGTTTGATGGATCCTCGTCAAGCCGTACTTTTAATCGGACAATCCGGCGGCGGAAAAACCGAAATTGTGGCGGATCTCGCGCGGCGTTTAAATTGGAAATATGTTTCAGTTTCACTCGCAAACGCGAATATGGAAAGGCTAGTCGGTAGCTTTGAACGTGACGAAGAAACAAAAAAATTCCGTTATGTCGCCGGTGTGCTCGTGCAGGCCATGCAAGAGGGATCGATTCTGGTACTTGAAGAAATTAACATGATGCCTTCCGGTCTGGTTGAAATCTTGAATGAATATTTTGATGAAGGCACTTTCACCAACCCGTTGACAGGCGTAAAAATAAAAATCCATCCTAATTTTCGGCTTTTTGCGACGATGAATCCGCTGCAAGGCGTGACGGGGGCAAGCGGCGGGCGTGCCGGATTTTCACCCGCTATGCGCAGCCGTTTTTCGGAAGTTTGGGTGGCGCATGAAAAGACTTCGGGAGAAGTGGAAGCAATCATTCGCAAGAAATTTTCGAACCGGCAAGTTGAGGTTTCAAAAAAAACAGTCGAAGAAATTCGCCGGACTTATTTTGCTTTCGCGGCAAAAGTTGAGGGCCAGCAAATCGGTAAAGAAAATGACGACAACGAGGGTTATTACGCCAGCTTGCGCGACGTCGTTAAGGTTGTGGATTGGGTCGCGCAGGATATGCGGCGCGGTATCGCGGAGGAAGACGCTTTGCGTCACGCACTTAAACGAATTTATGACCGCCGGCTTGGGAACGAAACGGATCATGCTCTTGTCCGTAAAGATGTTTTTCCGCAATATCATTTTGAAAATCAAGACTATGCCTGGCATGACGAAGGGGATGCTTATCATATTTATCGCGGCAATCTGTTTATTGCGAGTGTATCCAAAGCCATATTACAAGAGCGCGGTTTTGTAATGACCGAAGAAGCCCGGCAGCAAATGGGCTATTTGCTGGACGGATTTTATCGTGATCCTGAATATGCGCGGCGCTTCAATCCCATGATGTTGTTGGGTGAAACCAGCGGCGGTAAGTCGACCATGATTGAATTGGCCGTGCATCTTTGGAATCAAAACGTCACCGCCAGCGAGCAAGTCGGATTCCGCCGTATTCAGATGAATCCACGCACGGATGAGTATGACTTGCTTGGTTCGTATCAGCCGGTGGAGCTTAATTTGTCCTTGCAGGAAAGCTATCAAGTTTTACAGGAAAGCCTTCAAGGACGCAATTTTCGAGTTCTGGAAAAATCATTGCAAACATTGGGTTTTAGCCGTGAGCAATTGCAGCGTTTGGCCGGAATTCCTGCTGGTCACCAAGTGTCGCAGCAGGAATTGATTAAAAAGTTTATCCGTGAATATGTTTTGAAAGGGGCAAGGCAAAACAACGGCCGGTTGCGCGACTTAACACGTTCCATCGCCGCGTTGGTCCATAACGGCTCGATTGGGATTGATCTGGAATTTAAAAAAGGTTTGTTGCTTGAAGCGATGGGTGACCGTGATCAGGGTGTCGCAGGCCAGGTTGTGCTGCTGGATGAGTTTAATTTAGCCAATGAAGATGCGATCGGTATTTTGTATCAATTGTTGACGCTTGGTTATATTGAATATCAAGGCCGGAAAATTTTTCCCGGAACCGGATTTCAATTGCTGGTCAGCGGCAATCCGGCGAGTTATTCCGGCCGCAATCGCATGAGCGAAGCTTTTATGAACCGCTTTGAGATTATGCGCGTGCCTGAAATCACTCCGCAGGAAATGGCTGAAATTCTCATGCATAAATATAGTCTCCAAGAAACTAATATTTCGATGGAGTTGCTAGTGCAATTAGCAACCATGCAAAAAGATATTCATGATCGGAGCCGGCATAATTATTTTGAACAGTTTAATATCGATGATACCTATCGTTTTGCTTTACGCAATTTAGAGCGTATTGTCAAAGACGCGAAAGTCCGCGCCCAGCATAATCCAATCGCAGGTGCGGACGGCACCCAATACGCGGATTATCAAGCCGCACTTTTACGGGAAGCCTGGATTGAATACGCCGGTTTGCTCGGACAAACCACAATCGATGATTATCCTGAAATGAAAGCACGGATGAAAAATTCTGCCAGCCGGTCGCCGGCAACCCGCCGCGCAAAACCTGTCGCTTCCAAGAAGAAGAAAAAAGCGGAAGCCGAAACCTCGCCCGAATCTGTTCCGCCTGCGGAAGCTTTGCCGGATAATCTTTCAAAACTGCGAAAATTATTTGAACAATATTTGAATTGGAATCCTGAGTCGGATGACTTCTTTAAAACTTTCCACCGGCTGCGCCGCGTTTCGAACGAGGGAGTGGATTGGCTTGAGTTAGGAGGAGTTTGGGTGCCGCGCCTCACGGTTTACGATATTTTGGAGGGCACACTCAAAGAAATCCAAATTGAAATGGGACAGGTGGCATTGACCTATCAAGGCGGTCAACCGGCATTGCCAAAGCTGGATCCGGAAGCCTTGCGCAGTTATTTTGAACAAGAAATGGAAGCGGCGCGGCTTGGCGGCGATGAACGCAGTCCCAAAGCTATTTTGTATGACAAAGTCCAAGCGTGGGCAAAACAGGAGTTCGGCACATACCCGGATTTGATGAAAGCAGTTTTAAAATTAATCCACGAGCGGCTTTATACGCAAGCCGATCGCATTGAAAAGCTAGTCGAATTGCAGTCGACGCAGATTGAACGCATTCAAATCATGAAACTTTTCCGTGACGGAGGGTTGGTTGAGCGGAGAAATGAAAAAGGAGAGGTCGTTTGGGTGCATCAATCTCAGCCGCTGGCGCTGATTGGGCAATCCGGCGGCGGAAAAACAGAAATGCTTGCGGATATTGCCCGTGAACTGGGCTGGGCTTATGTTTCGGTTGCGCTCGGAGCCGCAACGGTTGAGTCGTTGATTGGCTATTTTGTGATTGATGAAACGACAGGTACTTTTCAGTTTAAAAAGGGTGATTTAATCCGCGCCATGGAAAGCGGCTCATTATGCGTTTTAGAAGAGTTGAACATGGCGGACAGCGCCGTGATTGAAATCTTAAATGAATATTTTGACCGCGGTACGCTGACTATTCAGGGACAAAAAGTGCAGGTCAATATTCATCCGAATTTTAGACTTGCCGGCACTATGAATCCTCTCGAGGGGCGGACCGGAATGAATTCCGGTCGTGTGCCGCTTTCACCGGCGTTGCGCAGCCGTTTTCGCGAAGTATGGGTGCGCAGTCAACGTAGTAAAGGCGAGCAATACCGCATGATGCTTGGCGGGATTCAATCTTTTGTTCAAGCGATGATTGAACGCGGGTTACCGGAAGAATCCAGCACGGATTTGGATGTCGCAGAGGCATTAGGCGGAACGCGGCGTCAAATTGCGGGGATGAGCGGTGAAGACATTCCTCATGGCGGCTCGCCTTTTTTAGCGATGTCCAGTCAGTCAAGTTCATCCGTTGGGCAGCCGGGAGGAATACTCAAGATGGCCAAACCCATTGCAGCTTTTGGCGAAGGTGGGTTGCCTGAGAATTTGCCGTCCAAAGGTGAATGGGAAAAAATGCCGGTAGAAAAGAAAAAGCAAATTTACGAAGATACTTTTTCGGCTGTCACAAAAGGCATGGATATTACGTTGAAAGCGAGCGAAGAAGGCTGGGCCTGGCAGCCGTCAACGCGCACGCTTTTTTATGATGAAAAAATGATCAATGTGCTCAGCTTGAATGCGCTCATCGGCGTAGGTATTCATGAAGCCATGCATCGCTACGGCACACGCTATTTATATCAATTTGCGGAATTTTTTGATCCCTTCGGCGTGGCCGCGCATGTATTCAACATTCTTGAAGACGGGCGTATTGAAAACTGGGCGCGCATGCTTTTTCAAGGGGCCGCCACGCCGCTGAAGGCTACGAATGATGAAGTTATTTTTAAAGAAAAAAATCCCGAAGAGTTGATTCAGAAAATGGTTTTTGGTAAGCCGGGTGAACCGATTGATGATGTCAACGCGCTGCTTAACTTTTTTCTTTTCATGGCGAAGCGCGGTTGGGATGCCGACGCGATGCAAATGATCCCGAACTTTATCAAAAAATTAGGTGAGCGCGATCCAGAGCTGGCGGCTGACGCTCAAGAGCTTGTCGACGGCGGCATTTTTGGCGGCGGTACGGAACAGGACATGGTTGGTGTTTTAAACGACTATGAAGAGCAAAAACATTTAACAGCCGAAGAAAAGAGTCAATTACGCAGGCGTATATCGCCGATGCGTGGTGTTTTTTCGCTTGTACCGGTGCGAAAGAATGACCGCGGTGTTTGGGAATTTGACCGCTATCCCTCCGAGCAGTCTTTGCAGGAATTATCTTTGCAGCAAGGAGTTTTAATCCGTGAAATTATATTACCCCGTGTTTATAAATGGTTTGTGAAGTCGGTCCAAAAAGGAATGCAGGGTCAAGGGAGGCCAGGACAAGGTCAGGGCGGTAAAGGACAGCGCGGTCAAAAATCAGGTCAATCTCAGTCAGGGAAAAAAGGCCAAAAAGGTGAGCCGGGTGAAGGTGACGAGAAAGGCGAGAGCGAAGAGGGTGATGCGTCTGCCACCATGCCGCGTTCCGGCAAAGGCGAGGGTAACCAGCCCCCTCAATCGGGGCAGACAAAAGGATGGAAAGAGTGGGCGCGGGAATATCGGACATTGCCGGATCATGTGCGCCGGCAAATTTTAGATGAAATGAAAAAAGAGTATGAAGACGAAGGTAAAGCTGTGGACCGCACAGCGAAAGACGCCAAAGATTTTCAGCAGGCCAAACGGGATCATGAAGGCGCGCGGCCGATGAGTGAGCGCGACCGGTTGATGGCCTGGCCTTTAATTAGCCGCATGATTAATGAATTGACCGGCTATTTGCGGGATTTGATTTTGAATTCCACGCGCCCGAAATGGGAAAGACATAAGAAAAAAGGCCGGCTCAATGTCCAGGATTTGATTCAAGCCATTGCGCATGGTTTTTCAAATGGCCTGAATGTTTTTGAACATCGGATCATTCCACAGAAAAAAAATATCAAATTTACGATTATCGTGGATGAAAGCGGTTCGATGGCGGGCATGGGTGAACCAGGGCAAAAAGCCGAACAGAAGGCGACGGACAAAGGTTATAAAACTTTGATCGGCGTGACATTAATTGCGGAAGTGCTTGAGGCACTCGGCATTGATTTTGCGATTCGCGGTTATGGCACGGGAACGCATTTGCATAAACGTTTCAAAGGCCAAAAAATTCCCGATGATAAACGCAAGGAATATGAGCGTCCCGGACACGAAGCCATTCCCGACGGGTATTCGACGAAAAAAGACCGGGACGCGGTGGTGGATGATTTACATAATAGTATTGGAGCCTATGGCGGGAACGATGAAGGCCCGGCGCTTGAAGCCGCGATCCGCGATATTGAAAAAGCAGGCGGTGACCGTCATTTTGTGATGGTTTTGACCGATGGTGTTGGTGATATTAAATCGATCCAAACAATTCTCGAACGAATTCGGAAAAATAATGGTCTGATCGGACGCACCAAAACAGATTTTCTCGGTATTGGTTTGGGCGATGATACTGCCATTGTGCCCGATGTTTACGGGCATGAATGGTCGATTTATCTGCATGATGACGAAGTCTCGAAGCTGCCTGCTGCACTTAAAACATTATTGCAGGAAATTATTCGCAGCGTTTTTTACAATCGTAAAGGCTCAGGCAATTTTTCAAAGTTTCAGCGCGCCGCTTTGGCGGGGATTCTCGGCGCAGCTTCACAAGCTGTAAATTCTCGTTCGAAAGCCCGCTCAGAAATGCGGTCGACGGGGAAAATTTCTTTGAAAGCGGCTCAAGAGCTTGTGCGTGAATGGACCTGGCTTGACCGAAAACGAAGCGGCGTGAAACGCGATACGATTTTATTTACTGAAGGTGGGCGCAGTTATTTTGGCCAGCGGCGCGATTGGAAACAAAGTTATCGCTATACGGATATCAAAACAGGGCAGCGAAAGCCGGCAGAATTAACCCGTGACCAGCTCGAAGAAATCGCAAGAAAATATTTTGATGCGCATGGGTACCCTTGGCGCAACAAATACAACCATGTGCAAGGGCCTAGTCACGACGCGGACTATTCACCTGACGGAAAACTACGCTATTTCCAAGCGGATTACTACCATCATGACGGCGGTGAACAGTATCCTCAAACCTTTGTGGGAATTTTGATCGATTCCGCGACGCTTGAGCCTGTCACAAAGTATGGAACGAACTTTCGGCATTGTACTTTCTCACAAAATGGTTTTTTGGCTTTGAGTGATTTGAAAGGCAGCCGGGTTACTATTTTTGAACAAAGTACTGGCCGGCAATTAGAAACATACTATGGTTTTGAACATGCTGAAGTTTCGCCCGACCAAACCAAGGTACTGCTATGGAAATTTAATTATCCGGATAAAAAACCGGCTGAAATTTGGGACCGTAAAACACGGACGAGAATCGTTGCCTTCGGCAAAGATCCGTCATTTCCAAAGTTTGTCGGTAATGATTACGTGACTTATAACGAAAATGCGGAAAGCGGCCCCGGCAATCCCGGTAACTGGTATGTGGAAAGTTTAAAAACCGGACATAAACTATTGATTCGAAAGAATTTCTCCGGAGAACGGAAGATCTGGACGGTCGACGCAAGCGCGGTCTTTATGGTTGGACCGGATGAAACTTTGAAACCATCCATGGGAATTCCAGACCATCCGCTTTACTGGATTGATCAAGCTGGAAAATTACGCAAAGTCATGCGTACTTCTGAATATGGAATTGCCGGGTTTGATGGTGAATATTTACTGCTTAATATTGCTAATCATCCACGCCTTCTGCCTCTCGCAAAGTGGTTCCAAGATCCTTTATTGCGTAGCCTAAGGCACTTTTTTGGTGGAGATGATTATTATGGGCTTGAATTTTTAGCGCAAGTTTTGCGGTTGAAATTAATTCGCAATGACAAGGAATTGGAATTGTTTATGAGTCGACTTAGGGAATTTTACCGCACCTCCAAGGGGCATCGTTTTTCTTTTGTTGCATTCATCGCATCCCGTTTAATGCAATTCAATGGTCATAGGCTTACTGAGCAAGAACGAACGACCTTGCGGGACATTACGTTGCGGCAAGCGACTGAACAAGTTTTACCACTTCTCCAACAACTGTTGGAACGTCATCAACGTATGTCTATGCCACCTGAGGCATCAACTGAAAATCAGGATGGAGATAAAGGTAGTTTGTGGTTCTCAGGTGGTCCAGTCGCGGCTGTTGTTGAATTACAGCGTTCGGAAATGCGTTTGCCGTTATGGGTTTCGCAGCTTTATCAAAAGACAGTTTGGAAGGTTTTTAAGCGTTGGCAGCCCGATTTAAGTGAAGGTTATCAGAAGGTGTCGCCGGAAGAAAAAGCCGCATACGATGCGCGTTGGCGTCAATTATTTATCGATGCATCGTGGAGCATTCAATCTTTACACGCAGCTTGGAAATTATCGCGCCATTTTATTTACTCTAAGTGGGATCTGAGTCAGCGTAATAGCGTGCTTGATTTTATTCGTGTGATGCGCCCTCAGGTTTCATTTTCTGATTTTCCTGCGTGGCTGTGGGTATGGCTTTATACCAATTTGAGGGATGTGCCTTTTGATTTGGCGAAGCCCTATATTCGTCGTGTTCAAGTTTTGGCAAGGGACATGGATTTAAGTCATCCTCAATGGATTCGCGTCATTTTTGATGCCACAAAGATTGAGTTGGGGCATATAAGGGCGGTCTTTCAAACTTCGGTCTTTCAAATTTGGAATGCGCAGCAACAGGAGTTGTTTTGGGAATACTATTTTGATGGAATGACACTTTCGTTGAAAACAGAGCGAGAATTTATGAAGAAATTGAACGCCGAACGAGCTTTCTTCAATGAAATTCAGAAAATTCTTATTTCTGTGAAGTCTGCGGAGCAAGCTGAAGCATTACATCGAATTTTTGCAGACCTCCATTTAAAAACTCAAGGACAACCCGTTGGAAAAGGCCGCCGAAAAACCACGGAGCGCATGCAATTGCACGCAGCTGTGAATAAGCTATTAGAGCAATTTTACGCGCGCGCCACCCGTCAGCCAGATTCTTCGGTTCAACCGGAGCCACGCACAGGAGATTCAGGCTCGCTGTGGTTGGGAAATGGCACTAAACGCTCGGAAGCGCGGGGATTTGGAGAAGCAATTTTTACGGCATTCCGCTGGTTGGCAGTTCCATTTTTAATGGGGTGGTACAGGCTGTTTCACAAGTCGCATGCAATCGAAGAGCCAAAAATTCAACCGCATTATTCCATCTCAAACATGCGTCTCACTGCGATTATGCGTGAGCTTTCACCTTATTCTGGCGCATTTTGGATGTTAAATCAGATTTTACAAAATGAATATTTCAACAAGCTGACCTATTTAGAGCGTAGTTTTTTTGCTGAATTGTATGCGCGTTGCTTCGCACTTATTCCGCTTGATTTTGGAAGTGTTGTTGCTGTGGTTTATTTCTTTCGAGGTTTAAGACTATTTCATATCGATAGGAGCCGCGGTGCCACGGCACGGCACCCGCGGGAACTCATTTTTACTGAAGATGAAATTCGCCGCATTGCGGCAGAATTTAAAATTCTATCCGAGCCGCAATTTTTACCTGACGCGGCAACTCAGGTCGCTTTTGTTCAGCGCGATGCCGACCACCATTGGGCAAACTATATTGTTCAAATTTACTCCCTGATCAGTCGTCCGGCTTATTTGGCTTTGCCTGAAGAAATCCGCCGAAAGCTGTTGCGGGGAATGGTTCAAGGGCAAGAATTGACTCGAAATAATGATTTTCCGCCGACACCGTTATTTGGAAAACTTCAACATGGCGGCAGCTCAGACGAAGCTCTTGTCGCAGGATTTTTTGATTTGTGGCTAAGCATTCCCGATCAACCGCTTCAGCGTGCCTTGCTTGATATTTGGTCTCGTCGGCCTGGGGCGGCATTAAATTTGGTCGTGATCTATGGAATGCTGCAAAAGTCTCAAATGGGTTCGGTCATGGAACAGCAGGATTGGTTGAATTTGCTCGTTCAACTTGATTTTCAAATACCCTTATTTTCTGAAGAAGAAAGAGTTTACATTGATTGTCTGGCGCAGGGTCATGGCCGGTTGCAAATCCGCTCTGAAGCGGAAAGGTTATTTATTCGTTTGCGTGAAGCTGTTTCGTTGCCAAGAAATGCGGAAGGAACGCGGGCGCTAGTTCAGATCATGTCCAAGTTTGAGTTAATTATGCAGCAAACAGACTGGATTGAAAATAAATCAGCGATGGTGGCGGAGTTATGCAAAAAATTAGAGCAACTCATTATATTGCTTGCTCATTTACGCGAAGCTGTTTCACTGCCAAAAAATGCGGAAGAAACGCAGGTTTTGATTCAAATCATGCATGAATTTGAATTAATGACGCAGCAAGTAACCTGGGTTGAAAATATAACAGCGATTGTCGAACAATTATGTTCAAAATCAGAACAGCTGATTGCTAGAATTAATCGCGCGCACGGTTCCGCTTCTGCAGACTCTACTGGCATTGTGCCGCCGGCCCCAGATAACGGGTCATTATGGGTTCAAGCACCTTCTTCGCGCTCTGAAGCAAGAACGATAATCCAAAATTTGGTGACGGTATGGCGATGGATTGTGCGCCCGTATGTTTATTTTTTATATGTAGGATATCAACCCTTTCGCATGACTGATCCTGACTATGAACGAAAATTAGCCGCGCAATCTGTTTGGCAAACAATCACGGCATTAGTACCTTTTGCGGATGAATTTTGGACCTTTGCGTGGATTTTGAAAAATGGCGGCTTGGGTAACTATATGTCCTCGGATGATCGACATCAATTTACACTTTTCTATCGTCAATACGCACGCGCGCTTCCTTTGTCGAATATTGATGCCGGTTTATGGGCTCCTTTCTTTAAAGGGCTGCGCTTTGCAGAACGCAAAGGATTGAAGCTGGAAGATTCGGAAATTCGTTTTGTTGCGGATCAATTCAAGCTTCTTGCCGGTTTAAATATTGATCTTCGACCTTATGCAGACAAACCGCTCACTTACATTATTATTAATCATTGGAGTGCTCGAGAGTGGGCGCAATGGATCGAACAAGTTCGCGTCCTCGATGGAAGACCGGATTATCTAAGTTTGCTAGTTGAGGATCAGAAAAAACTTTTATTGGGAGGAATTCAGTATTCAGAATTTAGTCCTGACGATCATGATTTGCCTGCTCAGTTTTTCTTGAAATCCAAAATGGGATTACCTATGGTCTTGCCCGGATTTTATGATTTGTGGCGGGAGGTTCCGGAGGGGAAATTTCGCTCTGACTTGTTGGAATTATGGTCAAAGCGTCCGACAGCAGCGCTTAATTTAGCGTTGGTGCTCAAGTTGATGCACTTATCAAAAAAAATTGCACTGGATCAATCACAAGAATGGATTGAGTTGCTTCTGAGTTTGGGTTTTGTATTACCGATTTTCGCTGAGGCACAAGCAATATCTTCTCTTGCACCCAATGGGTTTATTTTGGTTTATTCCGATGCCGAAGCCCTGCTGGTTTATTTACGAACAGCCTGGGCGTTGGAAAAAAATGCCGCGGAAGAACAGGCTTTGATTGGGATGATGAGTGCTCATATGGCTCAACTCAGCGCGGTCGAATCAATGTCCGGGAAAAGTCTGATAGTCAAACAATGGAATGTCGGTCTGATTGAGCTGATTGAGCGAATGCGGCGGGCAAAGGGAGTTGATGTCCCAACATTGAGTGGGGGTGCGTCACTCGATCCGAACCCACCTGGTTCTTTGTGGTGGATTGCCGCCGGAGGTGCTCAAACGGTGGTTCGTAGTGAAGTACGATTTTTAAGAACTGTTTGGAATTTATTAACCGGACAAAGCCCTGCAAGAAAAGCGCGCCGAGCTTTAAAATTATATCGTGATCACGTGGATTCTCGCGAACCTGCTTTCCAAGCTGTTTTTGACCAGCTTGCACTTGTTTATCGCGCGGCTGTTACAGATAAAAATGCTCGGTCGATTGATTTTTATCAATCGCTTGTGCTGGAGCGCGCTTTTTATATGCGCTCAACTCCTGCTCAGCAAGTTTCAATTTTGAAATTAATTAACGAACTTAAAACGGATGGCTTTCCCTTCATGCGGCTGCGTGCCGGAATTTGGAAAGAATTGGCGCCTGCGGATTATTTTCACAATTTTAATGTGGAAGAAAGACTTTTATTTCTGTGGGCGTTGTTGGATGCGGTGCTTTCCTGTGAAGTCACCGAGGACGGCGAAGCAGTATTGGCAAAAACGCGTCAAGAGCGGCTTGATTTTTCCCGGCACAAAACCAACAGCACAAAGTTACATTCATTGCAGTCGATTTTACGCGCGCAAGGTTTTGCCGAGCTTGGGCTCACCGAAAAAATTCAGGTATTGAAGGGGTTTCAAATTTGGAGCAGGGAGTGGCAAGTTAATATGACAAACCCCGCCTCCAATCATCCGCTCGTGGCAGTTCTAGATGGTCTTGCCGCGCTGAGGGGGGCGGAAGATAGGAGAAAGCTTTTTACTTTAATTGAAAATCGTCCGGAGCTAGTTTTGGTTTGGTTGCCTTTTCAAAAGCAATTAGTGGTTTCACCGTTGCTGGGAGTGACGGAAAGTACTGTTTTGCTGGATTGGATGATGGCTTTATCACGGGTGAAGGGGATGGAAGGCTTAGAAATGTTGTCCCAGCGTGCCATAACTTTAGTCCTCAGCGGAAAAGAAAGGCCCAAGACGCTTGCGATTTTTATCGCCGAGCAAGCACGAGAATTGCTGGAGACCGCACAAAGCTCCGAGGATATTCAAAATGCTTTGCTTCTGCTTAGAAGGAATACGGATGATTTAAATTCCGCAGCTGATGATGCCGCGCGCAATCGCATTGCCATCAAGGTTGCGGTTGAAAAATTCCCGCCGTTATTAGAGCGGTTTCAACGTCAGCGGACGGGTGAAAGCGGGTTGGGCGATGGAAAAGAACCAAATAAGGATGATGAATTGTGGCTGAAGACGCGCTCCGAATTGCGGCTTAGTAACTTACTTGCGATTGTAAAAAAATTATGGGTTTGGGGAGTCAGCTGGCTCTATTTGCATGAGCATTTGGTTCATCTTCATTCCTTTGTGAAGGCGGTTCAGCGTGTTGCCATAAGCAAGCTTTATAAACAAAAAATTTATGAATTATTTACTTTGCAGGCAAACCACCACGAACGCTATGAGCTTCTCGAGCGATTGAATCAAAGCGCATTTTTAAATAGAACTCTTCAGGAGCGTTTGAAAGCGCTGGATTTTTGGTTGAAATGGCAGCGTGAACTACCTGTATTGGCTATTCCACGTAACATGTGGGATACACTGCTTTTTAGGCGTGAATACTCGGCGCTTGCAGAAGATTATTGGCGTCAGATGCTGCCCGCCTTAATTGAATTTGGTTACACAATGCGGTCCGACAAAGAACTAGTTGAACAAAATCCCGCTTTTGCCAAGTGGGAATTCAGGGAAAGGCAAACTTCTCTCGAAAGCATGCTTCAAAATCCGCTAGGTGACAATCTGTTTATTAATTTATCAATTGAAGAACAGTTGGCGGTCATTCAAACCCTGCGAAAATTAAAGTTCATGGATGAAATTACCTTTCATAAGTCAGGGAAGACCCATAAAGAAAGTTATTCCGTCTCTGCGTGGTTATATAAAATAGCAAATCAGGCGACCTCGCCGGTTGTCAGAAAAGTGTTGTTTAATTTACTTCCAAAAATACCTGAAATTATTTTGGGGCCGTGGCGTGAAATTATGACAAGCCGCAGTTATCAGAATTTGTCGCCGGAATTGAGGGCGGGTCTTTGGAGTATGTTGCTTGAGATGCAAATGAGTTTTAATACGGAGCGTCCTTGGCCGCCTCAAAAAAAATTACCCTATACCGTATCGGAAATGCAGTTTGTCATAGGTTCGATTCGCGACGTTTTTATTGAGCCTGCTTTAGCTCAAAGTCCCCGGCCAATTCAGGCTTGGCTGGATTCAGTCAATATGCGCCGAGCCGGAAAGTCGGATGTTCAGAGTTTTCGAGAAATTTATTTTGAAATGGCTAGTCAGGGCGAGTTGCTGATCGCACGCGCACAGAGGCAAACCGGACCTCCGTCTCAAATCCCGAATACTCAAATACCTGAGGCGGGGAATGATTCGCTTTGGCTGGATGGTGACCGGACTCCGCGTTCAGAGCATCGGATCGTTCAAATTGTTTTAGAAGTTTTTGCACAGCCGTTTATATCTATTTATAGACATTTTTCCGCGCGAAGCCATTTAAAAGATCATAAGAGATATATTCGCGGTCAGCGGCTGAATAATCCCAAAACAAAACAGACGGGATGGAAATATAAATTTACGATTTATCAGCTGTTAAAACTTCAGCAAACAAACGCTCTCCGCACTGATTTGGTATTCACGCTTAATATGAAGTTATTTTTTGCAATGTCGGTTGCTGATTTTCTTGCGGTGATTAAGCGTTGGATCAAGTGGCAGCGCCGCTTTTCAGTATTAGAACTTCCATTTTCAACCTGGATTGCGTTGAGTTCGCAGCCCGAGCTGATTACATTATCTGATGCGGTCATCCGTCCAATTTTAGCGGCTGTTTCTCGCTTATTTACGGCTATTCGCGAGGATATACAATGGGCTGAAGCGAGTGGGGCGGCTAGTTTCTGGCAATTTAGGGTCACTTTGGAAGAATTTTCCCGACTACTTGAAAATGATCAGAATCGGCAGCATTTCTTTGCGTTGACGCTCACGCAACAGCTCATAATTATTAGAGCGCTCACGAAATTAAAAAATATGCAGGAAGGTTTTAAGCTGGGCGCGGAAAAAAAATGGCATCATGAGAGTTACTCGATCGGCCCTTGGCTGACGGACTTAAATCAAAATCCGCTGACTGCGGCTCAAAAGGAAACTTTATTTCATTTGCTGCCTGAAATCCCGGAAATTATTTTGGGCCCCTGGCGGGAAATCCTTGCAAGCGCAATTTATTTTCATTTGCCGGCAGAATTGAAGGAAAGCGTGTGGACTATGCTGCTCGAAATGCAAATGAGCTTGAATAAGGAACGCGCCTGGCCGCCGCAAAATGCGCGCGTTTATCTGCCCTCGGAATTGCAGGAAGTAATGGGGCTTATTCGAGACGCCTTTGTTGATCCTGGATTAGCGCGGCATCCGCGGCAAATTCAATATTGGCTGCAGGAGGTCAGTATGCGCCGAGCCGGCCAAGTCAATCCGCAGGCTTTCAGAGAAATTTATCTCGAAATGGCTTTACAGTCCGAAAAGCTCATCGCGCGTACGCGAATCGCACAAGAGGATGCGCCTCCCGCCGATCAACCGTCTGCAGGTGATAGTCCTGGCGGCAATCTTTGGCTTCAGGGTGAAGAGCCTGACGAGAGCGGCGGCCGCAGCGAACTTCGTACGGTAAAGAAAGCGGATTTAGAGGTCGCGACAAAAACGGTGTTGGGTTTTCTCGCAAACTCAACTAACGGGTCCGCTTCGGAAACAGCGAAGGTCGCGGTTGATGCTGTTGACGCTCACGGACTAAATTTATTTGCGACTTTTTTGCGAAGTGAGGCTAGGCAGTTTTTCTTTGCTTCGACGGCTTGGGCGGAACCGGTTCATTCACCGCGTATTTCGGAAAGCGCCGCAAAAAAAATGACAATGATTTGGCAGTCCCGGTTCTTAACCTTGATGAACGGGCGCGAAAATGTGCGCGTGGCTTTAGATGTTTTACCGCGGCCCGCTTACGCGAAGGCATTAACGAATTCAAATTCAGGAATTACTGATTTAGTGATAACTCCGCGCAGTATTCGTGGATTTAAACCGGACCTGCTGAAACGCTTCCGGATTCAAACCGTGCCAAGCCTGCGTTCATTTAAAACAGGTGATGCTCTGCGCACCGCTGCAGTCATGGATTCGAGCTTCTTACTGGAAACAGCGGGGAATATTCAGCTCATTCGCGTTATGTCTATGGGGGCTGAAAGAGCGGATGAGCCGTTCAAGGATGATATTCAAGCTTGGCTTGAGCTGCGGCTGGCTGCTTATTTATCGGCTGAAAGCGCAAATCAAATATCTCAGCTTAAGCTAAACGAATTGCTAGCGAATTTTGTGAAAGCCCTGGGTATTCAAGGGTTTGAAAAGACCATTCGTATTGAAGCTCAAACTTTGATCCTCGAAAATGACCGCGTTTGGATCTGGCTCAATCAAATGATCGCGCGGCACAGTTTTTCTGAATCGGCATAATTTAAGGTACAAACTGCAGTTTGTACCTTATATATTGCAGAATCTGTTGCAGAAATCTCCCTCACGCTTATAATCCGTTCAGACTATGAATGTTTGATATGAAGATACGAGTGGGAGATTGATTATGCCTAAAGTAACGAGTGTGGAAAAAATGGGTGTGGATCAGGCGAAATTTTTAGAGCTCTTGACTCAAAAAAAACTTAAGTTTACCTTTGAGCGGCGCCATATTTTTGAAGAAATTGAAAAGTTAAACGAACACTTTGACGCTGACAGCCTTTATGACCGTTTGAAGAAGAAAGGTTACCGGATTGCCCGCGATACTGTTTATCGAACCCTGCCGCTTTTACTGGAATGCGCAATTATTCAAAAGTCTGCGGGCGCCGGAAAACGGGATTACTTCGAAAGAGTTTCAATTAAGGGTCATCACGACCATATGATTTGTATTAAGACGGGTAAGATTATTGAATTTCATTCCGATGAAATCGAAAAACTTCAAGATGAAGTCGCGCGTAAGCATGGTTTTAAAATTGTTTTTCATGACCACCGGATTTTTGGATTGTCAAAAGAGGCTCAAGAAATGGAGCTTCGTGAAAAAGCATAGTCTTTAATTGAGGTTGGCCCTATTTTACGATTGACGAATCTTCAAATTGCGTTCGCAGTATCTTTGGGGGCGCATAGCCTGCTACTTTTTCACTTTGTACCCGCCACAAAAAATACGCTTACGTACCCCTCAAGGATCGATGATTTCCACGTGCCTGTTTCGGTTGAGCTGGTCCGCTCAATTGAGTCCCCGCAAAGAAATATAATCAAGAATGTTTCAAAGACGGAACCCAGACAATCCAAAATTGAAAAAAATATTTCGCCAGTTAAAAATTGGGATTCCGGGCCAATTCATCCGCCGACACAGGCGCGTTCGCATTTAAATCAGAAACCCGACAAGCCTTTTAGCCGCGGCCAGCTGGTGTCGTTTACAAAAACTCCGGCACCTTCCGCGAAAACTTGGAATCGCGCGCCGGTTTATCCGGAAAGCGCCCGGCGCTTGGGGCGTGAAGGACGTGTTATTTTAGATGCTGAATTGGATAACTTCGGAAGAGTTGTATCGGTACAAGTGGCGCACTCTTCCGGCTCTGCGGACTTAGACCAGGCAGCGATTGAAGCTGTTCAGGAATGGACCATGGATTTACCAAAAGACGGAAGCCGGCGTTTATTTATACCGATTACCTTTCGATTTAACTCCAATTCCTGATGAGAGGAAAATGATAGAAAAAAGAGTGCGGATCTTAAAAAAGAAAACGCTGATTAAACTGAATCGTTCCGTTTTGGTGGAATGTCATCTTCAAGTAGGAAAGCAAAGATTTTTCCGCCAATCAATCGAACATCCGGGTTGTGTCGTGATTGTTCCGCAAATTCAACGCGGCCGTTTTTTATTGGTTAAACAGTACCGCTATGCGGCGAGGGGATGGATGTGGGAGTTTCCTGCTGGCGGCATAGAAAAAGGTGAATCCGTTATTAATGCGGCAAAACGTGAATTAACCGAAGAGGCAGGATATGCGGCGGGCAGCTTAAAAAAGCTGCTTGCTTTCTTTCCAACCCCAGGAATTTCAGAAGAAAAAATGCATCTCTTTTTGGCGAGAAATTTAAAACCCGCTTATGCCGAGAAAGATGAAGACGAAGAATTTGAAATTCGAGAGTTCAATTTAAAACAAATCGGTAAAATGATCAAAACGGGCAAGATTGAAGACGCGAAAACGATTATCGGATTTGCATGCGTAAACGGATTGCTGTCTTAGCAGTTCATCTTGCTTTATCTTTAAGATTAATTTGTGTAGAATCGCCGCTCTTCAGGCTGGTGTAGCTCAGTTGGTAGAGCAACTGTTTCGTAAACAGTAGGTCGTCAGTTCGATTCTGACCACCAGCTTTCTAGTCGCTCGCATGAGCGACATTTAATAAGCAGAATTGAAGTGAGCCGCGCAATTCATGCTGATGAACGAAATGAAAATCTGATTTAATATCAGATTTGAATGCAGAGAAGACCGGGCGCGGCGAGTGGCCACCTAAAGTCAATGCCGCGACTAGCGGGCATGAACGAAAGGCGCCGATTCTGACCACCAGCTACTTTATGGTTTATCGCGCGGTTAACTTCGTAACTCGACGCGAATGTCGCTAGCCCCGTTTTTTACGAAGATGGGTCGGCAGAATTTTAAGCATTTCCCGGTATTTTGCGACTGTGCGTCGGGCGATTGACACATTGTCCGCCTTGAGTTGTTCGACGATGTGCTGATCGCTGAGCGGATGCGCGGGGTCTTCATTTTCAATCATTTTTTGAATCCGCATCAAAATACTTTTCTGTGATTCGTCTTCGCCCCCGCCGGTTTCAACCCGCTGAGAGAAAAAACTTTTAAAGGGCAAAGTTCCTTGAGGTGTCATGACATATTTTTCGTGAATAGCGCGGCTGATCGTTGAAGGGTGCATGCCAAGAATTTCCGCCAAGTCTTTTAGCCGCAGAGGCTTCAAGTGCGAAAATCCGTACGTAAAAAACTCGGCTTGGGTTTTTACAATTTCTTGTGAAATGAGGCGCAACGTGGACTCTCTTAAATCAAGCGCCTTCATGAGCTGGCTGCCGTCGGCTATTTTTGACTTGAGATAATTTTTTGTTGCGGCGTCCACTTTAGGATCTCTCAGCATGCGGCGGTATTCGGGGCTTAACCGGAAGCGGGGAAGATATTCTTTGAAAATTTCAATGTCAAATTCAGTTTGCGAAGTCCCTTTGAAATGAATCTGAGCGTCGGGCACAATTTGGAGATGCCGTGTTTCATGAAAATCACGCGCGGGGCGGGGATCGAGGCGCGTTACTTCCGTGATCGCTTCCTCAGCTTCTTTGATCGAGATATTTAATTTTCTAGAAAGCGTTTTTGCGTCTCTTCTTGCCACGTCGGAAAGATGCTCAGAAACTATCTTTTCATAAACCGGGTGTCCCGGATGTTTTCGACGGAGTTGAAGCTGGAGGCATTCTTCTAAAGAGCGAGCCGCGACTCCCGGAGGATTAAGTCCCTGAACCAATTGAAGAACCTTTTCGATTTCAACTTGCGGAGTTTTGGTTGCCTCCGCAATATCGGTTAAATCAATTCTTAAGAAACCTTCCAAATCTAAATTTCCCGTAATCAATTTGGCGATTTTCATTTCCTGAGGAGTCCAATTTTGAAATGATATTTGACGCTCGAGATGCTCCGAGAGAGTGGCAGGCTTGGAAAGTGATGTTTCTTGAAATTGATGGATCGATTGAAGATCGCGCTGATTCCGGCGTGAAAAATCAATTTCCGGGAAGGAATCCGCGCCTTGTTCATCCGAGACAGACCGCTCTTCCTTTTTTTCATCGGGATTATCGGGTGTGTCCGCGTCTGAAGCCGGCGCTTCGGATATTTCTTCCAATGCGGGATTTTCTGCAAGTTCCTGCTGCAGTGCGTCGCGCAGCTCCATTTGCGGCAAATAAAGGAACTTCAAATACTGCCGCAACTGAGGCGAAAGATGAAGCTTCTGCGATTGTTGTTGTAAAGCGCGCTGATCCATGAATTAACTCCGGCCCCCGAACCGGAAGAATAGATTGACCGTGTAGGGATGTTTTTTCTATAATTCCCGGTCGGCAATCTGTCGTTTTAAGCATTGTATCTAAAACTTAACGAAGGGTCACCATCTTCATGGCTGAAAGTTCCGCTCCGAGCCCGATCCGAAAGAGAAGTATCCCTGCAGGTCTTTGGACAAAATGTCCTGAGTGCGACAGTATTATCTTTAATAAGGCGCTTAAAGACAATCTCTCGGTTTGTCCGAAGTGTGAATACCATTTTATTGTCGGAGCCGCCGAGCGTATTACCCAGCTCGTGGATGAGGGAACTTTCAACGAAATCAATGCCGGTCTTATCTCTCAGGACCCGCTCAATTTTTCCGCAGTTAAGTCCTATAAGGAAAAAATCCGTCAGGATCAAAAGAAAACCGGACTCAAAGATGCGTGTTTAACAGGGTTGACGAAGATTAGCGGCCAAGCCTGCGGTTTAGCGGTAACGGATTCCCGTTTTATCATGGGGTCGATGGGCTCCGTTGTCGGTGAAAAGATCACAAGGCTGATCGAAACTTGCCTCGAAAAGAAGCTCCCCGTGATAATTGTTTCTGGTTCTGGCGGCGGAGCGCGCATGTATGAAGGCGCACTCAGTTTAATGCAAATGGCAAAAACATCGCTCGCGCTCAATCGCTTTCAAAAAGCGGGACTTCTTTATATATCAGTTCTTACAAACCCGACGATGGGCGGGGTGATGGCAAGTTTCGCGTCGCTTGGCGATGTTATTTTAGCGGAGCCCCGGGCCTTGATTGGTTTTGCCGGCCCGCGCGTGATTGAGCAGACGATTCGTCAAAAATTACCGGATGATTTTCAGACTTCTGAATTTGTTTTAAGAAAAGGAATGGTGGATTCCGTGATTTCACGGCACCAGCTAAAATCTTCGCTTGCGCTTCTGCTAGAACTTTTGGCAGGAAGGAAATAAGGAGTATTTCATGGCCCGTGTGAGTCTTCGTAATATCTGCAAAACCTATTCAAACGGCAATCAAGTCGTTAAAAACGTTAATTTGGAAATTGAGGACAAAGAGTTTATGGTGTTGGTCGGGCCGTCGGGCTGCGGCAAATCTACCACTTTGCGAATGGTCGCGGGTCTTGAAGAAATCACGGAAGGACAAATTTTTATCGACGATGTGCTGGTGAACGATATTCCCGCAAAAAACCGCGATATCGCCATGGTCTTCCAAAACTATGCGCTTTATCCGCATATGACCATTTATGAAAACCTGGCATTCGCGCTTAAGCTGAGAAAGTACCCTAAAAAAGAAATCGAGCGCCGTGTAACCGAGGCGGCTGAAATTTTAAGCATTTCCAACTATCTCAATCGCAAACCCAAAGAGCTTTCAGGCGGTGAACGTCAGCGTGTTGCCGTCGGGCGCGCCATTGTTCGAAAGCCCAAGGTTTTTCTTTTTGATGAACCGCTTTCAAATTTAGACGCGAAGCTTCGCGTTCAAATGCGCATGGAGCTTCAAAAGCTTCATAATCGATTGCAGTGCACGATGATCTATGTGACGCATGATCAGGTTGAGGCGTTAACTTTGGGTGACCGCATCACGGTCATGAATAAAGGCGCGATTCAGCAGGTGGATGAACCGGTTATTTTGTATGAAAATCCGGCCAATCATTTTGTCGCCGGTTTTATCGGGTCGCCTCCGATGAATTTCTTTAACGGTGAAGTGGTCCGTGAAGGCCAGGATTATTATTTTATGAGCCGCGGCGTTAAGCTGCGTGTGCTGCCGAGCGATAATGACAAGCTGCAGCGGTTTGGCCGCAAGAAGATTTTAATGGGGATCCGGTCGGAAGATATTTACGATAAAATTTTTGCGCAGGACGCGCGGCCGGAATTTACCCTGACCGCTACCGTGGACGTGGTTGAACCGATGGGATCTGAAATTTATCTTTATCTTAACGCGGGTGAAAGTAATTTCGTCGTCCGCGTTTCCAATCAAGATACGGCGAGCACGAATCAAGATGTGCAGGTTGTCTTCGATATGAGTAAAGCATTATTCTTTGATCCCGAAACGGGCATGGCGCTCCGATAAATACGCCAGCCATGTTTGGCGCATCACGACGTCATATTTTACTGGCCGTATCGCTTCTCATCTATTTCACGTCCGCCTTCTTTTCGATTAAGCAGCTGACCGCGCTGCCCACATCGGTGGAGCCCGGCCACTTGCTCTCGCAAATTGCCTTGGCGCTTGCTGTCTTATTTCTTCCTCTCGTTTTGAGTTGGGCGGCCTTTCGTTGGGTGGCGCTCAATATTTTTCTGATTTCCGCGTTTGTTCTCATTATTTTTATTTCTTTTACAGCGGCAACATCCGTTTTTCTTTGGTCCGCCGCTTTCTTGCTGGCCTTCACGCTTGTCATCGTCTATTTAGCGCGTGATTATGAACAAGAAAGCGCTTTGCTAGACACGGATTTGGAGAAAATTCAGGATCAGCTCAATGATCTCCAAGTTTCTTATAAACTCCGGGGAGAAGGCATCAGCGTTTTTTTTGAAAAGTATTCCACTTATTATAATCTCCGAAAGCTCGCCGAAGATTTAGCACGAATGCTTTCAATCGAAGAAGTCACGAGTACTTTGGTCGAGCAAACTTTCCGCTTTATTGCCCGGGGTAATTACTGTGCGATTACCTTGGCACAAACCGAAGGCGGACATTTACCGATTGTCGCGCGGAAGAATTCCGGGCCGCAAGACGTACCGGCTTCCCAGGAAGGAAACAGCTATGATTTGTGGGTGACCAAAAACAGGAAGCGTTTAATTGTCACGGATTCGCAGTCTGATTTTCGATTTGCGTCTCAAATGCAAATGAATGCCGAAGGGTTGAGAAGCTTGATTGTGACACCTCTGATCAGTGAAGGGCGGGTGATGGGAACTTTAGGGCTGTACTCGCGGCATTCCAATATATTTACGCATGATGATTTGAGGCTTTTGGACGCGATTGGTATGCTTTCTTCATCCGCTATTTCCAATTCGATTCTTTATGAGCGCACGAATGAGTTAGCGATTCGCGATTCCTTAACCGGCCTGTACGTGAGACGTTATTTTTATTCGCGTTTAAACGAAGAACACAGGCGGGCCTTATTGACACACAAGCCTTTGTCGCTCTTAATGTGCGATTTAGATTATTTTAAGCCCATTAATGATCAGTACGGACATCAAGCCGGCGATTTAATTTTGACGCAATTTACCGACCTTTTGAAAAAGCAGGCGGAAGGAGCGGTATTAGCCCGGTACGGCGGAGAAGAATTCTCGATTATTTTGCCTGAAACCAATAAGCAAGACGCGGTGAGGCAGGCCGAAGAAATTTGTAAAGCAGTTGAGAGCGCTGTTTTTAATTTACGCCGCCAAGAAGTGCGTTTAACAGTTTCGATAGGTGTGGCAAGTTTGCCTGATGATACGCTTGAGATTGAGTCGCTTGTGCAAAAGGCCGATTCAGCGCTCTATGACGCCAAAAAAGCGGGGAGGAATCGAGTATGCTGCGCGCCCTCCTGATTTTCGCCGTCTTTTCGGTGCTGTCATTTTTATTTACCCGCCAAAGTATTGAGTTCCGGGTCTTTCATTTTTTATTATCACCGTTTTGGGCCCTGCCGTTTTTCTACTGGTGGGCGGAGAAACAGACACGGGTTTTGATCGCGGGCGTAATCGTCTTTTCTGGCTGGCAAATCTACTTTGGTTTGCATGCCGGATGGGAGCACTTGATTATGCTTTGGCTGCTTTGCGCCGCGATTGTCTCCGCGCTGGTGATTGTAAAAGAAATTTTTAAGATTCGCATTCAGCAGCGTACCGCAAAAGTTTCTGAAAAAAACCGGGAATTAGACGCGTCACGGAAAAAATATGATTCCAGGCAACAAAGTCTTGAGCATTTGGAAAGGCAAGTGGCCAGTCTTTTGAATTTGTTCGAAATCGCGAGAGAGTTGAGTGAGGCAATTGATTTTTCAGGCTTAGCCGAAAATCTCGCAAAAACGTTGAAGAACGAAATTTTATTTTCCAAAGTGTTTATTTGGATTCCTTTACGCGATAAAAAGTTTTTTCGTACGCTCGAAATAACGCATGACGGGCAAGTAGCGCTTGCTGACTCCCAGGAACAAAGCCAGGATCTCTTGAGCCGGTTGGAAGGCAACCGTCAAATGATCCGCGATGAGACCACCTGGTATTTTCCGGCATTTGATAAGAATGACTTATACGCTGTTTTTGGAATTCAGGGCGCTGAAGAAAAAGATTTGGCGAAGATAGAAGTTTTAAGTTCTTTTCTCGCGCTTTTAGTGAAAAAAATCAGTCTTTACGAAACGATCCGTGATTTGTCTATTGTTGATGATTTAACCCAGGTTTTTGTGCGAAGGCATTTCATGGAACGTCTGCATGAAGAAATTAAACGCAGCCAGCGCTTTAAAACACCGCTCTCACTTCTGATGTTGGACATTGACCATTTCAAAAGATATAATGACGAATTCGGTCATTTAGTGGGCGATGCCACTCTTAAAAAAGTATCCGAAATTTTAAAATTAAATGTTCGACGGGTGGATTTGGTGGGGCGTTATGGCGGTGAAGAGTTTATCGTTGTTATGCCTGAGACAAAACCGCAGGCTGCGCTTGAAGTTGCTGAGCGTATTCGATCCTATATTGCGCGCCATACGTTTAAGCTCTATCATGTGGAAGCAAAAGTAACGGTGAGCCAGGGGATAGCAACGTATGATCCGCAAAATTCAACTCTTGCGGATTCAGCTGACACTGCCCCCATAGTGGATCGTTTGATACAAGCCGCCGATAAATGTTTATATCAAGCCAAAGATGACGGCCGTAACCGCGTCATGGTTTTTAAAGACAAGGTGTAAATTGAAGAAAATAGTTTCGCTGATGGTCATGGCCGCGCTTATTCTGACGCAGGGATCCTTTCGGGGATGGGCGCAGGATCAAAGCGTTAAAAAGACAGAGACCGAGGCTGCGAAGCCCGCTATAGCGCCATCAGCGGCGCAGTCTTCCGCTGTTTCTCAGTCCGGGCCGCCTGCTTCCGATAATATCAATCGAGTTCCGGTAGAAGATATTTTTAATAATAAAAACTATCAGGTTGAGTCTGTGGCAGACAGCCTTGAATACGACAAGGTAAGAAATCTGTTGATCGCTAGGGGCAATGTCGTTTTAACACATGAAGACGTCAAGATTACCGCTGACTATGCCGAGCTTGATACCCAGACCAGTAAAGCCACCGCGCGCGGCCATGTTGTTATTTTTAAAAAGGACGAACCGACTATCAAAGGATCGGAAGTTTATTATGATTTTAAAAATCATCACGGAAATTTCCCTGACGGACGTTTTGTAAGCTTGCCTTGGCGCGGAACGGGCGCGGAAGTGGAACAGAAGAAAGAAGGCTTGCACACAATCAAAAACTGTTCCGTTACGACCTGTGGTTCCGAAAACCCTAATTATGAGTTTCGAGCCAAGCAGGCCACGATTTACGCGGGAGACAAAATTGTTGTCCGTAATGTCTGGCTGTACGTGATGGGTAAAAAGGTTTTCTGGATTCCGTATATGGTCATACCATTGAATGTGCCAAGCGTTCCATTTAGCGTGACTGCCGGTAATAACCGGCGATTTGGTTATTATGTCGGAATTTCGAAAGGCTACTACATCAACAAGCATTTATCTGGACAGCTTTACGGAGATTGGCGCGAGAGAAAAGGATTTGGCGCGGGATTGCGGCAGCAATATAACTTTGATAAGTGGGCCAAAGGCGACGTTAAATTGTATTGGACTCAAGATAAAGAAGCTCCAACCCCCGGCCATCTTGATTTAAGCGGACGCGAAAATCCTTATGAGTTAAAGCAGGACCGTGCTCGCGGACGTATTAGCTGGCGGCATCGCACGGATTTTGCTCCCGGTACCCATTTGATCTTGCGTTATCACCGTGTCGCAGATGAATATTTCCTTCAAGATTTTTTTCATCGCGAGCACCGCACGGAAATTCAGCCCAGCTCTTTCGTGACATTAACCCATAACACTGAAAAGTATGGCGTGTTGGTTCATACAGAAAAGAAGATGAATAGTTATGAAAAAACAATCGAGCATTTGCCGCAAATCCGCGCTGATCTGAAGAATCAACCCGTCTTGATTAAAAATTTATATAACGAAAGTCAGACAAGTTTTGACAATATGTCAAAACAGTTTGGACGAGCCGGATTAAATGCAGATGTTGTCCGGGGCGATGCGGTCACTCATTTCTATTATCCCGTCAATTGGAATGAAATTAAAATCATGCCTTTCACTGGACTGCGTTCAACTTATTACAGCAGGGATAAAATGGGTGATAATGATCACTTGCGCGTCGTTGCCAATCAAGGAATTGACTTGCGCGAGCAGTTTTATAAAACTATGGCGACCAACACGAATAAATGGGGCGTTGAAATCAACCAATTGCGGCATGTTTTTGAACCCAATTTTCAGATTGAAGCTTCTGAAACTAATCTTGCTCCCGCGAAAATCAATCAATTTGATTCAATTGATCAGTTCGGAAATACCATGCGTTTGCAATTTGGAATGGATAACCGACTTCAAACCAAACGTGTCGTGAACGGAACCATGCAGCGCGTGGATATCGTCAGTATGAATACCTTTGTTCGATATGATTACCAGCCGCTGGACCGCAGGGGAAGCGCTTTTACGACTTTGGGCAATGAGCTGACGTTGAGGCCTTATAATTGGCTGCTTTATGAAGCCAAGCTTGAACATGACGTTGAGCGTAAGCAAATCGGAAAGTTTAGCCAGGATCTTATTTTTCAGCGCGACCGCTGGCGCCTGCTGTTCGGACACCGCTATGTGCATCCCGATCAACTTGAGCGCGAGGGAGCGTTAGAAGATATTTTTGGAAATCAACCCACGGCGGGAAATCAATTTGTTTTTGAAGGGCGCTACACCATCAACTCACGTTGGGACGTCGCCGGATACACGCGTTGGAATGCGACTCATCGTAATTTTGAAGAATGGCAGGTTTCCGCCACGCGCAATTTAGGATGCGACCTGTTTTTAGATTTTGGCTTTGATATGCGGCAATCTTTGGTTGAGAGTTCAAATCGCGAACTTTTCTTTAATTTAAGAATGCAGTCCTACCCCGGGATTCATTTGAGCACGGGGACGAATCAAGCGACAATTTCAGATCCTCGAATCGGACAAACTGTAGATGGTTCCAATGAACAGCAAGGTTACTTTTCTTCTTCGTACGGTGCTCGGTATTCTCCAGACGCCTACCTCTATTAGGACTTATCGTAAAAAGGGTTTATGAAAATTGGAATGATCGGTTCAGGTTATGTCGGACTTGTGACGGGGGCGTGTTTTGCGCATATGGGGCACACGGTCATGTGTGTGGATCATGACAAAGAAAAAATTGCTGCTTTAAAAAAAGGCAAAATTCCAATTTATGAGCCCGGCCTTTCCGAAATGATTTTAAGCAATGTTCGCGGCGGACGCTTATCGTTTAGCACAAGCACTTCAGAAGCTGTGGCCAAGTGCGAAGTATTATTTATTTGTGTGCATACTCCGCCCAAACCGAATGGTGAGGCCGATTTGACTTATGTCGGCAATGTGGCCAAAGAAATCGCCACGCATATGCGAAGCTACCGCATTATCGTGGAAAAAAGCACGGTTCCGGTGGAAACCGGAGAATGGATTAAAACCGTTGTCAGAAAATACATCCACAAGGGCGTTCCTTTTGATGTTGCTTCCAACCCGGAATTTTTGAAAGAAGGTTCAGCGATTCAAGACTTGATGGAGCCCGACCGCATTGTGATTGGCGTGGAAACCGCGCGCGCTGAAGCGGTGCTGCGAAAAATTTACGCTCCCTTTAAATCAAAAATTTATGCGACGGATATTCGAAGTGCGGAACTGATTAAACACGCCTCCAATTCCTTTTTGGCATTAAAAATTACTTTTGCGAATCAACTATCTCAGGTTTGTGACTCGGTCGGAGCCGATGTCGAACAGGTAGCTAAAGGTATGGGCATGGATTCACGCATCAGTCCGCATTTTTTGCGCGCAGGAATCGGCTTTGGCGGTTCTTGTTTTCCGAAAGATTTAAGCGCTTTCTATAAAATTTCACAGAAAAAAGGTGTTCGTTTTGAAATGCTCAATCAGGCGTTGGTCGTCAACGAATCTTTGCCCGCGTACTTTGTCGAAAAAGTTCGTCGTGCTTTGGGAACTTTGAAGAAACGGAAACTTGCGGTCTTGGGCCTTGCCTTTAAGCCCGACACGGACGATATGCGCGAGGCGCCCTCGATCCCTGTTATTCACGCTTTGCAGGAAGATGGCGCTAAAATTTATGCTTATGATCCCGTAGCTGTTTCAAAAGCCAAGCCTTCGTTTAAAGGAGTAAGCTACTGCACCAATCCTTATCAAGCCGCAAAGGGCGCTGACGCAATTTTGATTTTGACGGAATGGAGTGAGTTTCTTAATCTTGATTTTGACCGCCTCAAAAATTCGATGAAACAGCCGCTTTTGATTGATGGGCGAAATATGTATTCGTATGAAGAAATGAAACAGCGTGGTTGGACCTATCTAAGTATGGGGCGTCCCTCGGTTAATTATGAGGAGAAAAAAAGATGAAGGGTGTTATTTTAGCGGGTGGGTTAGGAAGCAGGCTTCTTCCGTTAACAAAAGTAACGAACAAACATTTACTACCTGTGTATCATAAGCCGATGATTTATTATCCGATCGAAGCTCTGGTTGATGCCGGAGTGAAGGATTTGATGGTCGTGACCGGCGGAAACTCATCCGGAGATTTTTTGCGTTTAATCGGCAATGGGCGTCAATTCGGGCTGGATCACGTTTCCTTTGCGTATCAAGACGGGGAGGGTGGAATCGCGGACGCGCTGCGTTTGGCAGGCCGTTTTGCCGCGGGTGAAAAAATTATTGTCATGCTGGGCGATAATATTATCGGATCCAGTATTCGGACATCGGTTCAAAAGTTTTTAAAACAAAAATCAGGGGCGCGTGTCATTCTTAAAAAAGTGAATGATCCGGAGCGTTTTGGGGTTGCAGAATTGAAAGGCAACAAAGTTGTTTCAATCGAAGAAAAGCCTAAGAAACCAAAAAGTTCTTACGCTGTAACTGGGATTTACATGTACGATGCGCAGGTTTTTAAAGTTATTTCCACGCTTAAGCCGTCCAGGCGCGGTGAATTGGAAATTACGGATGTTAATAACTGGTATTTAAATAACGGGAATCTCGAATTTGATATGCTTTCCGGATTTTGGAGTGACGCAGGAACTTTCGAATCTTTGCAGTATTCTTCTGAATTAGTCAGACGTCAGGAAAATCGGAGAAAAAAATGAAGAAAGTTGTTATCACAGGGGGCTGCGGTTTTATCGGGTCCAATTTAATTAGGCTCTTTATTAAGGATGCCCAATATTCGATTATTTGTGTGGATCGTCTGAGTTACTCCGGCAATTTAGCGAATATTGAAGAGTTTCGCGGAAATTCTCGGTTTGAATTTGTTCAAGCTGATATTCGAGATATCAAGGCGATGGAGGCGGTGATAAGCCGTGCGGATGGAGTGATTAATCTGGCGGCAGAAACGCATGTTGACCGTTCGATTGATGACGCGGACGATTTTTTGAGCACCAATATTTTGGGAGCTGAAAATCTGGTGCGTCTTGCTAAAAAATATAATATTAAACGCTATTTGCATATGTCGACCGATGAAGTTTATGGTTCGATTCGTACAGGCAAGTTCCGTGAAGACTCGCCATTGGAACCCAATAGTCCTTATTCAGCTTCAAAAGCAGCTGCGGATCTATTGCTCCGAGCTTATCGTGAGACCTATCACTATCCGGTGATGATTACGCGTTGCACAAACAATTACGGTCCTTATCAATATCCGGAAAAAGTGATCCCACTTTTCGTGACTAATTTGGTTGCAGGGAAAAAAGTGCCTGTGTATGGCGATGGCCAGAATCGCCGCGATTGGATTCATGTTGAAGATGCTGCGCGCGCGCTCAAGCTTGTGTTTGAAAAAGGAACTCCGGGGGAAATTTATAATATTGGTTCAGATAATGAGTTAAGCAATCTTGAGCTTACGCGGGCTATTCTTAAAAATATGGGATTAGGTGAAGACCGGATCGAGTTTGTGGCGGATCGCCCCGGCCATGACTTCCGTTACGCGCTTGATTTTTCAAAGTTAAAAGCGTTGGGTTTTTCTCCGGAGTACGGTGTTCATGAAGGTTTAAAACAAACTATTGAATGGTATCAATCCCGCGAAGATTGGTGGAAGCCGTTGAAACAGAATAAATACACTAACAAGTAATACCGTCCGCGCATTGTCCATGAAAATTCTGATTACGGGTTCTTCCGGAATGCTGGGAACCGATTTGATGCTGGTTCTAAACCCTGATTTTCAAGTTCAGGGGATTAGCCGCCATCTTGCCGCTTCCGGTGAAAAGAATATCATCAACCTCGATTTAGCCGAAAAAGAAGCTCTGCGCAAAGCAATGTTACAAAGCCGTCCCGATCTGGTGATTCATGCGGCCGCGTTCACTAAAGTAGATCTCTGCGAAGATCCCGAGTGGAAGGATGCCGCGGTTAAACAGAATGTTGACGTTGTCAAAAATCTGATCGAAATTTGTAATGAAATAAATTCCTGCCTGATATTTTTTAGCACGGATTATGTCTTTAACGGCCGCAAAGCCGGCCCTTATATTGAAAATGATCCCATTGAACCGGTTAATTTTTACGGTCAAACCAAAGCATGGGCCGAAGAGGCATTGAGGCAAAAATCAAACCGCTATATCATTTTCCGCGTGACATGGCTTTATGGCGAAAACGGGCAGCATTTCCCTAAAGCTATTTTGAAACAGGCGCAAGAGAAAAATGAAATCCCGGTTGTCGCGGATCAATGGGGCAGGCCGACCTGGACTCGCGACATCGCGGAAACTTTGCGTGATTTACTGACTTCTCGCAAAAATCTCCTCGATCAGTATAATAAGGAGATATTTCATATCGGTAATGCGGGCCAAATTAACTGGTCGGGATATGCAAGGCAAACTTTGGATTACGCGCGTTTTCCTTCCGTAAAAGTCAAAGAAATCTCAAGCGGGGATTTAAAGCGTGCCGCGAAGCGTCCGTTAAATTCAGTGTTGAGTTTAGATAAAGCAAAAAAAAATCTGGGAATTGAAATGCGTCCTTGGCAGGAAGCCCTGCAGGAATTTTTAAAAGGATTAAGTTTAAAAAATGTCGAAGCTTAAGTTGAATTTGGGCGAACAGCTCATTCAAAAGATTGATAACCAGAAAGCCACCATTACCATTATTGGCATGGGATATGTCGGCCTTCCGCTGGCGCTGCTTTTTAGCCAGCGTGGTTTTCGCGTTTTTGGTCTTGATGTCGATGCGAAAAAAATTCAGTCGCTCGCAAGCGGCAAATCGTATATCAGTGATATTCCCGTAAAAGACATTCGGGCTGCCGTCGCTTCCAAACACTTCTCTCCGACAACAAACTCTGCTGTCATCGGACAATCAGATTGCGTGGTGATCTGCGTTCCAACGCCGCTTAACCGCCTTAAAAACCCGGACCTTTCTTTTGTAGTGGATGCGGCTGAATCAATCCGTAAACATCGCCGTAAAGGGCAGTTGATCATTTTGGAAAGCACCACTTACCCCGGAACGACGGACGAAGTTTTACTGCCGATTTTTGAAAAAGGCGGTTGGAAAGCCGGAAAAGACTTTTTTCTTTGTTTTTCGCCGGAGCGCATTGATCCGGGTAATCAAAAATACCGCCCGCAAAATATTCCTAAGGTGGTGGGTGGAATTACGGCGAAATGCACAAAAATCGCGGGGCTTTTATATTCGCAGATCATTCAAACCATTATTCCTGTTTCAAGTTCGCGTACCGCCGAAATGGCCAAATTACTTGAGAATACTTTCCGAATCGTCAATATTGGTTTGATTAATGAACTTGCGATGGCCGCAAAATCCTTGAATGTGGATATTTGGGAGGCGGTTGATGCGGCAAAAACGAAACCATTTGGATTTATGCCTTTTTATCCGGGGCCCGGAATCGGCGGGCACTGTATCGGTGTAGACCCACTTTATCTTTCCTGGAAGGCGCGTTTTCACGGGACAGAGCTCAAATTTATCGAGCTTGCCGGTGCGATGAACAAAGCCATGCCCGAATTCGTTGTTGATCAGTGTTCACACGCGCTCAGTCAATTTCAAAAGAAAGCTTTGCATGGCGCAAAAATTCTTTTGCTCGGCGCGGCTTACAAGAAAAACATCGAGGATGTGAGAGAGTCGCCGGCGCTTGAAATTATGAATAAGCTTGATGAGTTGGGAGCTCAGGTTTCTTATTGCGACCCGCATGTTCCGATGGTTGAAATCGAGAAAAAAGTATTTCGTTCTGTTACCTTTCAAGCGGCGAATTTGAAAGCCGCTGACCTTGTTTTAATTACGACTGATCACGAGGCCTTTGATTACGATTTAGTGGTTAAGCAAAGCCGGCTTATTTTTGATTCGCGAAACGTGTTGAAAAATTATCATTCCAAAAAAATAGTGAGACTGTAGCAATGACTTCGAAGCGCATTTTAATTACGGGTGGAAGCGGTTTTATCGGGTCACATCTTTGTGATTTGTTTTTGTCAAAAGACTATGAGGTGACCGCTCTTGATAATTTTTTAACCGGGGACCGCAAAAATACCGCGCATTTAAAAACAAATCCTAAATTCCGTTTGATTGAACATGATATTGTGAAGCCGATCAGCTATCCGGACCCGGTTGATTTTATTTTACATTTTGCGTCACCGGCCAGTCCTTTGGATTATTTGAAATTACCGATTCAAACTTTGAAAATCGGCTCCTATGGCACGCATAACGCGCTTGGACTAGCGAAAGATAAGAAGGCTGTCTTTCTCATTGCCTCAACCTCAGAAGTTTACGGCGACCCGCTTGAGCATCCTCAAAAAGAGACCTATTGGGGAAATGTGAACCCGATTGGCCCTCGTGGCGTTTACGACGAAGCTAAGCGCTTTGGAGAGGCTTTAACCATGGCCTATCACCGTGCCCATCGTATGAATACCAAGATTGTACGCATTTTTAATACCTATGGGCCACGCATGCGCCTTCAAGACGGGCGGGCGATTCCAGCTTTTTTTACGCAGTCGCTGAAAGGCGAGCCTGTGACGGTTTTTGGCGACGGCAGCCAAACCCGCAGCCTTTGCTATGTTTTGGATTTAATCGCAGGAATTGAAAAACTGATGCTTTCCAATTTAAATGAGCCGGTGAATATCGGCAATCCGAATGAACTTACCATGATGGATTTGGCTAAAAAAATTGTTGCTTTGGCCGGTTCAAAAAGCAAAATTGTGCTTGAACCGTTGCCTGTCGACGACCCGCGAATCAGACAGCCGGATATCAGTATCGCGCGCGCAAAGTTAGGTTGGGAGCCCAAGGTCATGCTGGAGGACGGGCTGAAGAAAACACTCGATTATTTTCGTACGCGTTTGGCCGAGCCCACATTGGCATGAATCCGTTCGTCTCGGTTATTATCCCGGCATATAACGAAGAAAAGCGCATCGTCAGTACTTTAAAGAAAGTCCTCGAATTTTTCCGCTCAAAAGTTTATACCGTTGAAATTATTGTTTCTGATGACGGAAGCTTGGATCAAACCATTACAGTCGCGCGGGAAACTTTGCAAGATTCTGGGTTTTTATTTCAAGTCTTGCAGGCTCCCGAAAACCAAGGCAAAGGCGCCGCAGTACGCCGTGGGATGCTCAAAGCGCAGGGCGAATACCGGCTTTTTAGCGACGCGGATCTTTCCACACCTATTGAAGAGCTGGACAAGTTCCTACCCCTGTTGATTGATAAGAAGGCGGATATTGTTATCGGTTCGCGGGCCGTTCAAGGCGCTAACATTGTTGAACGGCAGCCCGTCTTTCGCGAATGGATGGGGCGGATATTCAATAGTGTTGCCGTGATTTTCGCGTTTCGCGGCATTCGCGATTCTCAATGCGGGTTTAAATGTTTTACGCGCGAGTCCGCGGAAAAATTATTTTCCATTCAAAAGCTGGATGGTTTTAGCTTTGATGTTGAACTTCTATTTTTAGCTCAAAAATTGAAACTCAAGATTGTCGAGCTTCCGGTGACATGGCTCAACTCGGCCGCTTCCAAGGTGCATGTTTTGCGTGACCCCATTATTATGTTTTGGGATGTCCTGCGTATACGATGGCTGCATCGCCGTTGAATTTAAAACCTCAGTTTAGGTTTCTTCCTGAAATCCTGATTCTGCTTCTGGCTTTATTGTTGCGGCTTTGGGCCGTGGGATTTGGTTTGCCCGGCCTTTTCCACGCGGATGAACCGATCATCGTGAATCACGCGCTGCGTTTTGGAACAGGCGATTTTAACCCGCACTTTTTTAATATTCCGCCCCTCACCAGCTATCTTTTGTTCGGAATTTACGGCGCATTGTTTATTATCGGAAAAATTTTAGGGTATTGGCCCGACGCGGCCCATTTTGCCGGATACTTTTTTCAAAACCCGGCGATTTTTTATCTTTTAGGCCGCGTTGCTCTCGGCGTTATTCCGGCTGTCTTATCCGTTTATTTATTGATGGCTTGGATGCGCAAACGCCTTGTGCCTCAAGTATGGGTTTTGGCCGCAGGCGCCTTATTTGCGGTTTGTTTTGTACACGTTTCCGATGCCCACTACATTTACGCGGATATGCCGCTGATTCTCGTCTGTTTGATTTTTTTCAAAGCCTTACACAGTCTTGATCTTTCGCGGGCAAATAATCATGTTAAGTTGGGGCTTTTAATCGGGCTTGCCGCGGCATTTAAATACAACGGTATATTTCTTTTCGTTCCTTATCTTTGGATGAGTTTCCGTGCCGCGGAGAATCAGTTTCAAACATGTGTTCATAGCCTGTGCGCCGCTTTTGCCGCTGCGGCGGCTTTTTTTATTTTAAATCCTTATGCCTTGATTGATTTGCATTTTTTTATTAACGAATTAAAAGAACAAAGCGCCGCGAATCAAGGAGTTTCCTTTTGGCATCATTTAACTTATTCATTAGCACAGGGAATAAGCTGGCCGCTTGTTGTTTTGGGTTTGGCCGGCTGCTTGCGGGCTTTTTTTTCAAAAGACGTGCGCGCGCAAAGTATCAGCCTGTTTTGTTTGGTTTATTATTTTGTGCTTTGGCAAAAGGGTCAGCCGTACGGACGTTATATTTTGCCGTTAGTGCCTTTTCTTATATTTTTAGCTGCTGACGCCGCGCAGTTTCTCGCAAGACAAAACAGGGAATTAAAAATCATAGTTCTGGGGCTTGTGATAGGGGCCGGATTGATCAATACGGCTAAAGATATCCGCTTTGACTTGATTATGCGGCGACCGGACACTCGCACCCAGGCTGCGCAATGGATCGAAGCGAATATCTCTTCCGGGAGCCGGATCGCAATGGATGGGACTTTTTTTACGCCGCGCCTCTCTTTTTCATGCGAGCAGCTCAAAGATAAGCTAAGTCATAAAAAAGCGGATGACGCCGCTAATCGACAGCGAATTCAATTTTACTTACACGCCTGCAAGGATAAGCCCGCGTACAATCTCTATTTTATGACTGAAACGCGGGGTAAAGACACTTTTCTGTTTGCGGAGCCTGAAATCTCTTCAAGCCTTGCCGGTTTGAAGCAAGCCGGAATTAATTATGTTGTTATCGTTTCTCACAACCACGCGGATTCTCACGGTCTTGATCCCATCAAGCAAGCGGGGAAATTAGTTCGCGTTTGGGATCCCTATGGCGGCAAAAATGAAGGCTCGCTGCGATTCGATGAGCAAATTATTACCGGAGGACCGTTTACCGGCAAAGATTTGTTTTTCCGCAGATTTAACGGATACCGGATCGAACTGTATCAGTTAGACGCGGACGCTTGAGTGCGGTATGGATACTTACTGCTGCGGCGGAATAAATAAAAAAGCAACGCTTCCTTCAGAGCAAATCCCATAATTTTAAAGTTAAGCGAAGATTTGCCCCATTGCCGGCCGCGATGATTCGAGGGGACTTCTTTAATTCGAAAACCCAAATCATGCGCCTGAACAATGATTTGCGGCAGTATGAAAAGAGACTTTGACGTTAAATCCATGGATTCAAGAGTTTTTCTGCTCCAACCCTGCGACCAGTTGTAGTCATTGATCCGGATTTTAAAAAGCCAATTTAAAAAGAAAATATAAATGACGGAAACAAAAAAACGGAAAAGGCCGTAAGCGTTTCGCTGCCAACGGACACCCAGCACAAGATCAGCTTCATCTTTTAAAAAAAGATTCACAAAATTCGGCAGTTCAGAGGAGTCAAATTCTTCGTCAGCGCCGACATACATTAAATAACGTCCGCGCGCGGCCGCGAGACCGTCTTTTAAAGACTGCGTATAGCCTTGATTGGTTTCATGGATCAATAGCTGCGATTGAGGGTATTTGTGAATATTCTCTTTTAAAACCTGCTTGGTTTGGTCGCGGCTTCCGTCTTCGACAATCACGACTTCCCAGTTCCACTCCGGATGGGAATGGAGGACGTGATAAAGATTGCTCAGCATGCGGTCGATGTTGAGCTCTTCGTTGTAAACCGGAATGATAAAGCTTATAAAAGGGGAGTCGTTTTGCATGTTGCAAATTAGTCGAATAGGGAAGAATTGTCAACCTCGAGCGATATGGGGTTGCATTTTAACGTAGTATGCGCGGAGATCTTTTCGTAGAAAATGTGTATCATATGCTTGTGTGCGGTAATTCGATGCAAGAAAAATCCAAATAGCACCGATCGGCAATTTATTTATGTCTAAAATTCAAAAAACAAATATTGTCATCGAGCAGGTTCAGGCGTTTTCGCGACTGATGTTCCACGACATCCGCGATATCCGCCAAGTTTTGACTCCCGCGCTGAACCGCCGGATGATTTTTCTGCGGACGCTTATGCTGGCTGTTGCCGTGCTGGAAACCCTTACGATTTATGTGATTGCTTTTTTTAGCGCGTCCATTTCGGCGCCTGAACAAGTTAAAAATTTGTTTTTTCTCCGGCCAATCTTTGAATTGTTTCCCCGGCTTGCTTCCTGGTGTTCGGACGACAGAAACTTTATTTTGTTTATGTCATTATTTATTGTGTTTTTTATTTTAATTAAAAATATTTTGACTGCGCTTAGCCATTGGCAAACCGCTGTTTTTTCGGAACAAGTTTCGAGTGAAGTTAGCGATGAAATAATGCGGCGGTTTTTATACAGTCCTTATCGCTGGCACTTATCAAGTCAAAGCGGAAGGATCTTTCAGGTTATGGGCTGGCGGGGAAATCTCACAGCGATGATTTCCAGTTTATTGAATGTGCAAAGTTATGTGATCACAACAGCTTTTCTTTTTATCGGATTAACTTGCGCCGCACCGGCTTTAACTTTATCGGTTTATCTTTTTATGGGCGGCGCGGGTTTGCTGACCTATAAGCTGATTCGAAAAAGCGTGGATACAGCCGGAGCAAATTCTGCGGCGGCGTCAGCCCGGGAAAATGCCGCGATCGTGAATGCGTTGCGGGGTATACGCGAAGTTTTAATTTACAGGCAGCAGCCGGTTTTTCTTAAAGCAGTATCTGATTCCGCACAAGCCGGCAGCCGGCCCCGGGCTTATCTCGCGATTGCATCGACAATTCCTACCTGGGTGTTGGAAGTATGCGGCTTTGCGATTATCAGCGCTGCGATCGCGGTGCTGGTCAAGTTTTGGCATGCCGGCATAGCGGATATTACGAAGATTGTTATTCTTCTGATGTTAACCGCGTGGCGAGCTTTGCCGGCGCTCAATAAAGTAGTGAATTTGATGGTGTCGATTCGCGCGCACAAACCTTTTTCTTCACAATGCCTGGAGGTTCTCCAATCGCTTCGAACCAATATTATGGAAATACCACCGCCGCCTGATATGAATTTTTCTTTTAGCCGCGAGATTAGTTTAAAACAGGCGTCTTTTTGTTATCCGGGAAGTTCGCAAGATTGTTTGAGCGGAGTTTCACTTACAATTAAAAAGGGAAGTCTGGTTGGTTTTGTTGGGCCGTCTGGCGTTGGGAAAACGACTCTCATCACCATACTTAGCGGGCTTTTAAGTCCAACCGCGGGTGAAATGCTCGTGGATGGCAAGCGCTTGTCGCCTGAAGAGCACGCGGCTTATTGTCTCCGTGTAGGTTATGTTCCGCAAAATCCCTATTTGATGGCGGGGACCATTGCAGAAAATGTTGCTTTTAGTGAATGGGGAAAACCTTATGATGAAAGCCGCGTGATGCAGGCCTGTCAAAAAGCAGCTGTTGATTTTATTAGCCCCGGCCGCGGCGGAATATGCATGCGTCTCGGAGAAAATGGAACGGGATTATCCGGCGGACAGGCGCAGCGTGTTGCGATCGCCCGGGCGCTTTATGCCAACCCGGATATTGTTATTTTTGACGAAGCGACCAGTTCGCTCGATCAGGCGAATGAAAAAGCTATTCAAGATACGGTTCTATCATTAAGAAAAAAAACGACCTGCATTGTTGTGGCGCACCGGCTGAGCACTGTTGAAGTTTGCGACTATCTTTTTTGGCTTGATCAGGGGCAGCTGATAGGGCAAGGAACACCTTCGGAACTCTTACCGCTTTATACCACCGCCATGAAAAAAGTACCTGCCGGTTCCTGACGAATACTTCTGCCAAAGCCCTCTGTTTGCGAAGGTGGCATTAAATGGCTCTTTTTGCTAATATCCTTCCATCGACAGAGATCATTTGGCGATAAAAAAGGCTATTTTATGACAACCCCGATGGGCAAATACAGCAACCGGCTGATAGACGCACTGCAACTGCTGCCACAAGATAAAATCACCTTATTTTTTGATAAGATTTTATCCGTTTGGAAAAAGAACGCGCAGGTTTTTATTTGCGGTAATGGCGGGAGCGCCGCGAATGCATTGCATTTTGCAAATGATCTGTTTTACGGGGCTGCCAAAGGACAGGGCAAAGGGCTCAGGGTTCATGCGCTGACCGCCAATCAGTCCATCACGACTTGTCTCGCAAATGATGTGGCTTACGCCGAAATATTTTCAGGGCAGCTGGAAGTTCTTGCGAACCCCGGGGATATGTTGATTGTTCTTTCTGGAAGCGGGAATTCTGCCAATATTATCAGCGCTTTGAAGACCGCAAAAAAAATGAATCTGACTTCTGTGGCAATTTTGGGATATTCAGGCGGTGCGGCGCTTGGTATGGCTGATGTTTCGGTGCATGTTCCGGTTCAGGACATGCAAATTGCCGAAGACATTCAATTGATTGTGGCGCATGGTTTAATGCAATGGCTTTACGAGCAAAGTCCTCAAAAAGATAAGTGAGCGGCGCTTTGGAGAAAATAGTAGTCATCGGCAGTAATTCTTTCTCAGGCGCTACTTTTACCGCGCAAGCGCTTGAAGCGGGCGCTGAAGTCGCCGGTGTAAGCCGCTCAAAAGAACCCGCCCGGGTTTTTTTGCCTTATCGCTGGCTGCGGGATGAAAATCAAAAACGTTTTCAATTCCACTCCGCGGATATTAATAACGACTTAAATAAAATCACGGATTTGATCCAAAGTTTTAAACCGGATTACGTTGTCAATTTTGCCGCGCAAAGCATGGTGGCGGAAAGCTGGCAGAATCCTGAGCATTGGATGATGACGAATGTTGTTTCGACGGTGCGATTGCATGATTTTCTGCGCAAATGTGCTTTTCTTAAGAAATACGTGCATATATCAACACCGGAAGTTTACGGCAGCTGCAGCGGACTTGTGCAGGAAAGCACGCATTACAATCCCAGCACACCCTATGCCGTTTCCAAAGCGGCTGTGGATATGAGTCTCATGACTTTCTTTAAAAATTACGATTTTCCGGTTTGTTTTACGCGTGCGGCCAATGTTTACGGCCCGGGGCAGCAGCTTTACCGGATTATTCCGCGAACTGTTTTATTTTGTCTTACCGAACAAAAGCTGCAGTTGCACGGCGGCGGCCATTCGGTCCGTTCGTTTATTCACATGAAGGACGTTGCAGAAGGTACTTTGCGTGTTATGCGCAGCGCCCAGGCTGGCGGGATTTATCATTTTTCAACAACTCGCAATATTTCAATCCGCCAAATCGTGGAAATGATTACAGTTAAACTCAATATCAAATTTGAGGATGCGGTTAAAATCACAGAAGACCGGCCCGGTAAAGATGCAGCGTATCTTTTAGATAGTTCGAAAGCCAAAAAAGAGCTTGGCTGGGAAGACCGGATTTCGCTCGAACATGGGATCGACGAAACGATTGCCTGGGTCAAGACCAATCTTGCTGAAATTAAAAAACAACCTTTGAGTTATTCGCATAAAGCGTAAAGAAAGAGGATTTTAAATGCATATTCTTGTTACGGGTGCTTGCGGTTATGTCGGCACTGTTTTAACTCAGACGCTTCTTGAACAGGGACACACGATTATCGGCGTCGACATTATGTGGTTTGGTAATTATTTGAAACCACATCCGAAGCTGACGATTATCAAAGAAGATATTCGCAATACCGAAAAGATTCCGATGCAGGACGTCGATGCGATTATTCATTTGGCCAATGTGGCGAATGACCCCTGCGGCGATTTGAATTCCAAACTTGCTTGGGAAGTCAATGTGCTTGCCACGATGACTCTCGTCGAAAAAGCGATTCAAAGCGGCGTAAAGCAATTTATCTATGCCAGCTCGGGCAGCGTTTACGGAGTTAAAGACGAGCCGCAAGTAACGGAAGAGCTTTCATTGGTACCGATTTCGGATTATAACAAAACAAAAATGATCAGCGAGCGCGTGCTTTTAAGTTATCAAGATAAAATCGCCGTTCAAATCATTCGTCCCGCCACGGTTTGTGGCGTATCGCCGCGAATGCGTCTTGATCTTTCCGTCAATCTTTTGACGATGCAATCGCTTGCGAAAGGGAAGATTACGGTGTTTGGAGGGGCTCAAGTGCGCCCGAATATCAATCTTAAAGATATGATCGGCGTTTATCTGCATTTTTTAAAGTTGGGAACCAAAAAGACTGGTATTTTTAATGCCGGATTTGAAAATATTTCCATTATGGATATCGCGCAGCGCGTGACGAAATTAATCCCGGTTGAAATCATCGTCACGGAATCCAATGATCCCCGTTCTTACCGCCTGAACTCAGACAAATTGCTCGCGACCGGATTCAAACAAGAGTGCACCGTGGCGGATGCGATCAAGGAAGTGATAGATGCTTACCGCGGGGGAAGCCTTAAAGATGAAGAGAACTGCTATAACATCAAAACCATGAAGAAGCTTTCGTTTTAAATGACAACCCGCGAAGTTACTGATCTTGGGCGGATTGCGGCGGAACTGCGTTTTAGAATTATTGAAACCTCAGGGAAGGCGAAGATCCCGCATTTAGGTTCTTGCCTTTCCTGCGTAGATATTTTAACGGCGCTTTATTGGGGGCCGCTGAATGTTGATCCCAAAAATCCCACAGCGGACAATCGAGACCGCTTCTTATTAAGCAAGGGGCATGCCGCACCCGCGCTTTTTCAATTACTTGCGATGCGCGGATTTTTCCCGTTTTCTGAATTGGATCATTATGGCGAAGACGGAAGTTTATTTGCTGAACATCCGCCCGCGCATGGCGTGCCGGGAATTGAGGCGGCAACGGGTTCCTTGGGCCATGGTTTACCGATCGGCACGGGCATGGCCTTGGCATCGCGCATCAAAAAGAACCCGAATAAGATTATTGCATTAATGAGTGATGGCGAATGCAATGAAGGCTCAGTTTGGGAGGCTGCGCTTTTCGCGGGGGCACAAAAACTTTCCAATCTTTGTGTCATTATTGATTTTAATAAATGGCAGGCAACTGACCGCAGTCAATCAGTCATGGCATTGGATCCGCTCAAAGAGAAATGGCAAACTTTTGGCTGGAGCGCTTATGAAACAGACGGCCACGATATTTCCGGCTTGGTAAATCTTTTTTCAAAAATACCGGACGGTTCCGGAAAACCTGTGGCGATTATTTGTCATACCGTAAAAGGAAAAGGTGTTTCCTTTATGGAAGATAACAACAATTGGCATTACCGCACTCCGAAGGCTGAAGAGATCCAGGCCGCAAAAAAAGAATTGGGGCTGGCTTAAAATGAGAAATGCATTTGCCAAAGAGCTTACTGCACTGGCTGCTGAAAACCCTGAGGTTGTGCTGCTCGCGGGAGATATCGGGAACAAGCTTTTTGATGAGTTCAAAGCGGCCGCGCCCGGGCGTTTTTACAATTGCGGAGTCGCTGAAGCCAACATGACCGGAATGGCTGCCGGATTGGCCATGAACGGTTTTCGCCCCGTGACTTATACCATTACGTCTTTTGCGACTGTGCGCTGCCTTGAGCAAATCCGCGTGGATGTGTGCTATCACAATGTACCGGTGATTATCGCCGGTACAGGGGCGGGGCTTTCTTATGCTGAGCTCGGGCCGACGCATCATTCCTGCGATGACATCGGTCTTCTGCGCATGTTTCCCAATATTTCAATTGTTTGTCCCTGCGATCCGGTTGAAATCCGCCTGGCTTTGCGTGCAGCCTTAAAACAGAAGGGGCCGGTCTATTTGCGCCTTGGTAAAAAAGGTGAGCCCGACATTCATTTACAGGAGCCAGATTTTAAAATCGGTAAAGCGATCACGGTTCGTAAAGGAACTGATGTTTGCATTTTAAGCACAGGCAATGTCATGAGTTTGGCGCTTGAAACAGCTAATCTGCTTGAAGAGCAAGGTGTTTCTGTGCGCGTGGAAAGTTTCCATACGGTAAAACCTTTGGATGAGGAATTGCTGAAAAAAGCAACGGAGACATTTAAAACCCTTGTGACCATCGAAGAGCACAGCCTGATCAGCGGATTGGGCGGCGCAGTTTCCGAATGGATGACGGACCGGTATATTACAAAATGCAGACTGCTGCGCTTCGGGACCGGCGACTATTTTTTAAATACTTTAGGCAAACAAGCCTATGCTCGCGCTCAGTATGGCCTTCAAGCTGATTCCATTACGGCAAAAATCCTCAAAGAACGAATTGTCTGATGCCTGCCGCGAAACTGATTGTCGGCGTTGATTTTGATAATACGATTGTCCGCTATGACGAAGTCTTTCACCGTGTTGCTTTAGAACGCGGGTTGATTCCTGAACACATTTCCAAAACTAAGGAAAGTGTCCGTGATTTCCTGCGCCAAACCGGAAAAGAAGACGCATGGACTGAAATGCAGGGTTTTGTTTATGGAACACGCATGTCAGAAGCTGCGGCTTTTCCCGGCGCATTGGAATGTCTGGCCGCGCTTAAAAAGAAAAATATTCAGGTTTTTATTATCAGCCATAAAACCCGTACTCCTTATAAAGGGGAATCGCATGATTTGCATGCGGCCGCGTGGGAATGGCTGAGGGCTCATGGCTTTTCACGCGAAGATGTTTTTTTTAAAGAAACCAAAGAAGAAAAACTGAAACAGATCGGTGTATGCGCCTGCACACATTTTGTCGATGATTTGCCGGAATTATTATCAGATAAACTTTTTCCGGGCGGGGCGGAAAAAATTCTTTTTGCTCCTGCCTGTAATGCCGTTCCGGAAAAGGGCGTGACGGTTTGCAATTCCTGGAATGCAATCGAATCTTTTTTTGAAAATATTGAATCGGAAAATGATTTAAAAATAAAAATCAGCGCTTTACTGCCTCAGGGGAAATGGAATATCGCAAAATTGCCTTACGGCGGCAACAATCGTATCTATCTTGCGGAGCAAGAGGGGCGGAGATTCATTGCGAAGCATTATTTTACGCATAAAGATGACCAAAGAAACCGCCTTAGTACCGAATATGCGTTTCTTGATTTTACTGAGAAGAACGGTGTGAAAGCATTACCGCGTCCCATCGCCAGAAGTGATCGGGATGATTTGGCGGTTTATTCCTATGCTGAAGGCAAAAGGCTGCTTCCGGAGGAGATCAATTCCGCGGCCGTGAAAGCAGCGTTTGATTTTCTTATCGATTTGAATAACTGCCGCAGCCGGGCTGGCCAGGATTTTCCGCTTGCCTCCGAAGCCTGTTTTTCGGTGCGGGAGCATTTGGATATGCTGAAATCCCGAATTAAACGGCTTGAGTCCGTGGATGATGCCGATGCTAAACGATTCATCAACAATGAATTGATTCCTGCTTTTCAGAGGATTGAAATGGAAATTCTGGCTGAAGCCAAAACAAAGCAAATCGATCTTGATGAAAAGCTGGCTGTCGGTGATAGGATTATTTCTCCCTCAGATTTTGGGTTTCACAATGCGCTTAAAAAAAACACCGGTGAATTTGTTTTTCTTGATTTTGAATATGCCGGTTGGGATGATCCCGCTAAAACTGCAGGTGATTTTTTTTCACAGGAGGCTTTGCCTGTGCCGGTTGAATGTCTGGATGGTGTCGTTAAAACCCTGTCGGAAATGACGGATCATCCAGTTAAAACCGCCCAAAGAATCCGTTTATTGTTAAGGCTGTATCGCATAAAATGGTGCTGTATCGTTTTGAATCACTTTCTGCCTGTGGGAAGCCGGCGCAGGGAATTTGCGGGAATTGATCTGGAATCAGCTCGGAAAGAACAGCTCAAGAAGGCCGGACAGCTTCTCGGTTCCTTGGATAAATTAAAATAAAGCATGGCATACATCGACTTCATCTCAGTAAACCACAATAAAACCAAACGGGATTATCTTGCCCGGGTGAATGATCCTGATTTTCCAAAGGCCAAAGCTGCCGCATTGGCTAAAAAATGGGATTTCGATTATTGGGACGGTGATCGGCGCATTTGTTACGGCGGATATAAATATATGGAAGGCCGCTGGGAAAGTGTGGCAAAGGCCATGATTAAACAATACGGGATTAAGGCCGGCGATAAAATTCTTGATGTGGGCTGCGGCAAAGGGTTCCAGCTTTTTGAATTCACCAAGGTTGTTCCAGGAATCGAAGTCAGCGGCATTGATATTTCACGCTACGCGATTGAAAACGGTAAAGAAGAAATCCGCGGCAAGCTAAAAGTCGGCAATGCCGCGGCTTTGCCTTTTCCGGACAAGCATTTTGATTTTGTTTTCTCGATTAACACGCTGCACAATCTGCATTGCTACGATTTGGAGAAAGCATTGCGCGAAATCGAACGCGTCGGCAAAAAAAATAAATATATTTGCGTTGAGTCCTACCGCAATGAAGAAGAAAAAGCCAATCTGCTTTACTGGCAGGTGACCTGTGAAGCTTTCAATACGCCGGAAGAATGGGCGTGGTGGTTTAAAAAGACGGGTTATACCGGCGACCATTCATTTATTTTTTTCGAGTAATTTTATGACGCATCCCAAAACCATGAAAGCCGCTGTACTGACTGAGTTGAATAAACCGCTCGTCATAGCAGAAATTCAATTGCCCGGAAAATTAGAACCAGGCCAAGTGCTGGTTAAAATTCAATTCAGCGGGATTTGCGGCTCTCAGCTCGGTGAAATCGACGGCGCAAAGGGTGATGACAAGTTTCTGCCGCATCTCCTGGGGCATGAAGCTTCAGGCGTTGTCCTTGAAGTTGGCGCAGGGGTTAAGCAGGTAAAAGCGGGTGATAAAGTTGTGATGCATTGGCGTAAAGGCCTGGGGATGGAGTCGGATACACCCGAGTACTTGTGGGAGGGAGCGAAGGTTAATGCAGGCCGCATTACTACTTTTAATGAGTATGCGATTGTTTCCGAAAATCGGGTGACCGCCATTCCCGCCGACAGCGATATGGAAACGGCAGCGCTTTTTGGCTGTGCCGTCACCACGGGTTTCGGTGTCATAAAAAATAATGCGAAATTAGCTGCCAAGGAATCTGTTGTAGTTTTTGGTGCCGGCGGCATCGGTTTAAATATTATTCAAGCCGCCGCGCTGGCTTCGGCCTATCCGATCATCGCAGTTGATTTATTCGCCGGTAAACTTGAATTAGCTAAAAAAATGGGTGCGACGCATTTGATTCATAATCAGACAGGTGACGCGCGAAAGATGATTCTTGATATTACAGGTAAAGACGGGATGGATGTGTTTATCGATAACACTGGCTTGCCCGCCGTAATTGAATTAGGTTATGAAATTACGAAGCCGCAGGGACGCGTTATTTTAGTGGGTGTGCCGAAAAAGGGAAATAATGTCAATATCCATACATTGCCTTTGCATTTTGGCAAATCAATCAGCGGTTCGCATGGCGGAGAAGCGGTTCCGCAAAACGATATTCCTCAGTATCACGGGCTTTACCGTTCGGGGAAAATCAAGCTTCGTGAGTTGATTACAGATTATTTCGGCCTGGATCAAATTAATGAAGCGATTGTCGGTATGCGCAGCGGTAAAATCAGCGGACGCTGCCTGATTAGGATGGACAAGTGAGTCCGGTAGAAACAACTGCATTGTCTGAACAGTTGCCTGCGCAAAATCAAACATCTGCGCCTTCTGATATTGAGCGTATCAATAAACTTATCTGCTGGCTTGGTTCTCATGCTGCAGCAAATCGGCCCGCCGCGGTTTTAAAAACAGAACCGTTAGAAAACCGCACGGCAATTCCAATCATAGACAGTTTAATTGCCGCAACAATTACGGGCGGATACCACGCCTATAAAATTCTGCGCGCAGTTCGACGCGGCTGGTTGAAAATCGCCGCGCCAAAAGTAATTAAGAAGTCCGGAGGCGGAAGTTATTTGCGGGAGCTTTTGCTGCCGTTGTTTGACCGGATTTTATGTGCGGTTTTGCGTGATGCGTCCACAAGGTTAAAAAAATCCGGGTTTAATAGTTTTGAAGATGGGCATATGCGGATCAAGCCGCTTGCGGCGTTAGTGTATTTACGCGGACGGTTATTTTTGGCCGTTGAACAATATATTGCCGCAATGGATTTCTTTTTCGCGGCGGCAGTTTGGAAAGCGGAGCAGAAACATACGCTTTTTTTGACGGGGCTTTCCGCGCAGCTTGCGGGACGTATGAATGATGCAGAAGCCGCTTACCGCTTGGCTATTGAATCGGAACAAGCCGGTGCGCTCGATTTCTTTCATTTGGGGCATGTGCTTTTAACGGCAGGCAGAGAAGAGGAAGCTGTTTCTTATTTGGATCAAGCGATCAAGATGAAGCCTTCATTATCCATGGCGCATCAGAATTTCGCGGGACTCTATGACCATTCAAAATATGTTCCACAGTCTTTTGATTTGGTCAGGCACAAAAGCGCCTTGCTTTATGACGCGTACAATCTTACGGGTGAAAGATTGGTGCATATCGGCCGCGGTGAAGAAGGAGTCGTGCATTATGGCAAAGCGCTCCGTCAGCAGCAAGTGTTGTCGCAGTTTGATTTGCCGCCGGAATTAAAGTTGATTTTGAAGCGTGATTTGAATATCGAGCCCGGTGAACCTGTGCGAATCCTGCCTTACGAATGGGTAACATTAATCGGCCATATCGCAATGCTGGATACACACAAAAAGCTTCAAATGCTGGGAATGTCCGTTCCCGGTAAATCTTTACTGCTTGCCCCCAAGCATAAAGTTGCGAACTCCGTTTATCTCGATCTTTGGCGCAAACATTTCCATGTGATCGAAGATGAGGCGCTTGTGAATGTGCTTTTTCCTTACCAGCGCGTTTCTGGCGATTGCTTTAACGGTTACATCACGCCTGAAGGCAAGTCCCGCTGCTGGACAGAGCTTGGAGCGCAGGGTCACATTGCTTGGGATCATTCGGGCCGGGGGCCGCTGCTCGCGTTGCCTTCGGAATTACGTGACCGGGGATACGCTGCGCTTAAACAATTCGGAATGAAAGAAGGCGAGTGGTTTGTTGCTTTACATGTCCGCGGCGGCAGTTTCCACCGCGAAACAAAGCACTCGATTCAGACACACCGCAACGCGGAGCTTGCCGATTATGAACGCGCGATTAAGCAGATTACAAGCCGCGGCGGTTGGGTGATTCGTATGGGCGATTCAAAAATGCAGCCGTTGCCTAAAATGGAACGCGTAATTGATTATCCCCACACAGAGTTAAAGTCAGAATGGATGGATGTTTTTCTTGCGGGTGCCGCGCGTTTTTTTGTCGGCACGACTTCGGGCCTGAGCAATGTGTTTATTAGTTTGGGAACGCCCTGCCTGCTTGTGAATTGCGTTTCAAATTATTTTCAGCTTTGGAATAACAAAGTGCTTTTCACTTTGAAACCTCTTTGGAATCAGAAAGAAAAACGGTATTTAAATCTGGCCGAAATGACGGATAATGCGTTCCGCTGGAAGTTGTTCAATATTAAACAATTAGGGCCGCTTGCCATTGTTCCGCATGCCAATAGCGCGGAAGAAATTGAAAATGCGGTCATTGAGATGCTCGAGCGGCTAGAAAACGGAATGATCATGAATGAAACCGATGCGGATAGGGCGCTCCGAATTCAGTGCGAGGTCTCAAATAATCGTAATTATTTTGGCAACGGACGAATCAGCAAGTCCTTTTATGAATCCAGGAAAACGGAATTGTTTAATGCATAAGAAAATAATCATTAACGGCAGGCATTTGGAGTAAAGATGGGTTTTGCGATGAAAAATTTGGAGTATCTCGCTAATAAAGGCTATGTGAAGCCGGATTCAGCCATTCTTGATATCGGTTCTCAGTGTCTTTATCACGCGTCACCGGAAGCCATTCGCGCTTTTGTCGATAAGTACGGGGACGTAAAAGATGAGGAGGCATTCGAAAAAGAAGCCAAGCGCATTTCTTACTTTTCGTGGCCACGGCCGGGCGAACGTACCAGTTATTTATCCGAGCTTTTGGACTTAACTCCGCGGATAGGCTATACCTCGTTTGATGTTTGTCCGGCGCTCAAGACGGAAATTCTTGATCTTAACCGCGAAGGCTTGCCGGTAAAATACCGCGATCATTTTGATGTGGTGCTTAATTTTGGTACAACGGAACACATCATTAACCAGATGAATACATTCCGTGTTATGCATGACGCTTTGAAAGCGGGCGGAATATTTTTTCATCAAGTGCCGCGTTCCGGATGGACGGATCATGGTTACTTTTGTTATCACAACGGTTTTTTTGAAGATATCGCTAAGGCGAATGATTATGAAATTGTTGATCTTTGGTACACCCTTGCCGGACAGGCTAGTTTGGCCGGTACGGATATCCGCGATGTTCAAACTCCGGAAATCCCTCAGTCGCAGGTTTGTGAACCGGCATTGCTAACAATTCCAAGTTTTAATATTAATGTGATTATGCGAAAACGTTTTGCGCAACCCTTTAGAGTGGTGCTTGAATTAGCGACTTCGCATTCTGCCTTGTCGGGTGATGTCGAGAACTCGTATGCGGTTGATACGCCCGCTCCGCCGCGAATCAAAACAGAAATTAAGACTGTCTTGGTGCCCAGCTCAGGCGGTGCCGCTGCGATACCGGGATGGGAATTGGCGCGGGAATTGGGGCGCCGGATTAAAAGACGTTTGGGAATTAAAAATAAATCAGAGACAACAGCGAACGATCAAAATCAAAATTCAGCGCCAAAACCTTCGGAGGCGTCCGCATCTATGGAAACCTTACCGCCCGCGGTTCTTGCAAAATTGACGACAGAGATCGTTGCGCCTGCTGCAGCATCCTTTGATGCAATGGCCTGCGTTGAAAAGGGAAGGGGTTTGCTTGAAGCCCTGGATATTCCTAAAGCAATGGGACATTTCAACCGGGCGCTTGCGGTGGTTCACCAGTTTCCTTATGCCCTGATCGAGTTAAACAAAATATCAGCGATGTATAACACCGCCGGTTCGGTTGCCTGGGCGCAGGGCAGCAAAGATGCCGCGTTGAATTTTACGGTTGCCGCTATCGAGGCGAATCCAAAAAATAGTTTAGCGCGGGAATTAATGGCAAAAATTGATCAAAGCTCTCCGCGGCCTGACATCACGAAGAACTGTTATGTTTTCTATGACGGAGCGCGGGCCGACTCCGTTCATCGCGAAGCGATCCGCCGTTGTTTGGAATACACTGCGATCTCTGGCGTTATCGGAGACGTACTTGAATTCGGAGTTTTAGCAGGCTGGTCAGCCCGGATTTTTGCGGAAACCATGCGCGACTTGATGGTGATGGGGAATTTATATTTATTTGACTCGTTTGCGGGGCTTCCTGACTACAGTTCGCCGGTTGATCAAATCAGTTTTGAAATCGCGGGCCGGAATATCTGGTCGGATAAAATGAAATTTCAGGATGATTTTGTCGCGCAGCTGGGTGGAAGTGTTGAACGCCACATTCAAAACAGCCTGGCATATGTAATACGCAAAGAACGTATTAAAACCTTTCCCGGATTTTATTCCGAAACTTTAAAAAATCCGCTCAAGATAAAGGCGGCGCTTGTACATATCGACTGCGACTTATACCAGTCGACAGTCGAAGTGCTTGAAGGTCTTTTGAAGCACGATGTATTTCAAGACGGCTGTGTGCTTATGTTTGATGATTGGAACTGCAATAAAGCGAACCCAAACTTTGGCGAACGGCGTGCTTTTCGCGAATTTTTAGAAAAGCAGAAAAAATATACCGCCAGTGAATTTTTTACGTATGGTTTTAATGGTGCGGCTTTTATTCTGCATGAGGCTAAGCCGTGATCAAAAGAATTCTATCTCCGCTCGTTTCACTTTTTGGATATGAACTTGCCGATAAAAAATCCTCCGCGGCGCCGGCCGCCGCCAATTTATTGGATTTATTGAAAGAGCCTGTCTTGAGTCCCGCAAAGCCTGATGAGGGTGTTTATACGCCTATTTTTTGCTATGACGGTGTGATCAATGATCCCAAAGTGATTCACAATCATGACTTCATGCGTGATCCGCGCTATGTAAAAGCTTATCAGGCCGCTGAAAAGGCGCTTGGATATGACCATAAAATGTTTTGGCGTTTGCATGTGGCGTTGTGGTGTGCAAGCCAGGCGCAAAAGCTTCCGGGAGATTTCGTAGAATGCGGTGTTTGGCGCGGGTTTTTAGCCACGGCGATCATGAACTATTTGCCTTGGCCGGTGAATAATAAAAATTTTTTCTTGTTTGATACCTGGGATGGGCTGGATGAGCGCCATCTGACTGAAAATGAAAGAAATAATCAAACAAAACTTGATCATTTTAAACCTTATTACTCAAACCAGTTTAATTACGTAAACGAGCATTTCAAAAACTATAAAAATGTACGGCTGATTCAAGGTTCCGTGCCGGAAACATTAAGCACCGTCAATATTGAACGAATCAGTTTTTTGTCATTGGATATGAACTGCGCTAAGCCCGAATTAGCTGCCGCAGAGTATTTTTGGAGCCGCATTGTGCCGGGCGGTATGATTCTGCTTGATGATTACGGATTCGTCAGTTATGAAGACCAAAAACGGGGCTTCGATAGTTTTGCTAAAAAGCACGGCTTGGAAATATTAGCTTTACCGACGGGGCAGGGGCTCCTGATCAAAAATTAATTAATGATATGATGCAATTATTTTCACGCTTGAGCAGAAAAAAGAAAAAATCCGGGAAGGCAGACAGTCGGCCCATTGCTTTTATGCATATCGGAAAAACCGGCGGAACTTCCGTGCATCATTTGCTGCGAGAAGCCTTGCCCGGCGCGCACTATTATAACGGATCGCCGGAACAATATGATTCTGTCACCGCCGAGGAACTGAAAAAATATTCTCTCCTGCTCGGGCATTTTTCCTATTCACAGGCAAAAAAGTTTAATCCGCAGACGTATTTGATAACTTTTTTGCGCGATCCTATAGACCGGGTGATTTCTAGTTATTATTTTTTGCGCAGTTGGAATGGAGTTGTCGACGATACGAATCGCACCATGGTCGCGGCCGCTAAAGATTTAAGCTTTCGGGATTTTCTGAAAAGCCGCGACCCGCAGGTACGTTCTGTTATTTTCAACCATCAAACGTATTTTTTAGGCGCGGATTGGCGCGATCCCCGCGATAAAGTTCCGGAGAATTTAATTAATCAAGCGCTTGAAAATCTGCAAAAATTGAGTTTTGTGGGATTGACGGAACGTTATCCCGAAAGCGTCAAGTTGTTATTCCGTGATTTGCGTATGGAACAAACACCTGCCGTGAAAGCTCTTAATACGACTCCTTTCCGCCCCGCGGTGCAGGAAATTGCCGAGGAAGACAGGATTCTGATTCAGGAACAAAATCAAATGGATATGATTGTTTACGCGGAAGCTCAAAAATTATTTGAAGTGCAGCAGCTGAGGATTCTTAGCTCTGCTCCTGAAATTAAAACAGACAATCCTGAAGGATTAAAAAAAATCGGCATTGAACTATTGCATGGTTCCGCCGGCCGCGTTTCTCAAATCGTAAAATCCGAACAGATTTTTAAAGAGCTTGTGAGTTTAGCACCCGATGATGCCGAAGCCTGGTTTTGGTTGGGCGAGTCATTGTGTTATCAAGGCCGGACTTATGAAACGGAAGCCATTTTCGCAAAGGCAATTTCCGCCAAATCACAACCGGATACTTTGATCAGCGCGCAAATTCATGAGCGTTATGCTCAGGCATTGCAATTTAATGATAAGTTGAAGGAGGCCGCGGTTCATTACCGGAAAGCGATTGAATTGAACCCCGCGCTTGCGGAAGATAAATACAATCTTGGGGGCGCTGTCTATAATCTCGATGGGCTGAATAAGCTTGATCATAAGCAGACCCATTATATTGCGCGTTGGCCTAATAAATTGAGCGATTTTTCGGACCTGAGGGCGGCAGTATTTAAATATATCGTTAAGCCCGCTGCTGCGGTTCCGGTGATTGATCAAGCAAGCCGCGTTTTAACTTTTGGCTCATGTTTTGCGCAAAATCTGGCGCTGGCTTTAGAGCAAATGGGCGTGAATGCGCAATGCCTCGGAATGGGCGAGCTCATTAACAGTACTTATGCCAACCGCGCCTTGATGAATTGGCTTTTGGATTCGAAGGACGAGCCCGTTCCTCCGAATATTGCCGGCGTTTTTGAGCATTGCTACGGCAAAGACAAAGAGAATGTCCGGCGTTATTTTTCTAACGCGGATGTCGTTGTTTTCACTTTGGGTGTCGCGCCGTGTTTTTTTGATAAGAAAACGGGGGATTTTTATTTGAGCTACCCAAACACCAATACCCTACATCTTTTGGCTCAAAATGAATTTAAAACTACGACCGTCGAAGAGAATGCCGCCAATCTTGACTATCTTATTCAAGCGGTACGGAAAATCGCGCCGCGTTCAAAATTGTTTTTCACGGTATCACCGGTTCCGCTTGCCGCGACATTTGAATATCCTTCCGCCATTGTTGCCGACTGTGTTTCCAAGTCGACACTGCGCGTTGCCATCGATCAAATATGCAGAACGAACGTTAAAGACGTATTTTATTGGCCTTCTTTTGAAATCGTGAAATGGCTGGGAGTTTATGGCAGCGGGGCGTATGGAGCGGAAGACGGCACGTCCCGGCATATTTCAGAGGCAGTCATCAAAGTGATAACCGAGGCTTTTCTGGCGGTGTATGGCGATCAAAAGCTCGAGCGTAAACTTTTGGCGGCCCGGGCATGACGCCTGATAATCTTTTAAAAGTCGGAATTATCGGAACGGGAATGGTTAGTCAAATCGCGCATCTTCCCGCGATTGCCGCGTTAAAAAATATCCGTTTGGAAAGCATAGCGGATCACGATTTGAATCGAGCGAATGAAGTGGCAAGACGGTTTAAATGTAATGCTGTTTTTAGTTCCGATCAGGAATTATTCAAAAAGGCGGTATTGGATGCGGTTGTGGTGGTCGTTCCGCGGCATAAAACCGCTGCGATTGTTAAAGCGGCTTTAACGCGCGGTTTACATGTCTTGTCAGAAAAGCCGATGGCCATGAATCTTGCCGAGGCTGAAGAGCTAGTGCGTCTGGCCGAGAGCAAAAAATTAATTTATGCCGTGGGATTCATGAAACGATACGATTGGGGCGTTAACAAAGCCCGTCAGTTACTTAGTGAAGCGGCTGCTTCAGGTAGGCTGGGGAAATTGATTATGGTTCGCGGGAAAAATTTTTGCGCGGAGTATGTGGGAGACTGTGAAGATTATATTCGCGGCACGCCTAAGGCCGGACATGTTCCCGAGCCGGTTAAAAATCATCGAGAATGGTTTGCAAATGTAGGCCTGCATAGTGTTAATTTGCTGCGGTATTTACTTAATTGTGAACTTCAATGCCGTCATGCGGATATACAGCACAGTCATTCAATGTCAGCTTTGCTGGATGCGGCCGGAGTAGCTGTTTCTTTTGATATGGGGAAATCCGCGACCGGCAAATGGGAAGAGTCATTCGAATTTTTTTTTGAACGAGGACGTTTGAAGCTGCAATTGACTTCGTTGAAACAAAAAAATCAAAGTGCTGTCGTAACGCTTGATGAGAATGTGAATGGAGCCAAGACGCAGTATTTTGTTGATCACAGCCAGCCGTGGAGCTTTAATAATCAAATGCAGGCTTTTATTAGCGCGGTGAGTGATGGCGAAGCTGGTGTGCTCGCTACGGGGAAAGATTCGCTTAATGATATGGTGCTTATGAATGAAATTTATTCAAAGGTATGAAAGTGAAAAGCAGTCCTTTCACAATTCGTAATACCTGCCGGCTTTGTGGCAGCACGAATCTGTTCAAAAGCGTACCCCTCAAGCCCATTCCCGTCGTTTCGCCGAATGTGGGCGAGACGAGCGCGGAAATCACAGAATTGCTGAGGGTCACGGCACCGCTTGATATTTATTCCTGCCATGCCTGCGGTTTGATGCAGCTGACCACCGTGGTCGATCCTCATTTGCAGTATGACACCTTCATGTATGAGACTTCGGTTTCGCTAGGGCTCAGCGAGCATTTTTCGCAATTGGCTGATATTCTTTTATCCCAATTAAAAAATAAACAAAATTCGCTGGTGATTGAAATCGGCAGTAATGACGGAACTTTACTGGAATATTTTAAATCGAAAGGTGCCGCCGTGTTAGGCGTTGATCCGGCGCGGCAAATCGCGGAAAAGGCAACAGCCCGCGGTATTCCCACGCGGGCTGACTTTTTCACGGAAACGTTAGCGCGGGAAATCAGCCGGGAGCATGGCCGGGCGGATATTGTTATTTCAAACAATACGCTCGCCAATCTTGATGATTTGACGGATATGGTCGAAGGCGTGCGAACTTGCCTCGCTCCGGAAGGGGTTTTTGTTTTTGAAACGCAATATGCGCTGGACGTATTGGATAAAACTCTGCTGGATGTTATTTATCATGAGCATCTGACTTATTTTTCTATCAAGCCGCTGATCAAATTTTTTGCCGCGAAGGGTTTCGAGGTTTTTGAAGCTGAGCGTATTTGGCCGAAGGGCGGCTCAATTCGAGTTTATGTGCAGCTGGCCGGCGGCGGACGGGCAATCCATCCGAGTGTTGCGGAGCTTTCAGCCCTTGAAGAAAAATCAGGGCTTTACTCGCAGGCGCTCTATGAGCATTTCTCACAAAAGTTGAACACCATTGCCTTGAAAATCGCAGCGGCCGTGGAGACTGCGGAAAAAGAAAGCCGTGAAATTGCGGTTTACGGTTCTTCGGTAGGCTGCGCTTCACTGATCAACCAATTTGATCTGAACCAGAAAATCGCTTTTATCGTGGATGATACGCCCTTCAAGAAGACTTTGACTGGGCCTAATTATCAAATTCCCGTGGTCAGCCGCGAGCAGTTGGCCGCGCGCAATCCGGCGCTCGTGATTGTGTTAGCTTGGCGTTATGCGGAACCGATCCGTTTGAAAAATACCGAATATCTGAAAAAAGGCGGGCGTTTTTTAATCCCTTTTCCGGATGTTCATTTCATCGATGCTCGGGCATAATACGGCATTCATAACGGAGGAATAATGGCTTCTCAGGAAATAACGGTGATTGCGGATGTCGGTGCGCGATATGGCATGCATCCTTCATGGCGAAATTATAAAGCGCCGCTCAATTATTTAATGTTTGAACCGGATACGGTTGAAGCCGAGCGGCTGCGCGGCACTTTGGATGCAAAGCTTTTCAAGGTTTTTGAAACCGCTTTAGACAGCCATGAAGGCGAGCGCACTTTCTATCTTTTAAAACATCGCGGATTGAGCTCTTTTTTAAAACCCGATTTGACATCCGAGTGCTTTCGCCGGCTCAAGCCGGGGCAGGCAGAAATTGAGAAGGAGATCAAACTCCGTACGCGAACCTTGGATGTCGTGGCAGAAGAAAATAATCTGGCCCTGGATTTCCTGAAAGTGGATACAGAAGGTACGGAGCAGGATGTGATTATCGGCGCATCCCGTCAATTGGACCGGAATATTCTCGGTATTCGCAGCAGCTGTAATTTTCAGCCCTGTTTTATCGGCCAAAAATTATTTTCGGAAACACATGAGTATCTTCTCAGCAAAGGTTTTATTCTTCTGAATTTAGATTACCGCGGTTATGGTTATCCGCGTCTCGGCTTATTCCGCAAGCCTGACCCGATTGAACCGGAAGATTTTCGCTACGGCGTTTTAGTGGCTGCTGACGGAGTATGGATGCGCCGCCCTGAATGGTGCGCGAAGCAATGGACAAACGATTCTGACCGGTTGGATTTTTCAATTTTAAAGCTAGCAAGTTTTTGCATGCTGAATAATGCGCCTGATGTGGGGGTCGATGTTTTGCGTGACCATGCGTCCGGCCTGAAAAACCGCAAATTTTCAACGGCAGTAATTGGTTCGGCACTTTTTGCGGGATTGCAGTTCGGGATTGCAAGTTTTCTTGGCCGTTGGCGTACGGTTCCTGATGAACAATGGGAAAAGGCCAGGCGTATTTTTGAAGAAATTTATGGCGTACAGCTTTCCGGCGGAAGTGAGTTTTATCCTCAAATCCAGGCAATGGAATCAAAACTGCAATGTCCGAAGTAAATCATTTTGCGGAATTAAATGACGCGGTTGAAGTCTCAGCGTCCGCCGTCGTTTTAATTACTGAAGATTTAATTAACAAAACGATTGCGCGCGCAAGAAAAGCCGTTAGAAAGCGGGCGAGAATTTTGCTGCACCCGCAAACGGATGATTCATTGCATGAAATGCTTGTCGCTTTGCCCCGCGAAAGTTGTGATGTGCCTCATATTAATTTCAAATCGGGGAAGTCATTTCACATTGTGCGCGGAGAAATGGCCGTCATGGTTTTTAGTGATGACGGAAAAAAAACGGTTTCTTACCGTCTCAAAGCAGGAGATTCCGGTTTGCAGCGCATGCTCCGGCTTAACAAAGCAAGTTGGCATACGATTATTCCTTTAAGTGAATATGCTGTTTTTATTGAAACAATTAGCGGGCCCTTTATCGGAAATCAATTTGCACCCTGGGCCGCTGCTCAGGAAAAAGAGCGGTTTGCGGACGATTTACGGAAAATAGCAAATCAATGAGCTGGATTACCGCTTATCCCGTCGCAACTATTTCCTCCGGCTTATTTTATTTTTTATTGCTCCTGCTCGCTTTTCCGACCTCGCGTAATATTATTGCGCCACATTTTGTCCATCCTATTCCGCCACACCAAGAGTATTTGCGCGGTTTTGATACTTTACGCGGATTCGCGGCCGCCTTGGTCGCGCTCGGTCATTTCTGGTGGTCCTCGTATCCTGTTTTTAGTTCCACGCAGGTTCTTCGTCCTATGCAGTTTATTGGTTATGCCTCAAAGGGCGTGCCGATGTTTGCCGTACTCAGCGGTTTTTTAATTTACAGGTCGGTTCTTTCAATTAAGAGCCTGCAGGATTTGCGTGATTACACCATCCGCCGTTTTTTTCGCATTTATCCCGTTTATGTCTTTGCAGTCATCATTTGTCTAATGCTTAAGCAATATGTTGCAACCGCAAATTTTACGGCGCCGGGTTATTTTGTTTCGGATTTTTTTATGCTGACAATTTTTAATTGGCCCGGGGGATTTGCTAATTCGCCGACATGGAGCCTTTATATTGAAATGATTTTTTATGCCTTCTTGCCTTTGGCGGTCATTGTTTTAGGCCGACGAAAAATGGTTTTATTTTCGCTGATTATGATCGCGGCGATGGTTGCAGCGGATTATCCGAGCCGTTTTTTCTCTCTTTGGAAATATTTTTTTATTGGTATCGCGGCTTCGGAGTTTTCGCTGATTTTAAAAAAGAAATCGGCGCTTATTTTCTTTTGCACAGGAATTTTGCTGCTAGGGATGGATTTGCAGGGTCCTAAGTATGACTGGGGCGCTGTTATGGGCCTAGGGCAAGTGCACATGGATGGACATACGCTTGGGCTTGGATTAGCCTGCGGGCTTATTCTGGCTGCTCTGCCGCATGTGGAATGGGCCGGAAAATTTTTAAATATTCTCCCTCTGCGGTTAATCGGGGTAATTTCATACAGCGTTTACATCATTCAGTTTTTTTATATCAAGGCCAATTTTCACGAAATAGCATTATTCAGTCAATTAGGTACGGATGCATCCTACCAACATTTTAAAACACTGCCCGGAATGCCTTTTTGGTATTTACCGCTTGTTTATCTTCCCGGTATTTTTTTGTGGGGTGCCGTCAGCTTTCTTCTTATCGAAAAACCTGCCATTCGTTACGGGCAATCCTTGCTGCGGCGCAATCAATCTGCCGGCTGATGCTTTCCCAAAACCAAACTCTTCTGCATATTGTCCGGAGCCGCCTTAAACAATACGGCTGGTTTTGGATTTTTTGTGTCTGTGTGAAGCGTGTTGCCCTCGAAATTCTTTGGATTCTTTCTCTTCCTCTGGGAGTTCTCGTACACTTGCTGGGTTTTAGGCGCCTTTATGTCCAAACTTGGCATATCGGACATCTTGCCGCTGATGTGGATACTTTTATCAAAGAGCAACGCTTGGGATTAATACGGAAACGGCATCATTTTTTTATAACGGCCCGTACAGGCTTCGTCGCCAATCAGCACTTATTAAATTACTGGAAAAAATTTATTCCGGTTGTTTTAAATCCAATTTTGGCATGGATACTCGAGCTGATGTCCCGGCGCTGGGTAATGAGGGAGGATCTATCGCGGTATATTTCGAAGTTTTTTGGCACCCAGGAAATTTTTCGTATTAATACACTTTGGGATAATCGCCCCCCAGTTTTGGTTTTGAATGCGGAAGATGAGGTTTGGGGCAAGCAGCAGCTGGCACAGCTTGGAATGAAAGAGAATCAATGGTTTGTCTGTGTTCATGTGCGCGAAGGAAGCTATATGCCGAAAAATGAAATTATTCAACGCCATCGAAATGCGAGTATAGCCAATGCCATTCCTGCAATGAAAGAAATTGTCCGTCGCGGCGGTGTTTGCGTGCGCATGGGCGATCCGGGTATGACGCCATTGCCAGAAATCGCGGGAGTGATTGATTATGCCCGGCATCCGCTTAAGTCAGAGCGGCTCGATGTCGTGCTTTGCGCCAAGGCGCGGTTTTTTCTTGGGGATACTTCCGGATTATTTTTTGTCAGTACGATATTCGGCGTGCCCGTGGCAAATGCGAATATGATTCCCGTGGAAACGCTGGGCGTCCGCGAATGTGATTTGAGCATTCCTAAATTACTTTGGAGTGAATCCCTCGAGAGATATTTGACTTTCGATGAATTGCTCAGTTCCGAAGCGGGAGGGTACTTCTTCACGCAGCAGTATGAGTGGGCCAAAATACGCGCCGATGAAAATACTTCCGAAGACTTGTCTGATCTTGCGGCGGAAATGCTGGACCGGCTTGACGGACAATTCACCCCGTCCGCAGAGCAAGAAAAACTCCACGCCGTTTATTTAGCGCTTTTTAAGCCCGGGCATTATTCTTATGGCACGAAGTCACGCGTTTGTCTTCGGTTTATTCAGAAGCACCGTAATCTGCTAAACTATGCCGGCTAAAATCAAGCTAAGGTAAAACATGCAGTCTATTATTAATGAAATTAAAAAACAGGCGGGTGAGGCAAAGCGCATCGTATTTGTCTCGGGTAATTTTAATGTCGTTCATCCCGGGCATTTGCGCCTTCTCCGGTTTGCGAAACAATGTGGCGACCTGCTCGTGGTTGGTGTTTTGTCCGATCAGGATAATGCGCCTACGCTTTTGCCTGAAAATCTGCGTTTAGAAGGACTGCAGTCCACAAGCTGGGTTGACTTTGCGTTTCTTTTAAAAGCGAGCCCAGAAGAGTTTATCCGACAGCTTAAGCCAAAATTTGTAGTCAAAGGGCAAGAGCATGAAAGTCAGGTGAATTCTGAGCTGGCAGCCGTTGAATCTTACGGCGGCAAACTGCTTTTCAGTTCGGGAGAAGCGAGCTTTTCCTCGCTTGACCTTTTGCGGGATGAATTTAAAAACCTCAATTTTTCAACCATCGTTAAGCCAAAAGATTTTCCCGAACGCCATAAATTTAATATGTTGGATTTAAAAACTGTGGTGCAGAAAATGAAAGGGCTGCGGGTTGTCGTGATCGGTGAAACCATCGTTGATGAGTATGTTACTTGTGAGCCGCTTGGGATGTCGCAGGAAGATCCCACAATTGCCGTGGCGCCGCTTTCGCGTGACAGGTTTGTGGGGGCGGCGGGGATTGTAGCCGCTCATGCTCAGGGCTTTGGCGCGGAGGTGCGTTTTTTTTCCGTCGTTGGGAACGATGAAGCCGCGCAATTTGTTCGAACCCAATTAGAAAAACAAAGTGTCACAGCGCATCTTTATACGGATGAAAGCCGTCCGACGATCCGCAAGGAACGATTTCGCGCGCATGGTAAAACTCTTTTACGGGTAAATCATTTTCATCAGCATCCGATTGACCGTGAAATTCAAAAGAAAATATTCCAAGATCTTGAAAAAAGTTTAAATGGCGTGAAGCTGCTCATATTTTCTGACTTTAATTATGGCTGCCTGCCTCAGCCGTTAGTCGATGAAATTATTGCGCTTTGCCTGGCGAAGAACATCATGATCGTGGCAGACAGCCAGGCTTCTTCTCAAATCGGATATGTCTCGCGTTTTCACGATGCCTTTTTGCTTACGCCCACCGAGCGGGAAGCAAGAATATCAGTCGGTGATTTTAATGCCGGCTTAGTTGTACTGGCGGAAATGCTTCGCGTTAAAGCAAAAGCCAAGAATATTTTGCTAACTTTGGGTTCGGAAGGGTTATTGATTCATGCCGCGACATCTTCTTCTGAAAAATGGCTGACCGACCGGTTGCCGGCAATGAATGCGGCGCCGAAAGATGTCTCGGGCGCCGGCGATTCCTTGCTAACCTGCGCTTCGATGGCAATGGCGGTGGGTGCGGATATTTGGAAGGCCGCTTATCTTGGGTCAATCGCGGCCGCATGCCAGCTGGGGCGTATCGGGAATATTCCACTTAGCGCAAATGAACTGATGATGGAGATCAAGAGTTGAGGGCATTGCTTTTAGCGGCGGGGATGGGTACGAGACTTCGTCCCTTGACCGATTCCATTCCGAAATGCCTTGTTCCGATTCACGGCAGGCCGCTGCTCGAGTATTGGCTTCAAATGCTGAGCGAGGCCGGCGTGACTCCGATGCTTGTTAATCTGCATTACTTTGCGGATACCGTCCGCGCTTATTTAAAAACAAGCCCTTACGCAAAAAATGTCACGGTTGTTTATGAAGAAAACCTTCTTGGCACAGGCGGCACACTGTTAAAAAACCGTCAATTTTTTGGTGAGGATCCGGTCATGCTCGTGCACGCGGACAATCTGTCGCGCTTTGACGTAAAGGCGTATGCGCGCGCCCATCGCAATAGGCCGGCCGGCTGTGAAATTACAATGATGACATTTGTTTCAGAAGCCCCCGAATCCTGCGGAATTGTCGAATTGGATAAGCACGGAGTGGTGCAGGCTTTTCATGAAAAAACTTCAAATCCTCCCGGCAATTTGGCGAATGGCGCGGTTTATATACTGGAGCCCTCCGTTTTTAGTTTCCTTGAAAGCCTCTCAAAAGATCAAATCGATTTCAGCACCGAAGTATTGCCACATTATTTAGGCCGTATTTTCACGTTTCATAACGGTGTTTATCACCGCGATATCGGAACGATTGAGAGTTATAACCGCGCAGAGCGCGAATATCCGGCCGGTTGAAGTCAAGGCAGAACTCCGCTATGATGGAACGCATGAAATCCTTTAAATTAAGCATCATTATCGTTCATTTCAACACCACGCGTCTTACGGCCGAGTGTCTGAAATCAATTCAAAAGTTCGCCCCGCTTTTTTCCTGGGAAGTGATTGTTGTTGATAATGGCTCCGAAAAGAATGAAGAACAGCTTTTTTGTTCCAGCTGCGAAAACCTAACTTATATCGAGACCGGAAAAAATGTCGGATTTGCCGCGGGAAATAATTTGGCCATCCAGAACAGCCACGGCGAATATATTTTTTTACTGAACAGCGACACTTGCCTGACTGAAAACAGTTTTGACATTATGTTAGATTTTATGGATTCCCATTCTGAAATCGGAGTATTGGGCTGCCGCGAAGTCGATGGGGAAGGGCGTTTCCAACTTTCATGCGGCCACTTTCCCAATCTTCGCACTGAAATGATTCGAAAAATGATGCATTACCGTTTATCGATCAACGATCACAAAGTTCGCGACTATCTGGATGAAAAATATGCGTCGCTCAAAAACGTGGATTGGGTTTCAGGATCTTCCATGATGCTGCGGCGTAAGGCGCTTGAAGACGCCGGGCTTTTGGATGAGCGGTTTTTTATGTATTTCGAGGATATTGATCTGTGCCGCCGGATTCAAGATAAGGGATGGGAAGTGCGCTATTTGCCGGCAACGTCGATTTGCCATTATGGCGGCCAATCTGCCCGGTATAATTTAATGCACGTGCTTGTGGAGTACCGCCGGTCTCAGGCTTACTTTACACGAAAATATTATGGAATTATGGGGAGTTTCTCGATTCGAATATTTCTTTTTCTAAAATATGCGCTGCATGCTCTCCGGTGGGGCGGGGGCTATTTTTTTATGCTGCTGTCCCAAAAAATGAGAAAAAAAAACTATACGATGCTGCTTTTAGCAAAGAAGATTTTGGGAATTTCTCTAGGCCGGATTCCGCATGAGCCGCGCGTCATGAATTTAAAGGCCGGCGCGCGCATGTCTTTTGACGCTTATAAAAATGCAGAAACTTTGCGGCCCGGCCCCGAAGCTCACCAGTAATTTAAAGAGGCGTCCACAGTAAGTCCGCACGCAAGATTTTTTGTTGATTGTGGATATGCTTTCCTCTATCATGCGAACGCAAATATGGCAAATTTTCCGCCCTTTCGAAACTATCTTTTTTATTGTTTAAGCGAAATAATAAGAAAATATGAGCTGAAGCCGCCATTTCTGGATATGGGATGCGGGGCGGGTGATTTTAGCCGGTTTCTTGGGGGCCGTGGTTGGAACGGTAAAGCGATTGATTTGTCGCCGGAGGCGATTGAGATTGCCAGAGATAAGCTGGAATCCTATCCCGCGGTGATTGTTGAACAGCAAAGTTTTGACGCTGAAAATAGTAAATACCGCTCCGTCTTTTTGCTGGATATTCTCGAGCATATTGAAGATGACAGGCACGCGTTAAAAAAGACAGCGTCGCTTTTGGACCGCGGGGGGTATTTGGTTTTGGCTGTTCCCAGCAATCCCAAGCGTTGGGGCTGGGACGATGATTTTTACGGACATGTGCGCCGTTATACTTTGCCCGAGCTTAAGCAAAAGCTGGGCGAGGTTGGTCTGGAAATTGTGGTTGCATGGGATTTCACCTATCCCGTTTTTACCTTTTTACGATGGTTGCAGTTGAAGCTTTCAAAAGGCCCCTCGTCAAAAACTGGCAATGCGGCACAGCGCACAAGTCAAAGCGGGTTGGCGCCCGAATGGCAGCAGTCTTTCGGCAGTCGTTTGCTGATTAGGTTGTCTTGGATTTGGCAGCCTTTGTATAAGTTGATGTTTACATTTTTTAAATCCCATGTCCTGGGCGGACATGAGATGATTGTTTTAGCGCGCGCGATAAAGTAAGGAGTTCGTTGTATGAGCGAAAAAGTTATGGTTATTATGCCTTCTCACAATGTGGCCGCTGTGTTGCCCAAGACCATCGCGGCGATTCCGAAGGGTTCCGTTGATGAAATTATTTTGATTAATGACGGCAGTACGGACAATACGGCGGATGTTGCGCGGCAATTAGGCCTTTCGGTGGTTTCGCATGACAAGAGCTATGGTTATGGCGCGGTTCAAAAAACAGGTTATCGCGAAGCCATTAAACGCGGAGCCACTTATATCGTTATGGTTCACGGCGATAATCAATATGATCCTTCGCTGGTTCCTCAATTCGTTGCCAAATTAAAAGAAGGTTATGACGTGGTCACGGGCAGCCGTATGATTCTTGGCGATGTACTTAAAAATGGGATGCCGCTTTGGAAATATATTCCCAACCGTTTTTTGACATGGCTTGAAAACTTTACGTTTAAAACTAATATTACCGACTATCACAACGGTTATCGCGCGTTCACAGCGCAGTTTCTTGAACGTATTCCGCTTGATTTATTAAGCGATAAATTTGACTTCGATACCGATATCATGATTCAAGCCGCAATCCGGCACGCCAGAATTGCTGAAATCGCGCATCAAACGCGTTATGAAGATGAAAATTCTCAGATGCCTTTCAAAAAAGCGGTTAAATATGGCTGTATGATTATGGTTACGGTTTTCCATTATACTTTGCATAAGCTCGGCATTTGGAAGCAAAAGGCATTTGAAATTAAAACAGTCAAGGTCGGCTAATGGCAAAAGTCCTTGTTACAGGCGGCGCCGGATTTATCGGAGCGCATGTCGCGGAAGCATTGCTCAACGCAAAGCATCAGGTTTGTGTCCTTGATGATTTGAGCGGCGGTTTTAAAGAAAATGTTCCTGCCGGAGCGGAATTCATAGAAGGCAGCATTGTGGACTATGCATTGCTCACGAAACTCTTTGAACGTCATCAATTTGAATATGTTTTTCATCTCGCCGCATACGCCGCGGAAGGTTTAAGCCACTTTATCCGCCGTTTTAATTATGAGAATAATTTGATTGGTTCGGTGAACTTGATCAATTTGTCGATTATTCACAAGGTTAAATGTTTCGTTTTTACTTCTTCAATCGCGGTTTATGGCAAAAATCAGCTGCCGATGTCGGAAGACATGGTCCCGCAGCCTGAAGATCCGTATGGAATCGCGAAGTACGCCGTTGAACAGGATTTAAAAGTCGCACATGAGATGTTCGGCTTAAACAGTATTGTTTTCCGTCCACATAATGTTTACGGCGAAAAACAAAATATCGGTGACAAATATCGCAATGTGGTCGGCATTTTCATGAATCAAATCATGAAAGGTAAGCCAATGACAATCTTTGGAGACGGAAACCAAAAAAGAGCTTTTTCGTACATTGATGATGTCGCGCCTGTCATTGCCAGGTCAATTACTGTTCCCGAGGCTTACAATCAAGCGTTTAATATCGGCGCGGATACTCCCGATACGGTTAATGATTTAGCGAAAGAAGTGTCGGCCTGTTTCAACGTGAAGCCGAATATAAAATATCTGGATAAGCGCAACGAGGTGGACGAGGCCTATTCCGATCATTCGAAGGCTCATAAAACTTTCAAGACAGGCAAGCCCGTTACTTTGCGCGAAGGCCTTTCACGCATGGTGGCTTGGGCGCAGAAGAATGGCGCCAAGAAAAGCCAGGAATTTAAAAACATCGAAGTTAAAATCAATTTGCCCCCATCGTGGTCACGAGTTTAAGCCAAAACTACGCGGCCGTTATCCGATGACCTCTGAACGAAAAGATACCTTTGCGTTTTTAGGACTTCTGGCGCTCCTTTTTGTTTTTTTCCCGGAATTAGTTTTTGTAGTATCTGCGCCATTAACAGGCGATCATCTTGAGCAGCATTGCCCCTGGGCATTTTTGCTGGCGACCTCAATTAAATCTTTCCATTTGCCGTTTTGGACAAACGCCATCCATAGCGGTTTTCCGATTGCCGCTGAAGGACAAATCGGAATTTTTTATATTCCGAATTTAATCCTTTTCTTTTTACTGCCATTTAAGGCGGCGTATTCCTATATGAATCTTTTGCATTGGCTGATTGCGGGCTGGGGGACCTATCTTTATGCTAAGCAGGTAAAATTAAACGCTCTGTCTGCATTTTTGGCCGCGGTCATTTTTGTGTTCGGAGCGGCTTACGGCGGCGCATTTTATAATATGACCTCGCTCAAAACAGTGGCATGGTTTCCGGTGGGCCTTTGGCTATTGGAAAGATATTTAGCAGGTTCGCAGCGGCGATTTCTTTTGATTTTGGCGGTGGTGGTCAGCCAGTCGCTGATTGCCGGGTATCTTCAGGTTGCTATTTTAACCTGGGGAGTTTTTGCGGCTTATGCGCTTCTGCGGCTCTTTATTTTCCCCGATGAGAAACTGAGCGGGTATAAGCGAACCGTAGCTTTCTTTATGCTGGTTTGCGCGGGATTGGCGGCATTGATGTTTGCCGCTCCCCAAATTTATTTGACATTTCAATTAGCGGTCCAGTCGAACCGTATCGGACTGGCGGAAGGATATGCTTATGTCGGATCGATGTCACCGCTGGCTCTGGGCACTTTAATTAACCCGTATATTTCGCTTATTTTGCGCGGCAATAATTTATACGCCGGGATTTTATCGTTTTTTTTCATGCTCGTTGCATTTTGCTCGCCCGATGTCCGCCGCCGGCAAATATTCCGCCTTTGGTGCTCCGTGAGTTTAATGGTATTGCTTTTGGCTTTGGGGCGCTGGAGCCCCTTATACGTTTTGATTATCAAAGTAACCAAGTTTTACTCCTTCCGGATTCCCGCCAAGTTTCTTGTTTTTATTTGTTTTGGCATCGCCATGATTGCCGCGATGGGGTTTCAGCAAATGTGGAATGGGCAGGCGACTCAGAACATTGTCAAAAAAGCCGCCCGGATTTATTTTTGGATCACCGGGGTGTTTTTGGGTTTAACCGTCGTTTTTAATTTAGTGCTCCGCTTCGGAAAAGACATGTTAATCCGTGCCGGCGATTTTTACATTCAGCGGTATGTTTACGCTCAGCCCGGACATCCGCATTCTCTCGAGAGTTACCTGACGAATGTAAGAGCCTATCCCGATCTCTTATTGAGTTATCTCAACTGGGCTAATCCCCACAATATATTTAATTTTGGCTTGTTGGCCGTCAGTTTGATCATTGTTTTTCTCTTTCTGAAAAAACCACTTGCAAAAGGAATTTTAATTTTCAGCCTTTGTTTTATATTGATCGATCTTTACGCCTTATCCGCAATTGATATCCGCCTTGATTTTTCAACATATAAGACAACTTTTAAGTCAACCGCCATCCTCAAGACATTGGCTGCTGAAAAGCAGGCTGGCAGATTACAAAAGATATACGGATTTCGTTCTTTGGGAGAGCGCCTGCCGCTTGTTCCAAGCCAAAACATGCTTTACGGAGTGGAAGATGCCGGTGTTTATTCGCCCTTTGTGCTTTCGCGTTATTTTCAGACCATCGGACTTTTGGGGAATGTGAACGATTCTAATTATCAAGAATCTCCGCCGCCGGAATATTTCCTGGAGCGCCTGCCTTTATTGAATTTTATGAATGTCTCGCATGTACTAAGCGCGAGGGTTCTTTCGGCGCCTTCGTTGACATTAATTGCCAACGACGATGAAGGGTATCTATATGAAAATAAGGGGCTGCATAAGCCGGCTTATTTTATTAAAAAAGTTAATATTATTGAGTCTTGGGACGATTTGCGCGCGCAGCTTATGGCGCCCGCTTTTGATCCGCGCCGGACATTGCTTTTGGAAAAAAATGAAATTCTAAAAGTAGCTTATGCCGAAAACACGGATATGAGCGAGGCGAGGGCACAGATTACTTTATTAAGACAGTCGGATGATTTTTCTGAGTGGGAAGTTGAATCCGATAGAGCCGGTTTTTTTGTCACTCCGGAAACTTATTTTACGGGATGGCAGGCATTGGTTGACGGAAAACGCGTTCCGATTTTAAAGGCTGACGGGCTTTTTCGAGCATTATGGCTTCCGGCTCCGGGGAAATATAAAATTACATTCCGCTATAATCCGTTTACGTTTAAAAACACATGATGCAGTCAGCGTTATTTGCCGTATTTTTCTGGCTGCTTCTGCTTCCGGCTCTTTGGGGCAGCGGGTCGCTTGCCGGTTTTCGACTACGTGAACAAACTCTTCTCTTTTCCGGAATTTTGCGGATTGGGCTGGGGCTTGCGGTCTACGCGCATTTGCTTATTTTTAGCGGCCTGTTCAATCAGTTTAACTCGTGGATTATTTTTGTAATTTTAGCTTTTGCCTTGGCTATTTCCGGGAAAAAATTAATTGAATTTTTTCGTTGGCTAAAAAATAGTTTTACTTTTTTGTTTGAAGAAAAAGGCGGCTTTGCGATTTTTTTTCAGTGGTCATTGATCGCAGTGCTGCTGTTTACTTTATCGCTCTGCTTTCTTCCTGAAATTTCAAACGACGCGCTTTCCATTCAACTTTATCTTGCAAAACTTTTTGCTAAAAACGCATCATTCACGCCTAGCTATCTGGATATTGCGTCCTACCGGCCGCTGCTCATGAATGTTTTTTATGCCTCAGGCATGTTATTTAAGAATGTCGCCATTTCTAAATTATTTCATTGGCTGTGCGGTTTACTGTTAATGCTCACGCTTGTGATTAAAATTGAAGAAAGCACACACAGTAAAAAAACAGCATTCTTTTTTGGTTTGATGCTATGGCTGACACCGACGATGCTGAATCAAATCACGACCACTTATATTGACGCCGGAGTTTCCCTGTTTGTCGTGCTGGGCTATTTTATGACAGTCGGAAAAATGAAAGACTTGAAGCCATCCGATTTCTTTTACGGGGGATTGTTTATCGGCATGGCCGTCGCGGCGCGATATTTGGCCATGGCCGCTTTTTTTTCGATTATGATCATGCTGGCGTTAAGGTTATTTGTTCGGGCGGAAAGAAAAAGGGCTTTTATCGCGGGAATATATTTATCGCTGGGCGTATTCGCGACTTCCGGCTTTTGGTTTCTCCGGGCTTGGATTTTTACCGGTAATCCTGTTTACCCGTATCTCGGATCTTTGTTTGGCACAGAAGACTTTTCGTTATTTTCTTCCATCTACTTTCACGGAATGGGGCTGCCAAGGTCAGTTTGGACTTTTCTGGGGCTGCCTTTGGATATTACTTTCCGGCCGCGATATTTTGATTATCATCATTGGGTCGGCCCTTTTTATTTATTGATTTTGCCGTTCGCGGCTTATGCCGCTGTAAAGATTAAATCCGCGCGGCCGCATTTACTCTTTGCGCTTTTATTTACAACCTTTTGGTATTTTACGGGACAAAATGTCCGTTACTTGCTTCCTACGCTGCCGATCTATTTGCTGGCGGGAGCAATGGGCGTAAGCGCTTTTCAAAAAACAGCAAATAGGCAATTGCTTATTTTAAAGCTGCTTAAAATTTCCGCAGTGCTGCTAACTATGTCCCTCTTAAGCCTGTCGGTGTATCATTTTCGCTATCAATTCCGGCCGCTTTTAAGAGTTTGGAGTATGGAAAAATATCTCGAGAAGATGGAACGCACCATCCCCGTGGCGCGTTGGATGAACCAGCATTTGCCACTCGCGTCAAAGATATTAGTTTTAGAGGAGCCGCGCCTTTTTTATTTCGATCGCGCGGTCGTATTGGATTATGATTTTGATGTTCGTACGAAATATAAATCCGTTCAAACTCCCGGTGAGATGGCGCGGATTCTCAAAGACAATGGGATTACTCATGTTTTAGATATGGCACCGCTTGTTACAACAAATGTGTTGCGTAATCGGCCGATGGACCTTCTTCTGGCAGATACTGTATTGGCTAGAAAAGAAACAAGCCTTGAGTCGCAGAACATTCAAGACTTGCGGTATGTTTATACGCTCTATACTTTGAACTAAAAATGTTTACTCACTTCGATCACGCTCTTCCTTTGCCTAATCTTCTACCCACCAAGCAATTTTCCATGGGCAGGTAGGGTTATACCCTATATAATCCTGCGCCCAGATCTCTAGAATTTCTTGGGTCTATGGCTTAAATAGCGTCAGTTTCTAAAAAAAGATCGATTAAATTTTATGGAGATCTGATGAGCGTTAATGTTGAAAAGACTGTCATTTCATTTGAGGCTAAAAAGTTGTCGTTGATTATGAAGCTTTTTTATACATACCCTAAAGAATTGCTGCTGTTTCTTTACTTTAAAGTCCTAAAAAACAGAAAACATATTAAATTTGTCATTTTCGAAAACATGTTGATGGATGTTGCCTATGTCATAAAAAATCATGACAAAGACCGGGCTGCTTTTGACCTGCAGCAACTTTATACTGATGGGGTCGGTGATAATGGGTTTTGGCAAAAAGATTTTTATCAGAAACAGAATTTTCACGGGAAGGTTATTGCAAATTACATTGAACGGTTAAAAGCGCAGGTGAAAAGTAAGGCGCCTAAGCGGATTGTTGATATTGGATGTGCCAATGGTGTTCGTTTGGATGTTTTGGCAAAGGAATTTCCGAATATTGAGTTTATAGGGTTGGATTTTTTGGTGGACCAGGCTGTCGGATGTAATATTTATTCCAATGTGAAATACTTAAAAGGATATCCGTTGGATACATTCAAAACTTTGGGTGATGTTGATATGGTTTTTTCTTCACAGGCATTACTTCATGCTCTGCCGAAGGAATTATGTGCCTACTTTGAAGCGTTTAAAAAGGCGAATGTAAAATATGTTTCAATTTTTGACACGAACTGTAATGGGTATTTACAAAAAAATGATGCCAAGCTATGGTCAAAGCATATGGGGTATAGCACGGCGTGGTGCCATAATTATTCAGGGTACTTTAAACAGTATGGTTATGCAGTTACTGACTTTGATGTTGAATTGTGCGATTTTCATCCATCCCGATCTGACTATTACTTAGTTTTAATTTTTGGCGAATACGCTGGAGAGAGCGTAAACGCACTTGTCGATTCCCATGTTTTGCTCGATAGAAATCAAATCTATGGGTAGTTTATTTTGAGACAGAGGATTTTGCCGATCAAGTTGAATATTCTTACTTGTAATTCGATCCGGGCAACTAAGCGTTATTTTGGGATGGGATGTTTTTTAAGCGCTTCGGCTAATTCTTCGGGGCCGATATAAAGCAGGTAGTGGCTGTATGTCACATGGGCTAAAGGCTTGAAACCGCGTATCCACGCATATTTGTCTTCGTCAATGACTCCTACATAAAAATTCGCAGGCATCAGAAAGAATCCCGGCTGCGGATTCCGCATGGCTTCCGGGTGAGTTTGGTATTTAATCCCGGGATGATCTTTTTCCCATTTTTTAATGTAGTAGTTTTTGTCTTCCCAGTCTAAGTTTGAGTCAGCGAGATATTTATAAGCATTGATCCTGTCGCCAATCAATTCATTAAAATAGGACATCGAATGCGGGCCATAGGAGAGTGTCGAAAGCGCATACCACAAGGCTGCGGCACATAAAAAAGAAGATCTTGCTTTGGTTTCCATGCACGCAAAAATCTTGCTTGCGAAGATAATCAAAAAAACATACCCCGGCAAGATATAGCGGATCCCCACCTGAATGTCGCAAAGCGAGCTGAAAAATACAAACCAAACGCCGAACGGAATCCAAAGATAAATTCCAGGAATTTCTTTGGATTGGGGCCAACCTTTTCTTTTCCAGATCGCGATAGAGGCCAGAAGGAAAATAAAAAAAGCCAAAGGTGTTTTAAGCAGCACCATGACGGCAAAAGCATAGTCGCGCCCTTTCCGGTGGCGCTGGCCGAGAATGTAGTTGTTTCCGCGCCCGTACTCCGCGTGTTCGGAGATTAAATGCGAATAGTCAAGGCCGCGAACAAAGATCCGCGGCAAGGGGATTGGCAGGTCCGCTTTTGCGGCAATTTTTTGATAGAAGCGGCTTTGCCACGCGAAAGAACGCGTACTTTCAAAGCTGCCTTGAAATAAATAAGCGGCATTAATGACAAGCCAAATAAGAAGAAGGCTGATGGCCGTTTGTTTTAATATTTTAAATGCTGCCGTCAGTGTGACGTGGAAATCACGGGTCCAAATTTTTTGAGCAATAAGAATAAGCGGAAGAATACCAAAAAGCAGGATCGAGCTGAGTTTGGTGATAATCGCAATACCGATTGAAAGCGCGGTAAAGTACACAAACTTTTCTTTGCCGGTGCTGCGCCATTTCCAAAATAAGAATATTGTTAGAACGACCCAAAACGAAGTCATGGTGTCAGAAGTCACTTCTTTGCCGTGAGCGATAAAGTTGGGGTTGAAGACGAATAGGAAGAGCGCGCCGAGCGCGGCGTTGCTTCCGTAAAGACGTCGACACCAGTACCAAACCAAGAATCCTAAAGCGAGGGTGAAAAGCATGCTTGGTAGACGAATCCAAAAGAGGCGCCAAGGTTGATCGATCGTTTTTTCACAATCGCAAGCGTAACTTCGACATGCCAGAGCATGCAGCGCGAATACAGGCATGCGCTGTCCGTCGGTTTCCGCCAAAGGGCCTTTGGTTAATACGTCATATCCGTAACGGAGATTATGTGGTTCATCAAAAGATAAAATTTTGTGCCATCCGCTGAAATTCATCAGCAAAAACATAATGGCAAGTAAGACCCCTACGATGATAGGCGATGGAAGAGAAAGCGAACGCTCTGTTTGATTTGGCTGTATATTGTGCATAGTAATGTTGCGCATATTATCGCCAAATAGTTTTGAATAGCAAATCAGTTATTTAAAATGCAAGCTAACGCTTCAAAACCTGGAAGAGAGTATGTTTAGAGTTTGAAATGACAGATTTTAGAATTTGCGTGTGTGGAAATTGCAGGCTCTTGTTGGCAGGAACCCATAAATATGAAACGCGGTACTTTTCAAGAATCATCCGGGCCCGGGAGGCATCTTTTGTTGTATAAACAGCGGCAGTATCCGACATGATCGTTTCAATCTGTTCGGGAGTTAATTTCGTGGATTCCTTTATCATTCCTTGTTTTGAACCCTCAAGAACAACTCGCCGGCCGCCCAAAGCGGATCCAAAATAATAATGGTCTTTAAAGACCCAGGCAATTTGGCCATTTTTATTTGCGTCCCGGACATCGTGATCGATGAAAGGATGCATCAATACGGAGTCCGGTGGTGTCTGGGTTCGTAAGTAGTTGAATATTTGCATTTCATTGGATGAGATTTCCCCGTATTGAGAAGAGTATTCTTTGAAATACAGTTGCGTTTTTATTATTGGAATTATAAAAAGACAAAGCATCGCGGTGAAAATCAGAGCTTGGTGCAGACGCGATTTTTTCCAATAAATCTGTATTGCAAGCGGAACAAATCCAATCAGAAGAAAAACAGTGTTGAACAGAATTCGAAAAGATGCCGCCCAGAGAAAAGGGAAACTGAATATTAAGGGGAACATCAATCCAAACGCAAGGACAGGCAGAATAAAGATCAAGGGAGCCGATTCGTTTTTTAAATGTTTCAGTTTTTTAAGTAATAGTGGAATCGCCAGAACAGAGATGTTGTGCATCCGGCAAATAAAAAGTAAAACAGCAGCAAACCCCAAAAAAGGAAGGCTTAGTAATTGAATGTATTGGGGTAAGCGCCAGCCGGTTAATGGCTGTGAATGATAAGCTTGGATAAGACCGCGCAAAGTTTCCTTCAAAATCGGGAAATCCTTAATTGCTCCGACAAAGAATGGAAATTGAATGCCAAGAATATGGTGACCGTCGCCTCCGGCGATTCTGCCCACAGCAAATGTTTGTACGATGATAAGCAGTAGTCCGCCCAAGACTACAGTCAGGAGCGGCTCGAATCTTTTTCTCCAGATCAAAATAAGAAGAGAGGCGAGTGAGAGGCCTGCCAGGAATGTTGCGCTGACAATGGCTTCATAAAGCATGGTCTGGGCGATCATCAGCAGAGTGAGCAGCCATGCAAAAAAATTTTTCGACTCCAAAGTTCGACTCATGAGAATGATGACACCGAGATAAATTGAGATAGCGAATGGGACATGCGCGTCTTCAACGCAGCCCACCGAGCAAATCATCACCATAAAAACTGAAAAAAGCGCAAGACGGGAACTTTCCAGAAAATATTTAAACGCAGTAAAAACCGCCAGGCTTGTGATGCAGAAGCTGTAAAGTGGAATAATAAAAAATCTCAAAGAAATTAAATCAATGCGCGTCGTGAAATGTGCAAAGACGGTAAAAAGTTCCATAAAATAATGGTAGGTCAGGCGGGTGCCTGCATAAAGAGGCATTTGAGGCGGTACGGAATGTTCAAGCTCGGACGCAATACTCAATTTCCAAATGGGGTCGGCAAAAAGATTTTGCCAAAATACAAGCCGCCCGTCCGGCATCCAAACAATCGCATGCCAGGTGCGGTGGAAGTGATAAATTCCCACTAAGATCAAAATTACGATAAACAGGATTGTTTCCATTGACGGTCGCCGTATTAAAAAAGTGCGCATTTCTTTATTCGCAAAAAGAAAAATAATACAGAGGAGCAAGGTTGCAAAAAATAAATGGAAACAGAAATTTTCAAGATGCGTAAGGCGCATTACAAAATAAAGCGCGTTGGTGAATAATGTTCCGGTTACAAGGGAAAGAAATAAGTATTCAAGGCGAGACCGGACGCTTATTTTAAAAAGGCGCAGTGTAAGTATTCCAATCGGAATGATAACGAGACTGATTAGTAAGATAAACCGTAAAAAATAGGTGCCGTCGGATCCGGTGGGAATTAAGCTATTCATGGTTTTTTAAGTTGTTGCGTAGGTTCGACGAAGCATTTCCGGTAATTTCACAAAGGTGTGAGGGATATATTTTGATAGTAATCTGCCGTCACCGACGAATCCGTCGCTGACAATAAGCGATAATCTCCAGAAGGTTACTTTCAAGTTGAATGGCAGTATTTTATAGAGGGGTTGGATCCAAATAATTTTTCTGATCAGGCTCCAGAAAAAATCTGGCGCAGTGATTGGCCGGCGTTTAATGCCGAGGAGGTCGGCAATTTCCTGAATCAGTTGGCCGAGAGTGGGTGCGATCCCGGAACTGATATGAAATATCAGCCCGGTTTGAACGGGAAGTGTCCCGGCCTTTTCCAAAATTTGAGCGACATCTCCGACATATACAAGTTCAATGCGCCCGGGCCAATTAAGGCGGGTGAATAATCCGCCGCGGCGCAAATCTTCACCGATGACATCGGCAAGGCCGCCGGGACGGTAACCTTCGCCGATGACTGTCGGCAGCCGCATGATAATCCAGTCATAGCCCAACTGCGAAGCTTCGGCTTTGATAATGGATTCGGCATTCAGTTTGGTCATGCCATAGGTGGTGCGCGGATGGCAGGGATAATCTTCGGCTAACGGCGTATTGTCAGCGGAAGACCTGTCTACCGCCGCCAATGTGCTGGTAAAAACAACGCGCGCCCCTTTTAAATGCGTCTTCAATGCGAGAAGCAGCATTTTCGTTCCCAGGTCGTTGACTTGATTGAGTTCAAGGTTTTTGGCTTCGGTTTCTCCGAAAGCGGCTAGATGAAACAGCACGTCAAAAGATTTGATTGATTCGGCAAAACCGGAAGGCAAATGTAAAAGGTCGGCGTAAATAATATCAAAGCCGGCCGCTGAAAGTTTATCCTTGCGGCCGGCTTCTTTAGAATGTTTAGGCTGCGGGGGGAAGAGAAGCTGGACGTTTGATTTTCCAAAGTGTTCAGCCAAATTTTGAGCGAGGCGGCTTCCGATAAACCCTGATGCGCCAGTAACTAAAAATCTCAAAGCGAACTCCCGTTTAGTTGCATGCGCAGACATGATAAGCAGTCATGAGTTCGTTGTCACGTGAAAATCATGCCGTTTTGCATTGATTGACAGCACAGTTTCACAAGGTAGAATACGGCGATTTTTTATTCACCCAAATTGCAGATTTATAAGAATGAATTCAGCAGAAGTTAGAAATTATTTTAACGGGATTGCCGTAAGCCGCGAATCTTGGAAGCAAAAGAACCGTGGTTACCATGATGATATTAAAGCGTTCATGCGTTATCACGTGCGTGAGGGCGCGACTGTTTTAGATATTGGCTGCGGCCCCGGAGATCTTTTAGCTTCATTGAAGCCCTCTGAGGGGCTGGGAATTGATATCAGCGACAAGTTGATTGAAGTTGCGAAGCAAAACCACCCTCAATATGAATATCTTGCCGCTGATGCCGAAAATTTGCCCGCACGCAAACCTTTCGATTACGTGCTGCTTTCAGACTGCATCGGACTTTTTCCAGACGTTCAGAAGGCCTTTGAACAGTTAAAGCATGTAACTCATGAAGATAGCCGGGTTTTGATTACTTATTCAAATGATATGCTGGAACCGCTGTTTAAGATCGCTGAAAAACTCGGTCTCAAAATGCCTGTTCCTGAACAAAACTGGCTGCCGCTTGAGCATATTCAAAACCTGCTTTATCTCGCAAATTTTGAAGTGATAAAAAAGGGATACCGGCTTCTTTTTCCGTGGCAGATTCCGTTGCTGTCCGCTTTTCTCAACCGCTTTGTTGCCAAATTGCCTTTGATTCGTAATTTCTGCTGTTACGAATGGATTATCGCAAAGCCGATTCCCGCGCCTAAAGATCCGCAGTCCGTGAGCTGTACGGTAGTCATCCCTTGCCGTAATGAAAAAGGCAATATCGAAAACGCGATTAAAAATACGCCCTTAATGGGGAAAGAAACAGAGTTTATTTTTGTAGATGGCCACTCGAGCGACGGAACAATTGAAGCCATTGAAGAGGTTCGAAAAAAATACTCCGACCGGAAAATTCGGTTGATTCATCAAGCCGGAAAAGGCAAGTATGATGCCGTTAAGCTTGGCTTTGAAGAAGCTTCCGGAGATATTTTGATGATTTTGGATGCGGATTTAACGGTTCCTCCCGAAGATCTGCCTAAATTTTTCAATGCGATGGTGGAAGGCAAAGGGGAGTTTATCAACGGAACTCGCCTTGTCTATCCGATGGAAAAGCAGGCCATGCGCCTGTTGAACTTATTCGGCAATAAAGCTTTCGGTCTCGCTTTTTCATATCTTTTAGAGCAGACATTTAGCGACACGCTTTGCGGAACTAAAGTGATGACCCGCAAAAATTACGAAAAATTGAAAGACGGACGGAAATATTTTGGTGATTTTGATCCGTTCGGAGATTTTGATTTAATTTTCGGAGCTTCCAAGCTGAACTTAAAAATCGTTGAGCTTCCGATCCGCTACCGCGACCGCGTCTATGGCTCGACTAAAATCCGCCGTTTTTATCACGGCATGATTTTGCTTAAAATGTGTTTTGTAGCTATGCGAAAGTTGAAATTCGTTTAAATGGGATTGCTTGATTTCTTAAAGCTGCCCGAGTCGAAGAATATTCAAAACCTGGATGCCCCCGAGACAACACTTCTTCACCGACGGATTATTCAGTCAAAGCCTTTTCTTAAAAACCTCTATCTCGATTTTTATATGTCTTTTTCCCGCGAGGTGCCGTATTTATCCGAAAAGAAATGCGTGGAACTCGGCAGCGGGGGCGGGTTTTTAAAGGAAGTTTTTCCATCCGTGATTACTTCCGACGTTTTACCGCTGCCCGGTGTTGACCTTTGTTTTTCAGGATTAAACATGCCGTTTGAAAATGAATCCGTGGATGCTTTTTTTATGATTGATGTTTTCCATCATGTTCCTGACAGTGAGCTTTTCCTGAAGGAAATGAGCCGCTGTTTAAAGCGTGGCGGTACCATTATCATGATTGAACCGGCAAACACATGGTGGGGGAGATTTATTTATCAAAATTTTCATCATGAACCCTTTGATCCAAAAGGTGATTGGATGCTCACAGGCGACGGGCCGCTTTCATGTGCCAACGGAGCTTTGCCATGGATTGTATTTCAGCGTGACCGGATTCGGTTTAAGCAAACTTTCCCTCATTTAAGCCTTGTTACTATGACGCCTCATACCCCAATTCGATACCTTGTCAGTGGGGGGCTGACTTTACGTCAACTATTACCGACCTTTTCTTATGGGTTTATCTGTACAATAGAATGGTGTTTAAGTGTTCTAACGTCAATCCTGGGAATGTTTTACGCAATTCGAATTGATAAAAATTAAGACCTCTTTTACGTTAATCATGTGACTATTAATGACTAGATGTGATAATCATTGATTATTGGTAGAAATCAAGGTAGATTGGCTCCATGAAGCCTATTCAAGAAAACTCAGTCTATACTCCCAAAGAGTCTCAGGAATTATTGAAAATTAGCCCGAGCACCATGACGCGCATGATTAAGAGTGGTTTGATTCGCGCGGCGAAAGTTGGCAAACAATATCGCATTATGGGCAAAGAGCTCTTACGTGTTTTGTCACCTCAAATCGAGGACAAGGTCGGTAAAGCTTATAATAAGGCTCGCGATTGGATTCACAAGGACATGCCAGAATAAATAACTACTCCCGGGGCATTCTATGATTCTTAAAAATAAAAAAATATTAGTCACCGGTGCCGATGGTTTTATTGGGTCGCATTTAACGGAGTATCTCTTAAGTCTTGGCTGTGATGTACGAGCCTTTGTCTATTACAATTCGTTTAATTCATGGGGCTGGCTTGATACGCTCGACGCAAAGGCCAAAAAATCTCTTGATATCGTTATGGGTGACATTCGAGATCCTCATGGTGTTAATCATGCCGTAAAAGGTTGCGATGTCATTCTTCATTTGGCCGCACTGATCGCTATTCCTTATTCGTATCATTCGCCTGATGCTTATGTTGAGACAAATATTCGCGGCACGCTTAATCTTTTGCAAGCTGCGCGCGCGCATGGAATTTCAAAATTTGTCCACACGTCGACGAGCGAGGTTTACGGTTCTGCGCAAACAGTTCCGATTGACGAAAGTCATCGCTTGCGTGGTCAATCTCCTTATGCCGCAACAAAAATCGGGGCTGACCAGCTGGCGATGTCCTTTTATGACTCATTTGATTTACCGGTTTCGATTATTCGGCCGTTCAACACTTATGGCCCGCGCCAATCCGCGCGTGCCATTATTCCTACGGTTATTACTCAAATCGCAAGCGGGTATAAGCAGCTTAAGCTCGGGTACTTGCTTCCCACGCGCGATTTTAATTATGTGGCTGATACCGTGCGAGGATTCGTTGCGGTTGCCGAGTCGGATCGCACAGTTGGCGAAGTCAGTAATGTCGGCAGCGGTTATGAGATCTCTATCGGTCGGCTTGTTAAACGTATTGTTAAATTGATGAATGCCAAAATTAAAATTATTTCCGATGATAAGCGCATGCGTCCCGCTAAAAGTGAAGTTGAGCGTCTTTGTTGCGACGCATCTAAAGTTAGAAAATTAACCGGCTGGAAACCACAGAAACCCGGAATAGACGGGCTAGATAGTGGTTTAATTAAAACTATTGATTGGTTCACAAAACAAGAAAATTTAAAACAATACAAAGCCGATATTTACAATCTTTAACGATGCCGCCAACCTCCTCAAATATCAATATTGACGTTATAGTCCGAACACTGAAGGAGTGCCTCAAAGACCGGCCCTTTCCTGTTTCATTGCATGCGCCGGTTTTTTCAGGTAATGAATGGCGGTATGTCAAAGAATGTATTGATTCAGCGTGGGTATCTTCTGTCGGAAAATTTGTCGATCAATTTGAAGTGAAGCTTTGCGAGTTAACAGGTGTTAAGCGTGCGATTGCCACCGTTAATGGAACGGCGGCGCTCCACGTGGCCTTGAAGCTTTTAGGCGTCGGTGTTGGTGACGAAGTATTGGTTCCAACCTTAACTTTTGTCGCGACCGTTAATGCGATTACTTACACTGGTGCTCAGCCCCATTTTGTGGATTCTGAAATGACCTCTTTTGGTGTGGATGCTGCCAAGCTTATGGAATATTTGAAAAAAATCGGCAGCAAAACCAACGGCGGGTTTATTAATCGAGTTACAGGCCGGAGAATTAAGGTTTTAATCGCGGTGCACATTTTTGGATTTCCCGCTGATTTGGATGCTCTTCAAGCGCTTTGTGTTGAATCCGGTATTACCTTAATTGAGGATGCTGCCGAATCATTGGGTTCGCTTTATAAGGGGCGGCATACAGGTAACTGCGGGAAGCTTTCGATTTTAAGTTTTAACGGCAATAAAATCATTACTACAGGCGGCGGCGGTGCAATTTTGACACAGGATGAGCAGCTGGCCGACCGTGCTAAGCATATGACCACGACCGCCAAGATTGCGCACCCCTATTTATTTTCGCACGACGAAGTTGGTTACAATTACCGTATGCCCAATATTAATGCCGCGCTTGGAGTTGCGCAGCTTGAAAATTTAGCCCCATTTATTGAAAAAAAACGCGCCATGGCAGCACGTTATGAAACCGCTTTTGCCGCTGTGCCAGGTGTTCGCTTTGTCAGCGAGCCCGCGTACTCGCGCAGCAATTACTGGTTGGGATGTCTTTTATTAGACGGTGAAAACCGGTCGAGCCGCGATGAGTTATTGAAAGTCACTAACCAGGAGGGAATCGGGACCCGGCCTTGCTGGACTTTAATGCATAAACTTCGAATGTACCGTGACGCACCGCGCATGGATTTATCCGTTGCCGAAGATATTGAGAGCCGGCTGATTAATATTCCCAACGGGGTAGCCGGATGAAGCGAAAAATTTGTTTTGTCACGGGTTCTCGGGCTGATTACAGCCATTTGTATCCGCTGTTGTTGCGGATTAAAAATGATCCTTCTTTGCAGCTTCAGTTAATCGTGACTGGTACCCATTTAAGCGCGGCATTTGGGGCCACTTATAAAAAAATTGAAGCGGATGGATTTTTTATTGATAAAAAAATTAAAATTTCGTTAGGAAATGGTTCCGCGCTGGATGTGGCCAAATTTACAGGCCAAGCGACACAGGCCATCGCAAAAGAGCTTCTAAGGCTTCAGCCTGATTTTGTGGTTATTTTCGGTGATCGTTATGAAATGCTGGCTTTTGCTCAGGCCGCGCTTATTTTAAAAATTCCTGCCGCGCATATCGGTGGCGGCGATACCACCGAAGGGGCTTTTGACGAGTCGATTCGTCACAGTATAACGAAGATGTCACATCTGCATTTTGTTACGAATAAAGCGGCGGCGCAAAGAGTTTGCAGAATGGGAGAGAACCCCAAGCGTGTTTTTAATACAGGAAGTTTAATCATCGAGCAAATCCACAAAACGCAATTTTTATCGCGGTCGAATGTGGAAAAACAGCTTCATTTTAAAATGAGAGAAAAAAATCTTTTGATTACTTTTCATCCCGTGACATTGGATCAGACATCTTCCTCTGTTCAGCTGAATGCTTTGTTGAAGGCGCTTGCGCTTTTACCTGAAACTGTAGGGCTTATTTTTACGAGCCCAAACGCAGATACGGAAGGATTGCATTTAGCGGACATGATTCGTTCTTTTGCTGCGCAACGAACCAATGCTTGTTTCATGGCGTCACTGGGTTCGCAGTTGTATTTTAGTGTGCTGAAAGAAAGTGATGCGGTCGTCGGAAATTCTTCCAGCGGTATTTATGAAGCGCCTTCTTTCAAAATACCGACAGTGAATATCGGCGACCGTCAAAAAGGCCGCCCCCAAGCCATTTCAATTATTAATTGTAAGCCCAAAACGGCCGAAATCAGCCGGGCGATTAATTCCGCGCTTCGTACAAGAGCTTTCAGAGTCAAAAGCTTGTACGGGAACGGTCATTCTTCAAAAAAAATTCATCATGTTTTAAAAACGATTAAAAATCCGCAAGCGATGATTAAGAAACAGTTTTGGGGAGTTGTGGCATGAAAATTCAGCCTG
>JAYTHE010000010.1:0-53379 GCA_043732705.1 Candidatus Omnitrophota bacterium | reverse complement strand
AGGGGGTGTTTTTGCCCAATACTATGAGAGAACAATTAAAAAAAATGACCAGTCCAAAAACCTGGTGCTAAACCGGTCTTAAACCCGAAGAGTTACGAGAATGAAAAATTGCGAGCGAACCTCGTGCGTGGATTCAAATGGTTAAGTAGCTGTTAAGGAGTTTTTGGGATGAGGGTATGTGTTGGGTTAAAAAAGGGATTGGGTTTGCGTAGTGCTTTTTCTGGTACTTGCGACATTCTCTTTTCTAAATCAGAGCACCCATTTCTTGAAAGATTTGGTTGATGTGCGCGTTGTTCCGGTTATGGCGCGAAGAAGCTACGGTGCGGAGATCGCAGAGAGCGGTCAATCTATAGTATTGAATTTGACGAAGCAGGGTTGGACGTTGCAGTTATTTCATCCTAGGCAGAATCAAGGGAATTGCTGGATATCGCCAGTAATTTTTAAAAGTGTCAATGGAGGAAATAAAATTTCTGATCAACCAGGCGCGCAAATAGTGGAACTTAGTAACAAGATGTTGAAAATTAATGACGTTATGACAAAATTGGGCGTTAGTGAGCCTACCCTTCGCTTATGGATTCAAAAGAAAAGCATTCCTTTTGTCAGAGTTGGAAAGCTCATTCGTTTTGAATCTTCGGATTTAAACAGATGGATTGAATCGCGAAAGGTGGTCGTAGTACAATCTCGCCCTTAAGGAGTTTATTGATGGAAGCCAAGACAGCAAGGTTGAAGCATGGCGGGATTCGTAAAAGAGGATTAGGCTATGAAATTGACTGGTACGAAGGCAACGACCGCAAGCGAATGATTGTCCGCGTACCCAAGCGAATCGCAGAAGAGATTCGCCGTGAAAAACAAGTCGAAGCCGATAAGCGGGCCGCGCTTGGCCGGAGCAATCCGGAGCTCATTACATTTGAGAAATTTGCGCAGATGTATATGGACACCCATGCTAAGCCGAATAAAAGATCTTGGAAGTCCACCGATCATGTTTATCTCAAACAACTCACGCCCGCTTTTGGAAAATATAACCTGCACTCAATCACGACGAAGATGATTGAAGACTACAAGGTGAAAAGAGCAGCAGAAGTGTCACCCTCTCATGTTGATAAAGAACTGACTTTGCTTAAAACTATTTTCAATAAGGCGATTAATTGGGACTATTTTGTTAATGTGAATCCCGTTAAGAGAGTGAAGTTTTTCAAGGTGGACAATACCCGTTATCGGTATCTGAATAGCACGGAAATTGAAAGCCTGTTGGTGGCATGCAATGTAAAGTTAAAACCATTTGTGTTGATTGCTCTTCATACGGGTATGCGACGAGGTGAAATTAGTAATTTGGAGTGGAAGGATATTAATTTCGAGCAAGGATGTATTACGCTTGACCAAGCGAAGACTAAAAGCAAAAGGACGCGCGTGGTGCCAATCAATGATGTCGTAAAGAAAGCATTGAGAGCTATTCATAAACACCCGACAGTCTCGTATGTTTTTCATAACGAAGAAGGACGGCCTAGTAATTTCAGAGAAGCTTTTGACGGAGCATTAGAGCGAGCAAAAATTGAAGATTTTCGTTTTCATGATCTTCGACATACTTTTGCATCTCATCTTGCAATGATGGGGATTAGTTTGCATACTATCGCAGATCTTTTGGGGCATTCTTCAACGATAGTTACCAAGAGATATTCTCATTTGAGTCCGGATCACAAATCAAGTGTTGTGGAAAAGTTAGTCACACTGTGGTCACACGGCAAGAATGTTGTAGCTGAACCTGATTCAGAAGTTTACACAACTCGAACTTTTCCAACTAGTTACGATTTAAGCCCGGGTGGCGAAATTGGCAGACGCAACGGACTTAAAATCCGTCGGGGATTCAAACACCCATGCCGGTTCAATTCCGGCCCCGGGCATACTTTGCTTAATTAAAAGACCCCACTCTTTAAAATTCAAACAACCGATGCTGCGCTCAGAACTCATTTTAAAGAGTGGGGTCTTTTAATAACGCTACGTTTAAGTGTTGCAATTTGCCTTTGGTAAATTGCAGGTGGAATTTTGCTGGCCGCAAAATCAAATAACTAACTCTGCATAGAAAGCGCTTGAAAAGGATGAAACTTGGTAGCTTTTCAGGGTTACCCCTATACCGCTGATTTAGGATTTTTTGAATAATAAATTCTCTATTATGAAAAAAACTTTAGAATTACTTTTTACAATCATTGAGTAACTGTAAGTCTTTTATTTATAATGTGTTATGGATACATAGACAGATTTCTGGCTAGGTTTGCTCTTGTTGGATTGGACTATGCGTGGTAGAATTCCGTTGCTGAATTAAATATTTTTTATGTTTCGGTTATTTCTAATTAGAAGAGGGACTTAGCTTGAAAAAAACTACTTCATCCGCGCTCGCGTTTTTATTGATCTTTAACCAATTTCCGGGAATGTCTTTCGCCGGAAACGGAGATCAAAATATTCAGCGTGATCCTCTCGCGGGGTATCAGTCTGTCCAGACAGTAGCGGATGCAGAGCAGCAAGAAAATAAGCCCGACTATCGTCCGCTTGTGACTCATGCGGATCAATCCGATGAATATGATTTGCAGAATATTTCCCCCGTAACTTCCACTACTGCCCGCGACCGGGATGAATATTCTTTTGAAGATGGCATTGCACAGTTTTCTCCTGACTACGCGTCTGCAGTTGTGGTCAATAAAATTGAAGCGGCTGATTTAGAAAAATTATTGAGTTTAAATCAGGAAGTTGGAATTACGGTGGTCAGCGGAAAAATCGTCATGTTTACCAGCGGATCAAAAGATGAAATTAATGTGATTCCTGCCGCAAAAGCTTTGCTTGAGCAATCATCTATTTTAATTCATACGCATCCGGAAGGCGAGCGCACTGGGCCGAGTTTGACCGACCTTCAAGAAGCTGGAACACAGACAGAATATGTTGTGACGGCGGCGGGAGTTTATGCGTATAACCATGATGGCTTAATTTCACAGGAACCGCTTAGCGATAGGCAGTTGGTAAGCTTGATCGAAACCGCACAGGCTCCCAAAGCTTCGTCGAAAGAAGCGCGCGATACTTTAAACAAATTCATCACCGCGATTGATGAATACAATCAAAACCGGGAGATTTCGCAGCCGCTTCGTTCTGCGGATCCTTTGACTGTTTTTGCGCGCACTCCTAATGTGGGTGCGTTTGGAACCAATACGGCATCTCCGGTAACTGCTATGGGATATCACGCTGTTTACTTGAGCAATAATAGTTTTCAAGTCGATTATGACGTGACACCTGCGGGCGCGTATGCTGGCGCTTTTTTAAATTTTGATAATTACGCGACGTCTTTTCCTACAGAAACTATCAATCTGAGTACTGCAACTCAAATTGTGTTTAATGTTAATTCGAATAACACCGGTTGCGTCAGCGGCAAGTGTTTTAAAATGGAGTTCAAAGATATTATTGGACGAACCGCAGCTATCAATATTGATCATTATGGTGAAGTCAACATCACTGGCGCGAACCTGGCGTACATCAAAAGCCTAATTGATATGACACAGCTTCAGACGATCGTGTTTGTCGTTGAACATGACAACACTTCTTTGCCGGCCGGGTATATTCAAGTGACTATCGGAAACAATACTTTGCCTTATGTCCCGGCTATTACTTCTAACACAGCGATTACTTCCTCCAATGCTAATTTAGCATTTAAAGATGCAGTTAATTTTTCTTCGGCATCTCCGGCTGCGACATCAACATTAACTAAGGTGAACTCAAGTGAATACAACCTTCAATTTAATGTCCCGACGGACGGTAGTTATGTGGGCGGTATCACAACTTTTGATGATTTCGGAACAGCAGCGATTGAGACGGCTGATTTAAGCGGCCTTGCGAGTTTTGATTTGGGGCTTAAGCTGTCGGCGGCGGGATCTTTGTCGGTAGTGCTTGAGCTTGAAGATATCAACGGTAACAAAGACACTGTGCTTTTAACGGGTGTAAGTATGACACAGAGATATTGGCGGGTCGCGCTTTCCAACTTTGATAATCCCTTGCTCGATAAAACAAAAATTAAAGGAATTAATGCGGTGGTGGTTTACAGCAATGCCAGCGTGAAATCAAATACTCTGAATGTGCAATTGGGCAGCTATGCGTTCGTGCCTGCGGTTGCACCGAATATATCGGTTACTTCCGCAACGACAAATTTACCATTCAAAGATGCGGTAGGTTTTTCAAGTTTGATTTCTTTTGCCGGCCCGGGACTGACGCCGGTTTCAGGAGGAAGCCTCACCAAAAAAACAGACCGCGAATATGACATCAATTTTAATTTGGGGATGGCCGGCAGTTATGCGGGCGGCATCACAACTTTTGACGATTTCGCGACGGTTGCGGTTGAGACAGCCAATTTAAGCACTCTTGCGACGCTTGATTTAGGATTGAAGCTGTCAGTGGGGTCGGGGTCGGTGGTGCTTGAGATGGAAGACATCAATGGTAATAAAGACACGGTGCTTTTGACCGGCGTAGATACAACGCAAAGATATTGGCGCGTGGCGCTGTCCAGCTTTGATAATCCATTATTAGATAAGACAAAAATCAGAGGCATTAATGTTGTGGCTTCTGAAAGTAATATTAATATGCCAACGCCAGCAGGTGCGGTGGTAACAACGCCCGGTACGGTGAGTGTTGTGCTTGGGGCAACAAAGTCTGGTACTTTGAATGTGCAGTTGGGAAGCTATGCTTTTACGCCCTCCGTTACACCGACGGCGCAGGTTGTGACGGACCTTTCCGCACTCAAGCCGGTTGCTGTTGCTCTGCAGCCATGCGGACAAAATCATAATCCTTGTCTTCCCGCCGACGGATTGCTGTCGACAGTTCAAAATTTTATTCAGACAAGCGCCAATCAAGTTAACTTTGATTTCAATTTAAATAATGGCGTTACAGGTACAAACGATTTTCGCCGTTATGCCGGAGCGCAAATTCTTTTTGACGAAAACCGCCGCCTTTCAATCCCTGCCGGAGGACTTGTTTTAGGTGTGAGTTCCACTAGTGTTTCTTCTTACAAAATTGAGCTGATTGACAATCAAAATCGTAAGGCGACTTTAAATTCATTTGTTGTGAACGGCAACTTGCTTATAACCCGTCAAATGATCCAGGATGCCAAGGTTGCGGGTTTCGATATGGATCATATTGCCGCGATTGTATTTGTTCTTGATCAACAATCTCAAACCACAGGACATATGTCGATTCAGAGCCAGGGTTTTGCTTTTACACCGACAGTTTCTGGAACTGCGTTTAGTCAGGCCGCCTTGGATAATTTTAATCAGCTTTTCAATTTAAATACTTTTAAGGGAACTTCAGCGACCGGGAACAATAATGCTGCGATTACAGCGAATGCGATTTCAGGAAATGAATTTGATTTAAATTTTAATTTGCCCGATGCGGATGATTACACCGGTGTGACTTTCGCGGGCGGCGGATTTGATAATTCATCCTTGGTTCCGAAAAGCATTACGATTTCTGCGGTGGGCGGCAATTTACAAATTACTGCGGCAGGTGCTGCCGGAGCTTTCTATCAACTTGAATACAGTACGGACCTCACGACATGGAAAGTTGCAAAAAATAATTTACAGGTGAATGGATCCAACCAGCTGGTGGTAGTGGATGATGGAACTATTGTCACGCCTGAGGGTGTGATTCTCCCGCACCCTTTTCAAGGCGGAGTCGCGCACAGATTTTATCGCTATGCTTTAACACCCGGCCAATTAGGTGTTTTCGTGGGACAAACGGCAAATGTTGGAAGCAGTCTTACCGTTGGGATTGAAGGGCCTGCCGGAAAACAAATGAAGCTCGAAATCCGTGATATCACCGGAAAACAGTACGACGCTTTCCTTAACTTAACCGGCGCACCGCAAAATTATGTGATTGATCTTTCTGCTTCAGGATTGGATACGGCCCATATTGCCATGATTAATTTTGTTGAAGAACAAAATCGTTCAGGTAATTCAGGAGTTATTAAAGTTTTTGCGAATAACATTCAATACAATCCGGTGATTAGTCCTAACTCTGGCGTCACATCAGCGACAACTACGCTTGGATTAAAAGACGCGGTTAGTTTTGCATCAATAGTTCCGGCAGCGACATCCACGCTGACCAAGCTGAGTCCGATGGAATACAATCTCGCATTTAATGTGACCGCGAAGGACAGCTATGCCGGCAGTATTAATACCTTTGATGACTTTGGAACCAACCCCAATAAAGAATTTTCTGATTTAAGCGCCCTTGCGAATCTCGATATCGGCCTCGCTTTAAGCGCTGGTACAGGTTCGGTGGTACTTGAGCTTGAAGATGTTAATGGAAACAAGGACACGGTAACACTTACAGGTGTAGATACGACGCAGAGATATTGGCGCGTTGCTCTTTCAAGTTTTGATAATCCGCTGCTTGATAAGACGAAGATCCGCGGTATTAATGTTGTGATTGTCGATAGCAATGCCAGCACGAAATCAAATGCTTTGAATGTGAAGCTGGGAAGTTTCGCGTTCACAATCAACGTAAACAACAATCCTGCATTAACCGCGGGAGATGTTTCACACCTTGCCTTCAAAGATATCGTTGGATTTGATAAGGACGGAACGGGAACAGCAGTGAAAGGGGATCTCACGAAACAAAGCAGCAGTCTTTCGACATTAAGTTATGACATTTCACAGGCTGCAAGTTTCGCGGGAGCAATCAGTACGTTTGATGATTACTCGACGGTTGGAAAAGAGTTTAAGGATTTAAGCGCAGCGGGGAATGTCACGCTTGGACTGAAACTCGGAGCAGGCCAGACAGGTGACTTAAAGCTTGAGCTTGAAGATTCAACCGGAGCAAAGAGTTTCGTGATCCTGACAGGAATCACAGCGACAGAGAAGTTTTACCGTGTCGCGCTTTCGAGTTTCACCGGGATTGATCTGACGAAGATCACGGGGATTAATCTCGTGGCAGAAACCGGGAAGATCACGAATGTGGGAGTTCTCACGATTCGATTGGGAGATTTCATTTCGGTGATTAATGCGGATCCTGCATTAACGACAGGTGATATCACACGTCTTGGATTCAAAGATATTGTGGGATTTGATAGTGACGGAGCAGGGCCTGCGGTCACGGGAGCTGTGACGAAACAAGCGCCGACGCTTTCAACGCTGACATATAACGTCACACCAGCGAATAGTTTCGCGGGAGCGATCAGCACGTTTGATGATTTCAGTACAGTCGGGAAAGAGTTTTTGAATATGACGGCAGCGGGCAGTGTCACGCTTGGCTTAAAACTCGGGAGCGGACAGACGGGAGATGTGAAGCTTGAGTTGGAAGACGCGACAGGCGCCAAGAGTTTCGTGATCCTATCGAATATCACATCCACTGAAAAGATCTACCGGGTTCAGCTCGTGAGCTTCCTTGGGATTGATATCACAAAGATTGTAGGCGTGAACCTCGTGCTTGAGAACGGGAAGATCACGAATACAGGTGCATTGCAAATCCGCCTTGGAGATTTCATCCCTGTGATCGGAAATGATCCCGCATTAACAGCAGGAGATATCAGTCATTTCAACTTCAAGGACATCGTTGGATTTGATAAAGATGGGACGGGAACGGCAGTAAAAGGCGATCTCACAAAACAAAGTTCGAGTCTCTCGACATTAAGTTATGACATCTCACAGGCTGCAAGTTTCGCGGGAGCAATCAGTACATTTGATGATTACTCGACGGTCGGGAAAGAGTTTAAGGATTTAAGCGCAGCGGGGAATGTCACGCTTGGATTGAAACTCGGAGCAGGACAGAGCGGCGACTTAAAGCTTGAGCTTGAAGATTCAACCGGAGCAAAGAGTTTCGTGATCCTGACAGGAATCACATCGACAGAGAAGTTTTACCGTGTCGCGCTTTCGAGTTTCACCGGGATTGATCTGACGAAGATCACGGGCATTAATCTCGTGGCAGAAACCGGGAAGATCACGAATGTCGGAGTGCTCACGATTCGATTGGGAGATTTCATTTCCGCCATTAGTTCGAACCCTGTTTTGACTGCAGCGGATATTAGTTCCTTTCCGTTTGCGAATATTTTCGGTTTTGATCAGGATGGAATCGGAACGGCTGTCACCGGAGTTGTGACTAAGCAATCCAATGCACTTGCGACGCTTACCTATAATATTGCGGTAGCAAATAGTTATGCCGCAGCAGCAGGCTCTTTTGATAATCCGAGTACAGGCTCTTTTGAATCTTATGATCTTAGTGCGGCCGGAAGTATTACGCTTGGGCTCAAGTTAGGTGCAGGGCAGACCGGCGATGTGAAGCTGGAGCTGCAATCGTTGGGTGTCCCCAAAAGTTATGTCATTCTTTCGAATGTTACGGATGTCGAGAAATTTTACCGAATTCAGTTATCCAGTTTTGCCGGATCTGATCTCACTAAAGTCACAAGCTTCAGTCTGGTTGTAGAAAACGGAAAAGTTCCGAATACGGGAGCGCTCCAAATTCGGCTCGGTGATTTTACGCCTGTCATTGCGGCCGAGACAACGGTCGGCACTTTTTTCAGCCATCTTGATTTTAATGACATTGTAACCTTTGACAGTGATGGCGCGGCGGCTCTTGTAACTGCAAATGTCACTAAAATTAAAAATGACAACTCCTTAGTTACATATAACGTGGGCCAGGCGAATAGTTATGCCGGAGCTATAGCTTCGTTTGACGATTTCAACACTGTTGCTAAAGAAACGATGGATTTTTCATCGCCATCTGCTCCGCTTGTGCTGAAGTTGCAGCTTGGCGCCGGACAGAGCGGGAACGTAAAGCTCGAAATCCAGGATATTAATGGGGCAAAGAGCACTGTTATTTTGTCGAATGTCACGGATGTTGAAAAGGATTATGTCGTCTTTACCAATGTATTTTCAGGAGTGGATTTAACTAAGATCACAAACTTTACTTTTGTGCTCGAAAACGGAAAAATCAGTTCGGTGGGAGCGTTGCAAATTCACTTAGGAAACTTTTTTCTGGCAATTGCCGCTGACGCCACGTTAACAACCGCGGATATCAGCCATTTGCAATTCGTCAATCAATTTGGTTTTGACTCAGATGCAGCGGCCACTGACACGCTTGGGGATTTGACCCGGATCAATAATTCCTTATCCTCGCTTGCATACAAAATTACAACCCAATTCTCATATGCCGGTGTAATCAGTACGTTCGATGATTCAAGTACCGCGGGCAAAGAGTTTAAAGATATGAGTTCTTTGGGCAGCGTTACTTTGGGAATGAAGTTGGGCGCGGGTCAAACCGGTAAGGTAAAACTCGAAATAGAAGACTCAACGGGAGCGAAAAGCGCTGTTTTCTTATCGAATGTAAGCGATATAGAAAAAATTTATCGCATGCAGCTTTCAAATTTTGTCGGCATTGATTTAACTCATATCGTCGGTATGAATCTTGTGTTGTTAAACGCAAAAATCACAAATCAGGGCACACTTCAAATCCGCCTCGGAGATTTCATCCCTGTGATCGGAAATGATCCAACCTTAACAGCAGGAGATATTTCACACCTTGCATTCAAAGATATCGTTGGATTTGATAAAGACGGAACGGGAACGGCAGTGAAAGGTGATCTCACGAAACAAAGTTCGAGTCTTTCGACATTAAGTTATGACATCTCACAGGCTGCAAGTTTCGCCGGGGCAATCAGTACGTTTGATGATTACTCGACGGTTGGGAAAGAGTTTAAGGATTTAAGCGCAGCTGGGAATGTGACGCTTGGATTGAAACTCGGAGCAGGGCAGAGTGGCGACTTAAAGCTTGAGCTTGAAGATTCAACCGGAGCAAAGAGTTTTGTGATGCTGGCTGGAATCACAGCGACAGAGAAGTTTTACCGTGTCGTGCTTTCGAGTTTTACAGGGATTGATTTAACGAAGATCACGGGCATTAATCTCGTGGCAGAAACAGGGAAGATCACGAATGTCGGAGTGCTCACGATTCGATTGGGAGATTTTATTTCGGTGATCAATGCGGACCCTGCATTAACGACAGGTGATATCACACGTCTTGGATTCAAAGATATTGTGGGATTTGATAGTGATGGAGCAGGGACTGCGGTCACAGGAGCTGTGACGAAACAAGCACCGACGCTTTCAATGCTGACTTATAACGTGACGCCTGCGAATAGTTTCGCGGGAGTGATCAGCACGTTTGATGATTTCAGTACAGTTGGGAAAGAGTTTTTGAATATGACGGCAGCAGGCAGTGTCACGCTCGGTTTAAAACTCGGGAGCGGACAGACGGGAGATGTGAAGCTTGAGTTGGAAGACGCGACAGGCGCCAAGAGTTTCGTGACCCTATCGAATATCACATCCACTGAAAAGATTTACCGGGTTCAGCTCGCGAGTTTCCTTGGAATTGATATCACAAAGATTGTAGGCGTGAACCTCGTGCTTGAGAACGGGAAGATCACGAACACAGGCGCGTTACAGATTCGCCTCGGAGATTTCATCCCTGTGATCGGGAATGACCCTGCATTAACCGCGGGAGATGTTTCACACCTTGCCTTCAAAGATATCGTTGGATTTGATAAGGACGGGGTCGGAATTGTTAACAAACAAAGCTCGGTGCTTTCGACTCTAACCTACAATGTTGCGAATCCGGCAAGCTACGCCGGAGCAATTAGCGCATTTGATGACTTCAGTACAGCGGGCAAGGAGTTTGCGGATCTTTCCGCGGCTGGAAGTATTACCTTGGGATTAAAGCTGGGGACCACCGGACAAACCGGTGCTGTAAAGCTTGAGCTTCAAGACGCGGCAGGAGGCAAATCCTATGTTGTATTAAGCAGCCTTGCGGACGTTGAAAAGTTTTACCGCGTTCAACTGTCAAACTACACCGGTGTTGATTTAACCAAAATTGTTGCGATTAATCTCGTTCTTGAAAATGGAAAGATCACAAATGCTGGGACACTTCAAATCCGTTTTGGAAACTTCCCCTTATTTGGCGCGAATGTCGCTCCGGTTTCACCTTATAACTCGGCATTGACCCAGCTTGCCTCTCAGCCGGCATTAACAGCGGGTGGCGGAAACACGCAAACCGGTTCTCTGGCCGGAACGGCGCAGGCTACGGCACTTTCAACAACCGAATTGGAATATGAATATAACTTGCAGGGCAATGCGACGGCATTTGCTTTTGCGCGGCTCGGTAACGTGGACAATTCGACTTTTACGCTTCCGCAACAGGTTATTTTAGCGGCGCGCGGCAGTCAAGGGGCGTTGACAAAGGTTGAAATTAAAGATCAGTCCGGCAAAACAGTTTCTTATCTTCTCGCGCTGGATGTTGATTATAAAAACTTTACTCTCGACTTAAGTTTGGCACCCGCCGGATTTGACCGCACCCAAGTGAAAGAAATTGTTTTTGTTCAGGACAACAATTTTAAATCCGGGCTTCCAACGGATTTGGTACAAATTCAAATCAAAGGTATTCAATATACCGCGCCCGCTTTAGATGCCGCGCAAATTCAATTGAAAAATACTTTGGTTGCGCAAGGACTTGATTATTTTAAAACTGGAGCAGGGCTCGATCCCGCGACGCATTTACCTTATGACCAAATCGGCCAGAAATTGACCCAGCCCACTTTGATCGGTTTTTACCTGCAAATGCTGGCAGAATCGATTAAAGGTAGTTTGAATAACGGCATGACAACGGCACAAGCCTTGACTGAAATTAACTTCGTAATGGATCAAATTTTAAGTTTGCAGCAAAACTACGGGTGGAAAGGGCTTTTGACCTGGATGAATTTGGACCCGGTATCCATTGCTCTGCCGTCCTATAATTTTATCGATAATGGTAACCTGTCGATGAGTTTGGCGGTTATGACGGGAACGCTCGAATCCGTCGATTTAACCGGAGCGAATGCAACTTTAGCGGCGCAAATTGCTGCCAAGACAAATACTTTTCTGAAAAATCAAAAGCCGGGATATGTCGATTTAGCGACGCAGCGCTTTGGTTTGTTTGCGCAAGGGTTCAATACGGCAACGGGAACTTATGATGCGTGGGTGAATCGTATTGCGATTGAATTCCGTCCGGCGATTGCCTTTTTGAAAGTTTATTATGGCAATGTCATCCCGGATACGGTATGGGACAATATTTTGCCTAATTCCGGACATGAATTTTTTTATGCGCCGGATTATATTGACCGTAACGGACAAACGATTACTAACATGGCAAGCTGGGACGGCGGCGCCTTCCAACTTTTTTGGCCGCAGTTATTTGTCCGCGAAAGCGATTTTATCGGGACCCGTAATGCGCTTTACAATGGGCTCCTGACTTATCTTGATTATTCATATCAGAATCATATTCCTGGCATTGTTTCGGCAAGCCAAGTTCCGGGTGAAGGATATTCCGGCGCTAACGGAATATTATCCATCGCGGAAAGTCCAATTCATTCTTCCGGCGGCCTTTTATCGGATACGGGTTCGACATATGCTTTAGCTGCGGCTTATTCGATTAATCCCGCGCTGGTCATGACTTGGCTGAAGGGCATTGGCGACCAGCTGAATGTAGAAGGCCTTTACGGATTTTTTGATGCGGCGCGTTCGAACAGCGAAGTTGTACAATCTTTTGTCGGAATTGATGTGGCTTCGGCATTGCTTGGCCTCGCGGGCACGGGCCCTGCCGGCTTTAAAATGTTTTTGCGTAACCGCGACTTAGAGCATAATTTTAATCAGCTTTATGATAATTTTAGCCGCGCCTTGACTACAGTAATTCCAAAAACAAATGCAGTAGCGGCGTCTATTCCGGAATTTGCCGATAAATCCTTTTCGGTTTTCAGCCACACGAACGCGGAAGGGCCGCTGAACAATCTGCAGCCGGCAGATGTCACGCTTTTCAGTACGCAGGATTATTTTCAAGGATTTAAATTTAAATTCGGTGATTTAACTCCCTCGGGCGGCTGGGGCGGGCATTACTGGACCATGGATCAAAATTATGACGCAACAAGCAATGAACTGGTGATCGAATATTCGGCGAAGGATTCACCGCAGCAAATTCGCGTTGAAATCAAAGACAGCGCGGACCAGATTCTTTTCACGCAAATCGTGACGATCCAGCAAAAAGATTTCCAAACGGCGCGTGTTTTTCTTCCGAATCAGTCCGTTTTACAAAACGCAAAGCGGGTAGTGGTAGTGATCGATCAAAATGCAACAGGCGATCATTCGGCCGAGTTTACGATTAATAACATGCATTTTATACATGTGCCTTCATCGCAAAACCTGAAACCGGAACCTGGTTTGGGAGCGGCGGATGTAACCACATTGCCGGCGGGCGGAGTAGTGAATTTGGTGAGTTCAAACGGCGGGAGCACGTTGAGTTTGCCGGCCCCAAACTATTACAAATTAAATTTTAATCTAACGCAGGATTTCTTTGCGGGGATTTCAATTAATTTTGATCCAGCAAATACGGGTTCAACCGTAGACCTCTCCACTTTCAGTCAAATTGTCTTTGGCGCACAGTCGGCTAAAGCCCGCACGTTAAAGCTTGAGTTTGAAGATAATACCGGACATAAATCGACACAGTACGTGACGAATGTGAATGTGAGCGAAAATTATTACAAATTTCTCAAGACTTTCTTGGGAGGCAGTGTCGATTTAGCACATGTCAAAAATGTTAATGTAATCGTAGATTCAAGTTCGGTTCAACCGGGTGATGAAGTCGGTGACTTCTCGGTTGAAATTAAAAAGGCTTAGAGCAGCGTAGCAGCTGATACTTAAGGCCCCGGCCGTAAAAGCTGGGGCTTTTTCTGTCTTTTATGACCCGATTTGGGATGGTATTAGCTGTAATTGACAAAGCTGTCCTCGGTTGTTACTATCGCACCGGAAAATAAACTTATGGCTCATTCACAAATCAGTCCCATTGAAGAACTCATAAAAGAGATCCGCGACGGTCATATGATCGTTATGACGGATGATGAAGCTCGTGAAAACGAGGGGGACTTGATTTTTGCCGCTGATAAAGTCACTCCCGACCTGATTAACTTTATGATGCTTTTTGGCCGCGGACTCATTTGTGTTCCGCTCTCTTCCGAAAAAGTCCGCGCGCTTGGTTTAGGCGCGATGAATCCCGCGAACGAAGATTCGATGGGAACCGCTTTTACGCTTTCAGTCGATGCACAAACCGGTATTTCAACCGGAATTTCCTCTTTTGATCGAGCCCGCACAATTCAGGTTTTGGCGAACGCCTCTTCAAAACGTACGGATCTTGCTATTCCCGGACATGTTTTTCCTTTGATCGCGAAAGACGGCGGCGTACTTCGCCGCGCGGGACATACCGAAGCCGCGGTTGATTTGGCGCGGCTTGCGGGCCTTTCTCCCGCGGGTGTGATTTGTGAAATCGTGAATGATAACGGGACCATGGCGCGCTTGCCTGACCTCTTAAAATTTTGTGCGCAGCATCATCTTAAATTTGGAACGATCCGTGATTTGATTGAATATCGCCGCAAGAAAGAAACCATTGTTCAGCGCGTGAATGAAGCGGTTATGGCCGCGTCTGCATCAGGCTGGAAGTTGATTACTTATCAATCTTTGGCGGATAAAGCGGAGCATGTGGCGTTGGTCAAAGAACCTCTGCAGGGACCCGTTTTAACGCGTGTCACGGATGCTTGTTTTGCGGATGATATGATCAGTGCGATTCGGCACAGCCCTGATTCCGGGTTATTGGCAGCCTTACGCATGATCGAACGGGACGGCTGCGGCGTTGTTCTGTATGTGAACCAGTCGTCCAAAGCCATTTCAGTGGCGCAGAAAATTCAAAATAAAAACAATTGGGCTTATTTACCTGAGCATGCTGCCGGAGAAACACAAAACAGCTCTGACTTGCGCGATTATGGTATCGGAGCCCAAATTTTAAAAGATTTGGGATGCTCTCAGTTGAAAATTATAACGAATCATCCGCGCAAAATTATTGGTTTGGAAGGCCATGGATTGCATGTCACCGAAACTGTGCCCATGGAATGGTTAACTTCCTCCGCCGATGGTGAAATTTCGCTTAACCTGCAATCAATTCTGAATTTTTAATGAAAAACAGTATGCATGGCAATTTAAGAGGTGAAGGCAAAAAAATCGGGATTGTTGTTTCTGAGTTCAATAATTTTATTACCCGGCGTTTACTCGAAAGCGCGGTTTTATTTTTAAAGAAAGCCGGTGTTTCTGAAAAAAAAATTAAGGTGGTTTGGGTTCCAGGAGCGCTCGAAGTTCCTTTCTTCTGCAAGGTTTTGAAAAAGAATTTGAACTGTGACGGCGTGATCGCGTTGGCTTGCGTTTTGCGCGGAGAAACTTATCATTATGAATGCGTGTCGCATGAGGTGACACGCGGTGTTTCACAAGTGGCGCTTGAATCGGGCGTACCGATTGCCACGGGTATTTTAACTTTGGATAATTTAGAGCAGGCGATTGACCGAGCGGGACTTAAAGCCGGCAACAAAGGCGCCCAGGCCGCGCAGGCATTACTCGAAATGATCAGCTTAACGGCATTACTCCAACATGTTTCGGCTCTGCGGCCACGCCGCAACCGCAAAAGGAAGGATGCGCATGCGTAAAAGAACTCAAGGAAGGGAGAATGCGTTAAAAGTCATGTATCAAAAGGAAATGACCGGTGAAAATGCCGATGATTCTTTGCGGAGTTTTTTTGAATCCCAGCCCAAAATGGACAAGGATCTGCGTGTGTTTATTGAGTGCCTGGTTTCCGGAGTAGAAAAAAACACCGTTGATTTAGATAAAAGGGTGGAAGCTGTTGTTGAAAATTGGAGCCTGTCCCGTATCGCCGTTCTGGACCGCAATATTTTACGCATGGCGCTTTATGAGATGACGGAAATGACGGAGACACCGCAAAAAGTCGTCGTTAATGAAGCCGTTAATCTCGCGAAAAAATATTCCGGTGAGAAATCCGGGAAATTCGTAAATGGCATTTTAGATAAGTTGATGCGCAAGACCCCTGATATTGAACCCGCAACTTAAAGCTTAGCTCCGACCTCATGAATAAGCGCCCATTTATTACAATTAAAATTGCACAAACGTTTGACGGCAAGATTGCCGCGACCGGCGGGAAATCGCGCTGGATTACAGGGGCTGAATCCCGTGCTTTTGTGCATCGCCTCAGAACCCAACATGACGCGGTTTTAGTGGGCAAGAATACTTTTTTGCTCGACCGGCCCAGGCTTTCTTCGCTTAAACCGGGAAATCCGGTTTGGAAAATTGTTTTAGCTTCAACCGCAGCTCTTCCCGTCCGCAATGCGCGCATTTTTGATTCAGCTTCGCGGGTTATTTTTGTGATTGAAAAAAAAGATTTAAAAAAGTGGATGAACGCGCCCTCACTTAAAAAAAAGCCATGTTTATTCTTGTCTGTAAAAAAAACGGCTCGCGAGGGCTACGATCTCAAAGATTTGATGAGTAAACTTTCGCATCTCGGTATTAAAAAATTACTTGTTGAGGGCGGCGGAGAGGTTTTCTGGTCTTTTTTAAAGCATAGATTGGCCGACAAGATTTATTGGATGATGGCGCCGAAAGTGATCGGCGGGCGTGAAGCTAAAACATCAGTAGAGGGCGAAGGTGTCAAAAATCCGAATCGCGCGATCAACCTGAAAATTCGAAAAGTCATTAAGCTGGGGCGTGATTATTGTTTTGAGGGAGCTTTAAGCTGAACTATGTTTACGGGCATTATTCAAAATCTTGGCAAAGTAAAATTAATCCGGAAAACCCATAAACAGGTGCGGATTGCGATTCATTTCCGGAAAAAGGAAAAGCGGGTTCAAGAAGGTGAAAGTATCGCCGTGAACGGTGTTTGTTTGACAGCCGTCAAGATTAGTTCAACGGGTTTTGAAGCAGATTTATTGCCTGAAACGCTTGCGGTTACCAGCTTGGGACAGCTCAAAGCGGGTGATTGGGTTAACCTTGAGCGTTCATTGAAACAGGGCGATTTATTGGGCGGGCATTTAGTATCCGGCCATGTCGACGCTACTGGAGAAATCGCTGAAATTTGGCGTCGCGGCGGGAATTGGAGCTTGTTGGTCCATGCCCGGAAGACTATACTTTCAAAGTTTGTGGCAAAAGGTTCGGTTGCTTTTGATGGCGTGAGTTTAACGATTCAGAAGTTAGAACCGCAAAGCTTTCGTGTTGCGGTGATTCCGCATACGTTAAAAATGACAGCTTTGCGTTTTCTCAAAGTTGGAAGCTGTGTTAATTTGGAAGCTGATCATAGTCTCGATTTGATGCGCGTTGCCAAACGGAAAAGAACATCGAGCCGGTTTACTGTGAAAAGTTTGATGAAACAGGGATTTTGATGCATCAGCATTATGTTTTAAAAAATGATTCTTCGGAGCTCGCACCTTTTCGTACAAAGATGCGTGATCTTTTGCCACCTTTAGGCTGGAGTGAAAAGCAGGTCGGCGAATGGTCTTTGATTTTAGATGAAGCCTTAACTAACGTGATGCGGCATGCTTATCCGCATAAATCAGGTGAAATTCGAGTGGATGTGTATGACTCGCAAAAACAAACCGAGTTTGTGATCGAGGATGACGGTGTTCCGTTTGATCCGACTCAAATGCCTGAGCCGAAGCTGCCTAAAGAAACCCCAGGGGGGTTAGGCGTTTTGTTTATTCGTTCACTCACGGATATTTTTGAGTATGAGTCGACGTATAAAAAAGGGAATCGGCTGCGGTTAGTGCGTTATAAAAGTCATTCATAAAAGGAGCTAGCCATGAAAGTAAACTGTTCAATTCAAAATAATATTCAGGTTGTTGAAGTTGAGGGCGATCTCGATTTTCATTCGTCGCCTAATTTACGGCAGACTTTGAATCAGTTGGCCGATAAAAAGACCCCTAAGATTATTATTAATCTTAAAAGAGTGGGTTATATGGACAGTTCTGGCATTGCGACTTTTGTCGAAGCTCTTCAGAAAACAAAGAAATATCAAGGAAAGCTGATCCTTGCTGAAATGGCGCCCGCAGTTCGCAGCGTTTTTGAGATCGCAAAACTTGACAGTATTTTTATGATTAGCGACAACAACCAAGATGCTTTCCAAAAAGCCGGAATTTAAAAAGTATGTTTAAGAACTTTTTCGGAAAAATCGGAAATACGACAGGGTTTTTGCTTGCCGGTACAGCTCGTATAGGGGCACTTTTCGGGGAGGTTCTTAAGGATTTTTTTGGCGTTTTAGTTCGCCCACGGACGCTTCCGCGCGAAACATTTGCGTATCAGCTAATGACGATGGGTAATGATTCTGTGGGTATTATTTCACTCGTGGGTGCTTCGGTCGGCGCCGTGCTTGCTTTGCAGGCCGCTTATTCTCTGAAAGATTTTGGCGCATTGAATTATACCGGCAGTCTTGTTTGTGTGGCGATGGCGCGCGAACTCGGCCCCTTGATTGCGGCGATTGTTATTTGCGGACGTATCGGAGCTCGCATCGCGGCCGAGTTGGGTTCGATGCAAGTGCAGGAGGAAGTCGATGCTTTAACGACTATGGCGATTCATCCGGTACGTTTTTTGGTTTTACCCCGTGTGATGGCACTGATGATTATGCTGCCGTGGTTAACGGTTGTAGCGGACTGGATGGGAATGATCGGGGGATATTTAGTCGGACGTTTTGCTTTGGGAATTAATCCCGAGGTCTATGTCGCGAACTCGATTCGTGCTTTGGTTCTCAAAGATATTTACACAGGGCTTCTAAAAAGTGTTTTATTTAGCGCGCTCATCGCGCTTGTGAGCTGCCACCAAGGTCTTTCCGTGCAAGGCGGATCGGATGCAGTGGGTAAAGCCACTACTCAAGCGGTCGTGATATCCATTGTTTTAATTATTGTTGTCGATTGCTTAGCAACCGCGGTGATTTATTACGCGCTTCCATCATGAAATCAACTAAAAATAATTCATCTGCGGCGTTGCAAACATCGCTTCCTTGTGCGGCGTACGTTCTTGGCACGCCTCCGTGGGCGCTTGTTTGCGCCTGGCATCTGAATCATTTTGAGTTGATTTAAGAAGGTTATTTGTGGATTCAATCATTGAAATTAAAAATTTGGTGAAAACCTTTGGTGACCGTACCGTCTTAAATGGCGTGGATGTCAATATTCCGCGCGGGAAAATCACGGTTATTATGGGCGGTTCCGGCTGCGGTAAAAGTACGTTTTTGCGGCATTTGATCGGTTTGCATCAGCCGACATCGGGGGATATTTTCTTCGAAGGGCGTAATATCGCGAAACTCGATCGGAACGGTATGGACGAGGTACGCCGCTCATTTGGGATGATGTTCCAAGGTTCCGCGCTTTTTAACTCGATGACGGTCGGAGAAAATGTCGCTGTGCCGCTGAAGGAACATACCCCGTTGGATGACGCGACGATTCGCATTATCGTAAAAATTAAATTAGAGCTTGTCGGATTGACCGGCTTTGAAAAGTTTTATCCCCACCAAATTTCAGGCGGAATGAAAAAACGCGTGGCTTTGGCGCGCGCGATCGCGCTTGATCCAAAAATTGTTTTTTATGATGAGCCTGGAGCGGGACTGGATCCGATTACGGGAAGTATGATTGATCAGTTGATTCTTGATTTAAGCCGCAAGTTGAATATGACTTCCGTGGTGGTTACGCATGAAATGAAAAGTGCTTTCCGTATTGCAGATCAGGTGATTATGCTGCACAAAGGCCGCGTTTTACAGGTCGGCACGGCTCAGGAAATTCAGAATTCGTCAGATGCGTATGTGCGCCAATTTATTGAAGGGGAACCCGAAGGTGTGATCCCTTTTAAACAAACAAGTGAAGCTTATTTAAACGGGTTATTGGATTAAAGGGTTGTTAGATTCCTAGGAGGGAATGGCATGAGTTATTCGTCATCAGAAGTGAAGTCCGGATTTTTTATTTTATTATCACTGACTGCGCTGCTTGTGATGACTTTTGTTGTCGGCGGTTTACGCGGCGGCGAAATGGTAACTTGGAAAGTCCGCTTCGGGTATGTCGGCGGACTCGAAAAAGGGGCCCCGGTTTATTTTGCCGGCCGTGAAGTCGGTAAAGTGAAGCAGTTGGATGTGCAGAACGGCGAAGAGCGCCCGATTGTGATTACCATTGAAACCCCGAAAGACATTATTGTGCGCGCGGATAGTCAGGCTTTCGTGGATACATTGGGCATGATGGGGGAGAAGTTAGTTGAGGTGAGCCCCGGAACCAAGTCTGCGGCCGCGTTGACGCCCGGCGCGACCATTGAGGGTGAAGACCCCATTCCGATGCATGAAATGATCGGCAAACTCAATATCCTTTCAGGTGAAATGGTTAAGATGTCCGCATCACTTAACCCGATGATCAAAAGCTTGAACGACCTCATGCAGAAAAATGGCGAACTCATTCAGGGCACGCTTGAGCACGTCCATGGAACTACAAAAGGCCTGGATAAAATTTTGAACGGTAATCAGGAACAAATCGCTAAAATCATCGCCAATCTTCAAGAAACATCCTCGAATGTGCGCGATATGACGGGTGATTTGAAGACGCATCCTTGGCGTCTTGTCCGCAAAGGGTAAAATTACTTCCTCTTTGCCGCTCGACTATGTTGATTAAACTCCGCTCGTCAGCTGATCGATTCCTGCGCAAGCTTCCGCGGCATTTTGTTGTCGCGGGAGGGGTTGTTGCCCTGCTTTTTTTTCTTGAGATAACCCAAATCATCAATTGCCGTGAACGTGATTCTTATGATTTTCGCATGAAGAATCGTCCCGCGCAAAAAGCCCACCGCAGCATTGTGATTCTTGCGATTGATGACCTGAGCTTACAGGCTTTGGGAGCGTTCCCGTGGAAGCGCAGGCTTTACGCCGATCTTATCCGTTATCTTAACGATGCGGGCGCTAAAGCAATTTTTTTTGATATTCTTTTTCCCGAAAAATCTCAAGATTCCGAAGATGATAAGCTGCTTGCTGACGCCGTTAGTGAAGCAAAGAATGTGACTATCTCATTTCATATGCTTGATCAAGCACCATGGGCATTGTTTCCCACGCCCGAATTAAGAAAAGCTATTCATGAACTGGGTTATGCCAATGTTGAGCCTGACAAGAAGGATGGCGTTGTGCGTTCGATTCTTCCTTTTGCGCAAGTTCAGGGGCAGCGGTATTTTCCGGGCGCGGTGGCTCTTTATCTTTCTTTGTTCGCGCGCGCTGAGGAGCGTTTAAAGTGGGAAAAAGATTTTATTCAGCGGTGCGCTCGAAACCCGCTTTTGATTAATTATCCGGGTAACATTGATAAGTTTCAAAAATTTTCCGTGGGGGAAGTTTTTGAAAAGGTAAAAACTGAAGAAGGCCGGCATTTTTTGAAAAGAGTTTTTGAAGACAACATCGTGCTTGTGGGCGATACGGCAACCGGATCGACGGATTTGAGAAATACTCCGATTCAACACATGATGCCCGGTGTCGCGATTCAGGCGAGTATTTTGAATACACTGCTCACAAAGAAATACTACACGCCCACTTCCAAGTATTTAAATTACCTGATCGCTTTTTTTCTTTCGTGGCTGGTCGCCGTTTATGGGCAAAAGTTCCGCCAACAATGGGCTTTTTTGGCGACGATCACGCAGATGGGTATTTTTTTTATTGTTAATTGCGCCATTTTTTTCTACTTCCGTTTTGTTTTTCAACTGCCCATGCCGCTTGTGGCGATGTTTACCACTTTCATTGTGAGCCTTGCTCTCAAGTATATGGACGTGCGCGTCGAAAGCGATTTTCTTGCACGCGAGCTGGGTATGGCTTCCAAAATTCAGCAGTCCCTTTTGCCGGCATCCGAGTTTAAGTCAGCTCAATTGGACGCAAGCTTTAAGTTGTTTTTTTATGAGCAAGTTGGCGGTGATTTGTATGACTGGATTGACCTCGGCGACGGGCGTGTGACGCTCTGTCTCGGCGATGTTTCGGGTAAGGGGGTGCCTGCTGCGCTTTACATGTCGCGTGCGATCAATGAGCTGCGGCATCAAGTGTTGAGCCATTCTTCTCCCGGGGAAATTTTAAGCCGGCTGAATCATAGTTTGTCTCAGGGTGAAACGTCAGGCATGTTTTTGACGCTTTTTTTTGTCATTATTGATTTTAATTCTAAGAAAATTCATTTTTCAAACGCGGGGCATGATCCCATGGTTTTCTTTCGTAAAAAAACAGGCAAAGCTGATTTGATTACCAAAGCCAGCGGCTTGCCGATCGGAATTATGGATGATCAAGTTTTTGAAACCGGTGAAATTGAGTTTGAAGCAGGGGACTTGCTTATGCTTACAAGTGACGGAATTAAAGAACAAAAAAATCCTATGGGGGAAATTTTTGGCAGTGAACGCCTTCAAAAATCAGTTGAGAAGGTTGCCGAAAAAATGGCAGCGGATGCGGTGATAGGTGCGGTTATGGCTGATGTGCTTCATTTCGCGGAGAAGCGTTCGCATCATGACGATCGTACTCTTGTTTGTGCTAAAATGCTCGGATAACAACCCACTTTGGAGAATTTTATGAAGAAATTAATAAGTCTTTTTATTGCGGTTTTGCTGATTGCGCCAGTTGTTGCTTTTGCTGAAACTCCCGAGGTTGAAACTGCGGGCGACTATGGAGTTGCGGTCGGTACAAAATTCATGCGCGGCTTGGAAAATATCGTGACCAGCCCCGCTGAAATTCCCTGTACGATGTCGGATGACATGCATCATGGTAATCCGGCTGCCGGTTTTTTTACCGGATTTGGAAAAGGAACCGGTTTGTTTGTATGGCGAGCGTTCGTGGGCGTCACGGAAGTAGCTTCGTTTATGATTCCGATGGAACGGACTATTCCGCGTGTTTGCAGCGATAAACCTTTGAACGCATAGCCTTATGCCCGCATCTCGTCTTTATCTTTTTATCGCGCATGGCAGCCGCGAACCTGCGGCAGGCGAAGGTTTTGAAGTTTTGCTTCAAAGTTTGAGAAAGTCGCTCGCACCTTATTCCGTTAAGGGCGCTTATTTAACTTTGAACGAGCCTTCCATTGCAAGCGCAATTGAAGCGGAAATTAAAAAGGGAATAGAAGATTTTGTAATTGTCCCGCTTTTCTTTTTCGAAGGCGCACATCTCAAAAATGATATTCCCAAGATTTTGGCTGACCTTAAACTAAAGCATCAACGCCTTGATTTTCAAGTGATGCCGCCGATTGCTTCCATCGAAGGATTTTCGGATTGGGTTGTGGAAGGCGCTTCCAAGGCTCCGCGAAAAAGCAAATGAACGCGTCAACGTTAAAGCCCGCCATGCCTGCTTATGACCGCCATATATTTGTTTGTGTCGGAGAGAAGTGCTCGCCTTCCGAAGGCCATGCGGTTTATGAGCATTTGAAGCAAAAATTAAAGCAAGAGGCGGGCGATCCGGTTTTACGGCGCGTGAAGCGCAGTAAAACAACGTGTTTAGGTGTTTGCCAAGGCGGACCGATCAGCGTTGTTTACCCTGAAGGGGTTTGGTATTGCTGGATGACCAAAGAAAAAATGGATCGAGTACTGAATGATCATTTAAAGCAGGGCATGCCCGTTCAAGATTGGGTTTTTTACCCTCCCGCTAAGCCGGAGTGAAATTATGATCGAAAATAATGCCCATTAACCGACAGCTTTCCTTGACGCTCAAATCAAGTACTCCTTATAATAAGCTATTACTAACTAAAAGCATTTAATCATGATTTTTACGACTAAACGCAAAACTGAGCCCGAAGAAAAAAACTGGTGTGTTGTGCTGAAAAGTTTCAACAGCTCACTGGACCGCACCCGGCTGATTCAAAAACTTCAGAAGGCTTTTGAAATTTCGGGTGAGGACGCTTTGGACGTGATGCAAAATACCCCGATTATTCTTCTTGATCACTTGCCGCATGAGCAGGCCAGCAAAGTAAAAGATTTTTTCAGTGATAATGGCGTGGAAGTAGCGCTGACGAATGATAGCTTTTATAAACGTCGTTGCTATCGCACCGTCTGGCCGGCAATGCCTGATATCGACTCCATTTTAAAACCTGTTGCCGCCGCGGGCGGCCCCAGCCGTGTGGCTTATTCCGCTCCGGTTGCCGCGCATGAAAACAGTATGCCTCCCATCAAACCTTCTTTACCGCCGTCGATTATTGAATCCGCAAGGCCTTCGAGAGATCAGGTTTGGAATACTTCCCAACGTGAATTTTTAGAGCAAAAAGAAATGCTGATTCGCGACTCTTTGAAACTTCAAGAAGAGGTTGTGCGTTTACGTTCAATGATGGACCGTTCCCTTGAACAGGTTGCCGAGAAGGAACGCGCTTTGCAGGCGCTTGTCTCAGAAAAAAAAGAAAAAGATGCCGAAGTTGAACGGCTGGACTCGCAGCTTGCCGCGAACGAAGAGAAATTTAAAATTGCGCGCGAAGAATTTCGTGATACACGCGCTTATTTCGAGGAACGGCTTTTAGCGCAGGAAGCAAAGATCCAGGATTTTCAAGCGCAAGCGGAAGAAATGAACCGGCTTTTGCGCGACTCGCAAACTTCAAAGAGTACGCTTGAAAAGATGCTCGCGGAAGAACGCGTAAAACTTGAAGAAGCCCGCGCCGAAATTGCCTCAGGTGAATTGGAATGGGAAAAGCGCACGGCGCATTTACGGCATGAAGCGGAGCTGCAAAAGCGCGTCATTCAAGAACATGAGTCAAAGCTTGCCTACTTTGAATCTTCCAGAAAACAGATTGAGGAAAATGAGTCGCGTATCCGCCAGGAAATGGAGAAGCAGGCCTTTGCCGCAAAAAATCAAGATCTGCGCGCGCATCAATTGGAAATCGAACTTGAGCGTTTAAATGCAGCGCTCGAGGCGCAGGAAAAAACATGGATGTCGCGTTTGCAAGAAGTGGAAGTTCGAGAGAGAGAGCTTGAAAGCGCGCGGCGGCAGATTAAAGAATTGCAAAGCCAAATGGAGCATCGTGAATTAATTCAGCGTAAGGTTTTTGTTGCGGAACAGATATCTGCAAAAGAGCTCAGGCTTAAAAGTCTCGTTAAAAAACAAGAACAGCTTGAATTGGAAGCCCGTGAGCGTGAAACTGATTTGAAAAAATTACTCGAAGAGCAGGAAATGGTTGAAAAAGGTCTGATTGAAGATCGTCAAGCCCAAAGACATTTACTTGAAAAGATCAAGATTGATATTTCTCTGCCTGAAAACCCGGAGAATACGCGTCAAGACGCGGGCTCCGGCGCTTCAAACGGAAAACTCAACTCATGATTGAGCTGACGCTGAATAAAATTTTGATCGATGAAAATCGCAGTGATCAGGTTGTTGTTTTTCGTGAAAAAAAAGGGAATCGTTTACTGCCGCTTGTGATTGGCCTGCCCGAAGCACAGTCCATTCAGTTGCGCGTGCGTGAAGTTGAAACACCGCGCCCCATGACTCATGATTTGATGACGCATGTGATTCGTGATTTAGGCGCAAGTCTTCGCAATGTTGTGATTGATCGTATGGACCAACAAACTTTTTACGCAAAAATGAATTTACAGAGTTCATCCGGCAAGGCGATTTCAATTGATGCCCGGCCTTCGGATTGCATCGCCGTGGCGATTCGTGCCGGTGCGCCTATTTTTGCGGAATCCAGCGTGATGCAGATGGCTTCAATTTTATCAGAAGGGAAGGCGGACGAATGAGTACAGAAAAACAGTTTGATGTCGTGATTATCGGCGGCGGCGGAGCGGGCATGACTGCGGCGCTTTACACTTCGCGCGCCAATTTAAAGACGGCCTTGTTTGAAAAGCTTGTTCCGGGCGGGCAAATCGCGGTTACGGATTTGGTTGAAAACTATCCCGGATTTCCGGAAGGCGTTTTGGGGCCGGATATCGCGCAAAAAATGCAGGCTCAGGCCGAAAAATACGGTACGCAGTTTTTTTATGATGAAGTGCTTTCGATTGAAAAGAAAGCGGATCAAAGCTTTGATGTTAAAACCGTCTCTGAAGTGTATTCCGCAAAAAGCGTTATTTTGGCGATGGGTGCTTCATTCCGCATGTTGAATGTGGAAAATGAAAAAGAGCTGATCGGCAAAGGCGTTTCGTATTGCGCAACTTGCGACGGTGCCTTTTTTAAAGGCAAAGAAGTTGTTGTGGTCGGCGGCGGAGATTCCGCGCTGCAGGAAGGAATTTTTCTTACGCGCTTTGCGACGAAAGTCACCATTGTTCATCGCCGCGATACATTGCGGGCAAGCCCCATTTTGCAAGACCGCGCGAAAACAAATCCGAAGATTCAATTTATTTGGGATGCCGCGGTTCAGAAAGTCGCCGGAAAAGATAAGGTTGAAGGCGTGAAAATTAAAAATTTGAAAACCGGCGCGGAAACTGATTTTAGGACGGATGGTTTGTTTGTCTTTGTCGGGCATGATCCGAATTCAAAGCTTGTGCGTGGTTTGATCGATATGAATGACCACGGCTATGTGTTAACTCAGGAGTCTTTGCAGACTTCCGTTCCCGGCATTTTTGCCGCGGGTGAAATCCGTCAGGGTGCCGTTAAACAGCTTGTGACGGCTTGCGGTGAAGGTTGCGAAGCGGCTTTGTCCGCCCAGGCCTATCTCGAGCATTAAGCTTGTTAAAGTCCTTTCGGATATTTTCGGTTTATTTTACGATTTTTTGTGTTTTAAGCGTGTTGGGTCTGGGCTGCTCACGGTCCGATTCGGCTTCTACCCAAGACCGCAAGCAAGCGCCTGACTTTAAAACCGCCGTTTTTTACCCCAAAAATCAGCCCCCGTTCCATCTTTCAGAGGTGAATGCCTCACAGCCGGTTTTGATTGTTTTTTGGGCGACTTGGTGTGACTCCTGTAAGGAGGAATTACCTAAGCTGAACAAGCTTGTTTCGGCTTATCAGGGAAAGATAGCGATTGTTTCAATCAATGCGCAGGAAGAGGGTGCGGCGGTTGAAAAATTTTTAACTCAAAATAGAATTGATTTTCCTGTTTTGCTTGATCCGGAAGGTAAGTTTTCAGATCTTTTTGAGGTGACCGCCATTCCTGCCGTTCTGCTTCTTGCCAAAGGCGGGAAAATTCTTTATTATGGCTTTCGGCTTCCGGACAAGGAAAAGTTGGAAGCTGCTTTAAACGTTTGATGGCCGGTCTCGAACACATGGAGGAGTTTAAGTATGGGTTCAGAGAGAGAGTTTGATCAGTACATGAATGAATTAATGGCGCTTCTCCAAAAAATTATTTCCAATCATCCGCAGATGTTAAAGAATCCGGATTCTCAATCTTTTAAATTTCCCAAGGGCGCTTCGAATGTATTCATTTTCAATTTCTTCCCCGTGTCGGATGAAGCTTTTGATGAGTTTGATGAGATTTTAGACCGTGAAGAGGAAGGCCGTCCGGAAGATTTAAAATACGAAATCAATACCGAAGACCACCTTTTCCTTAAAAAATACGGAATACGCTTCTAATTACACTATGCGTGTTCCACTGCGAATTGCGTTATTCCTGACAGTCCTTTTTTCGGTTTCTTCCGCTTTCGCGCAAGGCTTTGATCATTCAGCGCTCGATCGTTTTTTGAAACAGTATGTTGATGCGAACGGACGTGTGAATTATGCCGCTGCTAAAAAAAATCGTACCGACTTGGATCAATATCTCGATTTAATCAAGCACGCCGATCCTTCCGTATTGCAAGCTGGCCCCAAACAGGAAAACTTAGCATTTTGGCTGAATGTTTATCACGCAGGGCTGTTGTCCCTTATTCTCGAAAACTACCCGCTAAAAAGCACCCAGGATATTCCTAGTTTCTGGGACCGGCAATTTTTGCAAGTCGGGATCAAAGAGGACACCGATAAGACCCGGCACGGTCTTTCTGAAATTCAAAATAAATTACTGATTCCGCTTTTTCGTGACGAGAAGATTCATTTTGCGCTCGCTTTAGGTGCCCGCAACGGGCCGCTTTTCCCGCGCGAAGTTTTTACGGGGCCGCGCGTCACAGGACAGTTGTTTCAATGCGCGCGCCGGGAAGTTAACCGGCCGGAGATGGTTCAAGTGGACCCGGTCAAAGGCACGGTTCTGCTCTCGAGGGTCTTTGAATGGTACTCGCCTGACATGCTTAGAAACTTTGGACGTCCAGAACGGAGAGGGAAATTGAACCGCACGGATACGGCGATTGTTAATTTTTTAATACGCTACTCTAAAAAAATTGATCAAATTAAATTCCTTAAAACGGCTCATTATAAAATCGAATACTCTGCTTTTGATTGGACTTTGAACGATACTGCCGCGGCTTAATGCTTAAAAAGACACATCTGAAAATTGCCTGTATTCAGTTAAACGCAGGAGCGAATTGGGAAAAGAATTGGCAGGCGACAGAAAAACTGCTTCTCGCCGCTGCGCGCGCCCAACCCGATTTAATTTTGCTGCCTGAGAACTTTATTGCGCGTGTTCCCGAACAAAAAATTATTTCCGTGGCGCGTGAAGCTGTTCCGCAAATTCTGCTTTTGCTCCGGACTTTTGCAAAAAGACACAGCGTCGTAATTGTCGCGGGCAGTGTGCCGGAGCTGTTGAAGCAATTCCGGAGAAAGCAAAAAATTTTAACGGCCAATACTTGTTATGTTTTTTCCGCTCAGGGAAAACAAATTTTAAAATATAGAAAAATGCATTTGTTTGATATTGATATTCCCGGAGTTCGCGTTCAAGAATCACGTTCAGTGCTTGCCGGGAAAAAGCCCGGTTTTTTCAAAGTGCAAGGAATGGGTGTCGGGGTGGGGATTTGTTATGACTTACGTTTTCCCGAGTATTTCCGGGCGCTGAGTAAGCGCGGGGCCGAGCTATTCTTAATCCCGGCCAATTTTACGGCTCAGACCGGAAAGACAGCATGGGAGGTGCTTCTCAGAGCCAGGGCCATTGAAAATCAATGTTATGTTGCTGCTGCCGGTCAATGCGGACGCCACCCGGCTTCAGGCATCGTCAGTTACGGGCATAGCATGGTTTTGGATCCCGAGGGAAAGGTCATGAAACGGGCTTCTTTTGGTAAGTCCAAGGTTTTGATTGAGGTGATTAAGGCAGGGGACTTATGTGTTTTAAGACACCGTTTTCCGGTGCTAAAACACCGTAAAATCAATGCTTGAAAAGGGTTAAATTAGCCTTGACAGGAATAGGCTTAGCCCATACAATTTCGACTCATTTTTAGCGCTTGATCAAGATTGAAATGACGATAGAACGGCATTTCAAAACAATGCTCAGCGCAATGGCTGCCACAGATTTTATGTAGGACAAGCCCCAGGAGATTTTATGAGCACTTATGCAATTATTGAATCAGGTTCGAAGCAGTATTGGGTTGAAGCCAACCAGAAGATCCAGGTTGAAAAACTAGGCGAAATCAAAGACAAGACAGTCGAACTCGAAAGAGTGCTTTTTTACTCAGATGATAACGGAACGAAAATCGGCACCCCGGTCATTTCCGGTGCCAAAGTCGTTTGCGAGTATTTGGGCGAAGTTAAAGCAAAGAAAGTTATTAATTTTAAATTTAAGCGCCGTAAGGACTATAAGCGAAAAGTTGGACATCGCCAAGTTTACGCGGAATTGCTCATTAAAGAAATCAAAGTCAAGTAGTCATATTGGCTCTGCGGTTAAGCCGCAATCGCAAAAAGGTAGGATAGCATGGCACATAAGGTTGGTCAGGGTAGTACACAGAACGGACGGGATTCAAATTCCAAACGGCTTGGCGTTAAAATCTACGGCAGTCAAAAAATTAAAGCGGGGATGATTATCCTTCGCCAGCGCGGAACGAAGTTTCGTCCCGGCCGCTATGTCGGCATCGGCGGCGATGATACATTGTTCGCAAAGCGCGACGGTGTTGTGGAGTTTCAGAAAAATCGCACTGTCAATATCATCGTTCCAGCCTGATTTCTTAGTCTTTCAAAGGCTAAAAAGCGAAGCCATTGGCTCCTCCGCTTTAATATTGCGATTCTCGACAAGACTCGAATCGCACTTTTTACAATCCTCAGCAGAGTTTAAATTGCGCCTTTCTTCTTTTTTACATTTTAGGAAAATTACTTTATGTTAAATTTCGTGCATGTGCTCGTACAAGCAGGTAACGGCGGAAAAGGCTGCGAAAGCTTTCAAGCGCGCATGGACCGCAAAATTGTGGCCAACGGCGGTGACGGCGGGCGCGGCGGGCATGTTATTTTTAAGGCGTCCAATCAAGCGCAGCGTATCGATAAATTAAAGCAGCGTCAGCATATTTTGGCGGAGTCGGGCGCTATCGGCGGTAGCAACAGTAAGAAAGGCCGCAAAGGCAAAGACGATATTATTCTTGTTCCGGTCGGAACCAGGATTTATAACCGTGCCACGCGTTTAAGTATTCGTGATTTAAAAAATGACGGGGATGAAGTGATGGTTGCGCGCGGCGGCAACGGCGGCTTTGGGAACGAAGGCGGAAGAAAGCAGACCGCCGGTGGCTTGGGCGAAAAGATCGAAATCGAACTCGAGTACTTTTTGGTCGCGGACATTTTTCTGGTCGGATTGCCAAATTCAGGCAAATCTCTTTTTATGAGCACTTTGACAAACGCGCAAGTGCCTGTTACGGAATATCCTTTTTCAACGCGCTATCCCGCGACCGGGGCTTACGATTATGACGGCTATAAGCAATTGTTTGTTTGTGAAATGCCTTCGGTTTATGAAGGATCACGCGAAGGACACGGCTTAGGGCTCGATAGTTTGCGCCAACTTGTGCGCGCGAAAGTTGTGATTCTTTTTGTGGATACTGCGACAGACTTTGCGGAATCAATCAAGGAAGGCGTGAATCAATTAAGCGCGATTTTAAAAGAATACGCGCCTGAAGAAGCGCGTTTTAAGACGTGTGTAGTTGTTAATAAAGTCGATGATGCAAAAGATGAAAAAGTCATTAAGAAGGCGCTTTCAAAACTCGATATGCCTTCGTTCATGATTTCCGTCAAAGAAAAAAGAGGATTGGAACCTTTGCTTGGATATTTGACGCAACAATGTGAGGCGCGCGCAGGTGAAAGTGTCATCAGTTAAGAAAAAGCGGGTAGTCGTAAAAATTGGTTCAAGTATTTTGACCGCGGGAAAGGGCGTTTTCTCCAAAACTGTGCATGCACGGCTTTGTAAGCAGGTTCTGCGTCTTATGAAAACGCATGAAATGGTCATTGTCAGTTCAGGCGCGATTGCGCTCGGCATGCAGGCTACGGGCCGTAAGAAACGCCCCCAAGAGATGCGCGAATTGCAAGCTTGTGCTGCGATTGGACAGGGCAAACTGATGCATGCTTATGAAACTTTTTTTGCGCGCCATGGCCGCCATACTGCTCAAATTCTTTTGACCCGCGACGATGTTGGAAATGAAAAACGTTTTCAGAATGCCAGCGCCACTCTCAAAACCCTTCTTGCCGAAAAAATTCTTCCGATTGTAAATGAAAACGATACGGTTGCTACCGAAGAAATCGCGTTTGGTGATAATGATATTTTGTCGGTGCATGTGGCGCATATGGTGAAAGCCGACCTTTTAATTAATCTTTCGAATGTGAACGGATTTCTTTTGAAAAACGGCGAACGTTTGCCCGAAGCCCGCAGTTTTAGGCAGATTGACGGAGAAATGCGTGCGCATCTCGGCGATAAATCAAGCGAAAGAACCGTAGGCGGCATGACTGCGAAACTGAATGCGGCGAAAACTTCAATGAAACTTGGAATTCCTTTTCAAATTGTAGATGGTAAACGCGCGAATGTTATCGTGAATGCTGTTTTAGGGGAAGATGAAGGCACGACCTTTCATCTCAAACGGTAACCCATAATGAATAAGCAAATACAGAAAAAATTGGATTTGAAAGTGGCTGCTTGCGGTATTGCTGCACGCAAGGCAGCGGCTTGGAATGTGAAGCTGCGTAATCGAATTTTAGATGAAGCTGCGCGTCAGCTTGAAAAAGAAAGCGCCATTGTTTTACGCGCCAATCAAAAAGACTTAGCGCGCGCGGTGAAGGCCGGTTTGGCTCCCGCCATGATCGATCGTTTGACTTTAACTGAAAAAAGAGTGCAGGCGATGGCCGAAGGCATTCGTTCCGTCCGCCGCTTACCCGATCCGATCGGAAAAGTAATTTATCAGCACAAAGGGCAGGATGGTTTGAAAATTCAGCGCGTGACCGTGCCTTTGGGGGTTATCTTAATTATTTTTGAGTCACGTCCTAATGTAACGGTGGAATGTGCGGCCTTGGCAATCAAAAGCGGTAATACCGTGCTTTTGCGCGGCGGACGAGAGGCTTTTGAATCGAATCAGGTTTTAGTTAAGATTTTTCAGCGTGTTTTGGCGAAGTACCGTTTACCCGAAGCAACCGTTTCCTTTATTGATACGACGGATTATGAAACCGTGGATTATTTATTGAGGCAAGAAGGCAAGATTCATCTTGTGATTCCGCGCGGCGGCCAGGGTTTAATCAAAAGTGTGGTCGAAAAATCACGTATTCCTGTGGTGAAACACTACCAGGGAATTTGTCATATTTTTGTGGATGCTAAAGCGGATCTGAAAAAGGCCGTGGCCATTGCGGAAAACGCAAAATTGCAGCGTCCCGGTGTTTGCAATGCGATGGAAACATTATTAGTGCATGAAAAAATCGCCGCCAAATTTCTGCCCTTGGTGGCTTCTCGTCTCGAGGCAGGCGGATGTGAAGTGCGCGGCGATGCGGTGACGAGAAAATATATTGCTTGGGCTAAAGCGGCGAAGCCGGATGATTATGGCCGCGAATTCTTGGATAAAATTCTTGCCGTACGTGTTGTGAAAAATCTTGAATCCGCGATTGAGCATATTACAAAGTACGGTTCAGGACATACGGATGCAATTTTGACTCGTGATATGCGTGCGGCACAGACTTTTCGTGAACAGGTTGATTCTGCATCCGTGATGATTAATGCTTCGACGCGTTTCGCGGACGGATTCGAGTATGGTTTGGGCGCAGAAATCGGTATTTCCACGGATAAGGTGCATGCACGCGGCCCGATGGGACTTGAAGGCTTGACTTCGTATAAGTATGTTGTTACCGGCAACGGTCAAATCCGGCGCTAACTTGTTTTGTCTCTGTGCTTTTGGCACAACCGACGGATACGACTTGGTTTGGAAAACTTCATGATGAAAATAGGGCTTTTCGGCGGTACATTCGATCCCGTTCATTTGGCGCATGCTGCGCTTGCCCGTCAAGCTCTCACGCAATTTGATTTGGAATTTGTGTTTTGGATTCCTGCCGCGGTTTCACCTTTTAAAAAATCTTCCGATATAATCGCTTCAGCCAAAGACCGTTTAGCCATGATTCAATTATTGCGCGGAGACGAACCACGGTTTGAAACCAGTGATTATGAAATTAAAAAGGGCGGCACTTCTTATTCCGTTGAAACTTTGCGGCATTTCCAAGGGCTTTTTAAAAACGGGGATTTTTTTTGGATATTAGGTGCGGATGCGCTTGCGGGAGTTCCTCAATGGAAAGAGGCGAAAACATTGATGCGGGATTTAACTTTTCTAACAGCCGAGCGGGGAGTGAAGGTTGCAGGCCTTCCTAAGGAATTAAAAGTGCGAACGATTGAAACGCAAGAAATTTTGATTTCTTCCACTGAAATCAAGGCGGGGCTTTCTCAAGGGAAAGAATGGGACAAGCTGGACGCGAAAGTAGCCGCCTATATCCGCAAGAATCAACTCTATGGCGTAAAAGTATGATTCACCTCGCATTACTTTTGCTGATCATTTTATTGATGCTGCTTTCGATCTTTTTTTCATCGTCTGAAACAGCGCTTTTTTCTCTGAATACAATGGACCGTGATTTTATTAAAAGAAATCATCCCCGGTTAGGGCGACATGTGCTGGCCCATATCGATGCGCCGCGCAAAACTTTGACAACGCTCCTCGTGGGAAATTTACTGGTGAATACCTGGCTTACTGCTCTTGTGGCATTTCATAGCTTTGCGATTTTGGGGCCGAAAGCAACGATTTGGGTAACCGCGGTTTTTGGTTTTATTTTGATTGGATTCGGAGAAATGATTCCAAAGATTATCGCGCTGAGATTTAAAGTTGCCGTGGCATTGCTTTCTGCGGTTCCGATTCAATTTTTTGTGGTTCTCTTGACCCCGATCCGTGTTTGCATGAAATGGCTGACGGACCGGTTTTTTCATCTACTTGCCCGGGAACGCTCCGATGTGCGCAATGCTTTGTCTGAAGAAGAGTTGAAAGTCTTGATTAGTATTGGTGAAGAAGAGGGCATGCTTGATTCCGAAGAGCGCAAACGCTTGCATGAGCTTTTTGAGCTTGGAGATAGGCCTGTGCGTGAAATTATGACGCCGCGCACGGACCTTGCGGGATTGGACGCGGACGAAGATGCGGACAAGCATTTTCAGATTATTCGGCGCAATCACTATTCACGTATGCCTGTTTTTCAAAATTCGATGGACCAGGTCATCGGAGTTGTCGATGCTCAGACGTATTTGCTCGCTTCGGAGCCGCGCTTACGTCAAATTATGAAAAAGCCCGTTTATATTCCAGAAACAAAAAAAATCAGCGATTTGTTGGCGGACTTCCGGCGCGACCGTGAAGATTTCGCCGTCTGCGTAGATGAGCACGGCGGCACAGCGGGAGTGGTGACCTTGGAAGATATTCTAGAAGAGATTTTCGGAGAATTCGAAGATGAATACTCCAAAACACAAAATCCGATTCGTCCCCTGGACGCGGAATCTTTTCTTGTTGAAGGAAAAATCACATTGGATGATTTCAACGAGTATTTTCAGAGCGCTGTTCAATCGGAAAGCGAAACAACTCTGGGCGGATATTTAATGGAGCAAATCGGCGAAATCCCCTCAAAAGGAACGCGTCACGAAAGTGAGCAATTTGAATTTCAAATTCAAGACATGCAGCGCCAGCGTATCCGCACGGTCATTGTGAGGAAAAGGTCATGACCGGTTTGATTGTCTGTTTCGTAATCCTTCTGCTTTTGGCGGCATTTCTCGCGGCTTCCGAAATGGCTTTTATTTCGGTTCATCCCGTGCGCCTGCGGGAGCAGTCCGAAAAAGGCAGCCGAGGAGCGAAAGCCATTCTTGATTTGCGCGCCGATCACCAGCATTTTTTAGGAACCATTTTAATTGCCACAAATTTGACGCATATTTCCGCCACAACTTTAATGAGCTATTTACTCGAAAGCCGCTTTTCAATTCACTCTGAAATCGTGGTTACGGCGATTATGCTGCCGATCCTGTTGATTTTTTGCGAGGTCTTTCCCAAGGAATACGCACGTTTGCATTCGCTGAGTTTTTTGACCCGTGAAGAAAGATGGCTGATGCTGCTTTACCGTGTGCTTTACTGGCCGGCGCATGCGTTTATTAAAATAACCGAAATGGTTTTTCCGAGCTTTAAAAAAAGAAACGAAAAAATTTTCATGAATGAAGTCGAGTTCAAAGCATTGGTTTCCGAAAGCGAAAAGCGCGGCGTGCTGGATCCGCATGAACGTGATTTCGTGAATATGATTCTTGATTTCGAACGGATTTCAGTCCGCTCGGTCATGACACCGTTGGTACAGGTTGCCGCCGTTGAGCTGCGCGCGGATATCCAAGCTGTGCGAGAAAAGGCGCGCGAAAAACAAGATCGCGTTGTTTTGGTATACGAGGATGACCCCGCGATAGTCGTGGGCGTGGTTTATGTCTTTGACGTTTTGACCAAAGAGCGTGAGAATGGCCCCTTGAATGAATTTTTAAAAGCGCCGCTTTTTATTTCTGAAAGCATGCCGCTTGAGGAAGCCTTTCAGATTTTGCGGCGTAAGCGGCAGTCTTTCGCGTTAGTCACGGATTCACGCTATGAAGTCATCGGTGTTGTTCCGATTGAAAACTTACTTTTGGGAAAACAAGCATGAAGCTGTTTAAGCGTATTTTTTTTATGTTGGTGATTTGGGGCGCGTTATTGCTGCCTGCGTTTGCGTATACTGACCGCATTGATGCTTCTTCACAGGAAATTTATGATGCGGCAAAGATTGCTTTTTCGAAAGAGGGGATTTATAAGCAAAACCTCGAAAAGAAGAGCCTGACCACGAGATGGGTTTATACGCGGATCCGGAGAAGCAGAAAACGCCGTTTTGTTCCGCTGGAGTTGAAAGAGAATGTTAACTTGCGTTATCAAATGCAAATTGATATTGAAGACGGAAAAAACTATTCGGGAGTTTCGGTTGTGGGGCGTTTTGAGGAAAAGCCAACCGATGCTCCGCCGCAACAGTCTTGGAAGAGCTCTTATTCCTCAAAAGAACTTTATTTTAAGGAACGCGAAGCTTTTATGAAAATATTAAGCAATCTTGAAACCCGCAAAAAATCAGCCGCGGGTACCGCGCTCCAACCATAGTAAAACGCTTTTCCCCTGCCTTTAATTGTAAATTTGCATATTTATAATTAAGAACTTTTCATCGATGCCGATACTCCTCCTGATATTAGAAGTGGATTTACAGGCATCTTTCAGTATGAAATCAAATAGACTTCAGTCTGCTACGTCGCATTGCATCGTCGATGAGCCCTCCGGCATCGTCTGCTTCGTGCTCTTTGCAGCCCTGGCCTCTTTGATTTCTTTAACTTGAAACCTGCCTAAAAAACCACTTCCATTCAGGAGGTTCTTGGTTGAGAGTCATTGCTGTCGCAAATCAGAAGGGTGGTTGCGGTAAAACGACAACCAGCATTAACTTTTCCGCAGCGCTTGGTTTATTGCAAAAGCGAGTTTTGTTGATCGATTTAGACCCCCAGGGCCATGTTGCCTGCGGCTTAGGCCTGCGTTTGGCTGACGACCGTTCCACACTCTATGAGTTATTGAGCCCCCTGCTGCCGGTCGTGACTTCGTTGGATGAAGTGATTGTGCCGATTGATACACATTTTGATGTGATTCCTTCGCGCTCGAATCTCAGTTCATTGGAAGAAGAGTTTCATTTTTTACCGAATCAGCACACAAGGCTTCAGACTTTGGTTGAGCGTATTCGCCGTGAGCGGCCCGAGTATGACTTTGTTATTCTTGATTGCCCGCCTAATATTGGTGCATTGACCTGGAACGGGCTTCATTCCTGTGATGAAGTGCTCATACCGGTTGAGCCGTCCTTCTTTTCTTTGCATGGGCTTGGAAAAATTTCCGAAACTCTTCAAAAAATTCAAGAATTTGGAAGGAAGAAAGTGAATGTGCATGCGCTTATGACTCTTTTTGATCCCGAAATGACATTGTCTCAGGAAATTTTTGATGAAGTCAAAAGCCATTTCCAAGACGGTCTCTTGAAAACAAAAATTCACTGGGATATTCAGCTTAAAGAAGCCGCAGCTGTTGGCCGCAGCATTATTCAGCATGCGCCTGACTCGAAAGCTTTTCGAGATTATTTAAACCTCGCAGTGGAATATCTTGAACGGGATTGGGATAGAAAGCTTCCCAAGCGCGAGTTAGGCTGGGATCAAGTTTGGAATCAGCATTATGGCCCGCGGGTTCTTTCGGACGGAATCCTTTTTCAGTTTTTCAATCATAGCGCAAGATCGGTTGAAATCGCTGGGGATTTTAACCACTGGATTCCGGAACCGCTTGTGACGCGCGAAGAAGGTTTGTGGCAAAAGGTCGTGCCGATCAAAGAGCGTAAATTCCGATATAAATATATTGTCGACGGGGAATGGCAAGTAGACCCTTTTCACGAAGAGAAACGTCAAAATGAATTTGGCGGAGTTGATTCGTATTTGGAGCTGCCATGACTGAGCGCTTAAAACTGAAGCGTGGTTTAGCGGATATCTCGCCGCTTTTTGAAAGAGAGGAAATTCCCCGGGTTCGAACTCGCATTGTTGAACCGAATCAAACTTTGGTCATGGGCCGCAAGACGGTTTCAACTCCGGAAATTTGTTTTATTTGGAGCGAAGATGATGAAGGGGATGCGCATTTTTTGAATAATTTTTTTGCGTCGAAGATGGTCCGGCCTGACTCGCCCGCGCTTTTGATGAGTTTTGAAGATCAACCCTATGTTGTTTCAAAAAATACCGGGCCCGAGCCTTGGAACCGGTCATTGCGGCGGATCCGCTTGCCCGTAAGCCGAGTGAAGGAAGCATTTAACGATTCGAATTGGGTTCCGGAACCAACACTAGAAAAAACAGGAACTCAAATTTTTTTAGAAATGAGTATCGAGTCACTTTTTTCTTGCTCTGAGCTTGTGCGGTCTTTGGATCATGTTATTTTCTTTTTAAAGCCGCAAGTGGACTCCGTGACAGAAACTTATCGTAAACTAAAATATTTAACGGCGCTTGGTATGCGTGCGGATGTGACCGTGCTTTTTGACGCGGATGATGCTGGCGGGTTGCCCTCCCGGCTTTATGAACTCTTTTCCGACTTTGTTTCAAAGCGGTTGAGTCTTTCGATGAATTATCTTGGAACCTTGCATTTGAGCCGCGGCGCGGAAGGCCTTCGTCAGGATATTTGCTGGGAGAGTTGGAATGCTACGCGCGCGTCGCACTCTGAATCACTTTCAAAAATGCATTTTTTGGCTTGGGTGGAAAAGTTAAGCAAAGAAGAGGTTGTGAGATGAAGACGGCGCTGATTGTTGATTTTGATACTCGCCGCGTTCTTTTTCAAAAAATAGTGGAGTCTCTCAGGCTTTTACATGCGCAAGAAGATTGGGATTTGAATTGGGGAGAGCCCTTTCTGGCTGTCACGCGCGACCGGCGGATCTGGGTGCGAATTTTTTATGAGGAGACATTGCCGGTCTCAGCCGAGAAAATAAAACATGAAATTGAACGTCTCAAGCCTCATCTTCCCGCCGAGGGAGAACTCAGCTTATGTGTTCCTCAAAGTTGGGGGCTGAATGTCGAGAGTTTGCCGGAAGAGGTCATTTCTTCGGCAAGGTTTTGGAGTTATTCGAATTTGGAAAATAACACTGTTTTTTCGAATGAATGGGTCCGAGCACAAGCTGCTCAGCCGGCCTTAAAAACCGGTTTTATGGCCCCTTCGGTCATTGCGGCGGAGCTTGATTTCCGTCTATCCTCAGACGAGGTGAGAGCGTTGGCTGAAATGGGGCTTGAACTCAAGCGCTTGCAGCGGAAGCAAATATCTTAGTTACGGCTTGATTGGGTTCGGTAACTAAACTATAATTCCACCCCATGAATTCCATCCTTGACCATTTAGACGCGATCAAAAAAGCGCAAGCTTGCGACTCCCGAATTTACATCATACAGTCCGACCTTCAAGAGATTCCTCAAAAAAAACAGGAACTTAAAGCCGACCTTCAATCTCATCAAGCCTCATTGCACGCCTTGGAGCAGTCAGCTAAGGATTTACAGCTTAAACAAAAAGCCAAAGAAGGCGAACTAGCTCAAAAAGAAGCGGAAATTAAAAAGTTTGACGGGCAGCTTTCCCAAGTAAAAACTAACAAAGAGTATGGAACGATTAAACAAGAAATTGCTTCGCTCCAAGCGGATAATTCGCTTATCGAAGAAACGATTCTCAAGTTGATGGATGCCGCTGAGGCTGCTACGCGCGAATTAAAAGCCGAGAAAGTACGCCTGGATCAAATTGCCAAAGAGTTTCAAGTGAAAGAGCAGCAAGTGATCGCCGAGGAAAGCTCTTTAAGGGCAGAGGTTGAAACCTTAAAAAAAGAACGCGAAGCTTTGGTTGCCGGATTACCTCAGCCGATCGCGTTGCAATACAGCCAAATCGCAAATCACAAACAGGGAATTGTGTTGGCCCCTATTCAAGCCGGGGTTTGCGGCGCATGTAAACTCAGTTTGCGCGCGCAGGTCATAAATGAAGTTCAAATGGGACAGAAGGTTGTAACTTGTGACAATTGCTCCCGCATCCTCTACATCGAAAAGACAGCTTAATCCTCAAGCGGTTTTCGATTTCTTTCTTAATTTCCTCATTTAGTTTTTTCCTGGTCTAACTTTCATCTCGAAAGCCTTTTTTCTTCCACAAAGTTAATCCATCTACTTCGTCCACATATTGTGGTTCCTTAACATTAAAACCACTAGCTGTGATTTTTTTTTAAAAAAACCATAAAAATAGTAAAAAAGTTTGACACCTATATGGCCGATCTCTATACTGCACTAGAAAAGTGGTAGAAAGTGGAGGAAAGTGGAGTGATAATACAAGTAAGAATCGAAAAGGCGGATACCGATGTTCTACGGTGAATACGAACACGCCCTGGATGCAAAAAGCCGCGTCATCATTCCCGCGCGCTTTCGTGAGATTTTCAAGGAGCGTTATGTTGAACGTTTTTTTATTACGCGTGGTTTGGACCAATGTTTGTTTCTTTTTACGGAAGAGTCTTGGAAGAGCGTTGAAAAGAAATTCAGCGACATGCCCTTTACGCGCGGAGAGTCGCGCAGTTTTAACCGCTTACTTTTCTCCGGCGCAACTGACGCGATTTGCGATAAGCAGGGCCGCATTTTGATTCCGGATTATTTAAAGTCGTTCGCGGAGATTAAGACAGAAGTCATGATTATCGGTGTTTCAAGCCGTATCGAAATTTGGGCCAAAGACAAATGGCAGGACTTTTTAAAAAATAACAGCGGGCAGTTTGAAGAGCTCGGCGAAAAATTGATTCTCGATTCCTCATCCCAATCATCCAACAACCCTAAGGAGGGTTAATATGGCAACTCAAAACAGAATGATCGATGTTCTTAAATGCGAAGGGGATCTCAGCGCGATTGAGATGACCCGTATGAAAGGCCGTATGAACCGCCTTCTTAACCGTAATCATAAAAAATGGGTATTGGACTTAAGCTCGACTCAACGCGTTGAACTTGCCGGTATCGGAATCTTGGTTGACCGCCTGCGTCATGTTCGCGAACACAAGGGTGACATCAAGATTTGCAACCTTCGCCCGGAAGTTGAAAAGACTTTGCGTATGATCGGCGTCGGAGCTTTGATCGAATCCTATTCTTCAGAGGAAGAGGCGCTTCGCAGTTTTGCAGCATAAGCCGGTACTTTCCGAAGAAACGCTGCGTTATTTAGAGCTTCAGCCCGGAGCGGTCGTGTTGGATGGGACCTTGGGGGGCGGAGGACATGCGGAAGCGATTCTCGATAAGATTGGGCCGACAGGGACTTTAATCGGCTTAGACCAGGATGAAGAAGCCATTACGCGCTGCCGGGAGAAGTTTAAGGGCCGGGACAATGTACGGATTTGTCATGCAAATTACCGAAGAATGAACGAAGTATTGAAAGAGCTTCATTTTTCGCAGGTTGATGCCGTTTTATTAGATGTCGGGATCTCCTCCTTTCAGATTGACGAAGCGGAGCGGGGATTCAGCTTTCAGAAGGAAGGACCGCTTGATATGAGAATGAATTCGACCGAAGGACCTACAGCTGCGGACTTGGTCAATAACTTGCCGTCCAAGGAATTGGATAAAATTCTCTTTGAATGGGGCGAAGAACGCCAAGCACGCAAGATTACCCGTATCATTTGCGACCGCCGTGCCAAGAAAAGGTTCGAAACTACCCTTGATTTAGCCCAAACAATTGAAAAAGCTGTCCCCAGACAGGGACGCTTGCATCCAGCGACCCGTACTTTTCAAGGTTTACGCATTGCCGTGAACGATGAATTGGGCGCGTTGGAAGATGGATTGAAATTTGGATTTGAAAATTTGACCTCCGGCGGGAAAATGGCGGTGATTAGTTTTCATTCTTTAGAAGACCGTCTTGTCAAAAATTATTTTCGTGATAAGATGCGCTCAGGCGAAGGAATGCTGATCAATAAAAAATCGATCACGCCTACAGTTGACGAAATTCGTGATAACCCGCGCTCGCGCAGCGCAAAACTTCGAGTGATAGAAAAAAGATCATGAGGGGCACAGGCAGAATCATCCTCGGAATTTTTGGTTTATGTTCGCTCGTAATGATTTACGTGCACCTGCAAGTTGTCACTTTTCTCGCCTCGTATGAAATTGACCGTGCCGAGTCAAAAATTTATTCTTCGACTGAACAGCTCCGCAAATTAAAATTTGAGATGGAGCAATACAAAGCTCCGCATCTTCTTGAAGGTCAAGTTCGTCAATATGAAATGAAGTTGGCGATTCCCAAAATGGTTTATCGTATTCCGCGCTCATTCGATGAAATTCAAGCCAGTTCAGTTAACCTTCCAACCACCACTCAAGCTGCCGGTGCGCCGCAGTTTTTACGACAGGTTTTGAGCGGTTGGATCCAGGTCGCACACGCCAAGAACGAGACTCCCGAAGCCTAATGGTCTTGTCCGATTTTTTTTTGAGACGAGACACTGCCTTGAAATATGTTTTTAAATTGCTTCAGCAATTTAAATTTTAAGGAAAGGCTAGGCCGCATGCACTTTGTTTTGAAATGCGGCACAGCCCTGAGGATTGTTTTTAAATTACCTTCGGTAATTTATATTTTTAGGAAGGGCTAGTATGAGTATGCGGATCGAGCTGTCGGGAACGCGCCAACGTATCCTCATTTTTTTTGTATTACTCGGTTATGCCACACTTGTTTTTCAGCTCCTCAATTTAATGTGGATTTACCGTGAAGCTCATCTTAAACAAGCCTATCGCCAGCATCATCTTACGCTCGATATTCCGCCTTTACGCGGAATGATCCGCGACCGCAGCGGAAAAGATTTAGTTTCTAATTTTAAAGCGCCCTCGGTTTACGCAGTTCCCCGGATTCTTTTCGATGATGACCGCCGCAGAATTGCTGCGCGGGTTGCAAAAATTTTAGGCATTTCCCATAGCGCGCTTGACGCGCGTCCGGTTCGTACAAAGTCCTTCGTGTGGCTCAAGCGCCGGATCACTGACGGACAGGCTTTGGAAATTAAGAAAATCGGCAACGGGGCTTTGGGTATTCTGGAAGAGTATCAGCGTGTTTATCCATTCGGAGAATTTTTGTCGCAGGTACTTGGGTTTACTAATATTGATAATGAAGGCATCGAAGGCATGGAGCTGTTCCAAGACCGTCAATTGCGCGGTGTTCCAGGGCATAAAAAAACAATTCGCGACGCAATGGGCAGGCAAATTAAGGCATTTGAAAAAAGTTTCCTGCCCGCACTTGATGGCCATAATATTTATTTGACAATTGATCAGCATATTCAGTACTTAACTGAAAAAGCCTTGGATGACACGTTTAAAAAATGGCATGCAAAGGCCGCGACCGCGATTGTGATGAATCCAAATACCGGAGAAATTTTAGCGATTGCCAGTCGCCCCACTTACGATCCCAATCAATTTAAATTCTCAAATGCGGCGAATCGTCGTAACCGCGGTATTACGGATATGTATGAACCCGGCTCTATTTTTAAGATTGTGACAATTAGCGGTGCAATTGACTTGGGCTATGTTACGCCGCAGCAAATGTTTTTTTGCGGGAACGGAAAAATGAGCTACGGACGCGGACGTATTCTGCATGACGCGCATCCTCACGGCAATTTGAGCGTTACCGATGTTATGGCGCTTTCGAGCAACATTGGTACGGTTAAAATTGCTTTGAAAATGAAACCGGCGGAAATCGATCATTACATTACCGCTTTTGGTTTTGGAAAAGCGACTGGGATTGATTTTCCCGGAGAAGCGCGCGGCTTCGTGCGTCACCCGAAAGATTGGTCGGCGACCTCGCCTTACAACATTCCCATCGGACAAGAAGTGATGGTGACACCGCTTCAAATGATTCGGCTTTTATCCGCGGTCGCAAACGGAGGGAGTCTTGTGAAGCCTTATTTGATTGAAAAGGTAGAGGATCAGGCGGGAGTTGTGATTATGCAAAACAAACATGAAGCGCCGGTGAGAGTGATTAAACCTGAAACTGCCGAAAAAATCAAAGAGATGCTGATTCAAGTCGTAGAGCGTGGAACCGGGGTAACCGCAAAAATTGAGGGATTTAAAGTTGGCGGAAAAACAGGGACTGCTCAGAAGGTTGTTGGCCGAACGTATTCCCATGACAAGTTTATGTCTTCATTTATGGGATTTGCTCCCGCTGAAAAACCACGCTATGCCATGATTGTGGTCGTGGATGAGCCGCATCCGCTTTATTACGGTGGTACCGTTGCTGCGCCTGCTTTTAAAGAGGTGATGGAAGCAACCTTACGGTTGGACGGTTTTGAGATTCCGGAAAAGAAAAATGATGTTTCCGGAACCCAAGTCAGCGAAGAAGATGTGAAGGATATGGTGCCGCAAGGGCAGTAAGTTAGGCTTTTCGTTTTCGCGATAATTTTTCTACGGATTCCGCGAATTTTTCAAAGACTTTCAGTTCAGGATAAAGTTCATCCGCTTCAGGGAATCCACCCGGACAAGTGACATTGATTTCAAGTAATAATCCGCCCAGTAAGTCAAGTCCGACAAAATGAAGATTCCTTTTTTTTAGCCAAGGCGCGATTCGCGCAATGGTGTTTTTTTCTTGTGCCGATAAAGTAGTTTTGTGATGTGTCGCGCCCTGGCTGAGATTTCCTCGAAAATCACCCTTAGCGAACCGCCGTTCGTAGGCGGCTAAAAACTTCCCCTCCAGCATAAAAATCCGTTTGTCAGCAATCAGTCCCGGTTTAGAAATAAACTCCTGGCCAATAATCGGGAGTTGACCATTTTGTGAGAGCGCCCGGATTTGTTTCATTTTATCTTTTTCTGAGGATGTGATTTTGAGAATGGAGATGCCGCGGCCGCCGCGTTCATCGAGCGGTTTTAGAATCAAATCCTGCTTAATTTTTTTTTGAAAATGTAGAATATTTTCAGACGTTCTTGAAACAACAGTTTTGGGCATGAGGCCGGCAAATTCCAGTACGGAAAGTTTCTCATTGGTGTCCCGCAATGCGCGCGGATCATTCAAAATCAACGTTTCGCGCGCGGCTAGTTCCAATAAATAAGTCATATAGACATAAGCAAGGTTGAAAGGGGGTTCTTTACGCACAAGCACGGCATCAAAATCTTTAAGCAAACCGCGGCGGCGCTTACCGGCCGTAAATTTCAGTGAACCGGAAATCGGTTTAATACTTTGGTAATGAGCTTCCACCTGATTATCGGTGAAGAATAAATCAGGAGTATCAGAAAAATAGCAGCTGTGGCCGCGTTTTGTGAATGTGCGGATCATCGCCAGCGAGCTGTCATAAGAAATATTCAGCTTCCGCAAGGGGTCCAAAATTAAAAGAATCTTCATAGGGAAATATCTCAAGATTGGTTAGAATAAGACTAATAGGAAAACATTTTATGCCTAATCACGAAGATGTCGAGTCGGTTCTTCTTAAATCCGGCTCGGACCTGAAAAATTATTTTGCTTCGCATGCGAAACCTACTTGCATGCACCGCATTGGTGTCGAGGCGGAGTTTCTGCCCGTTTACCGCAAAACCGGCCATGCTGTGCCGTATTTCGCGCCCGATGGCGTGGGTGAGTTTTTGAAGGCAATGGCATGCATGCATTATTATCACCCGGTCAAGCAAGGTTCCCATATTATCGCGCTTAACCGCAAAGACCTTTCTGTTTCACTTGAGCCCGGAGGACAAGTCGAGCTTAGCGCGCCTCCGGTTTCAACTATTTTTCAGGTGGATGAACAGGTTAAGCAATTTATTATTCAGCTCAAAACTCTGGAGAAAAAGTTTCCTAAAATTATGTTTTTAAGCGCGGGGATTCAGCCTTTCAGCCCGCTTGCATCAATTGAATGGACGCCCAAAGAACGTTACAAAATAATGCGCCGACGTTTGCCCGAACATGGAGAGTTGTCGCAATGGATGATGAAAATGACCGGCACCAATCAGGCTAACTTTGATTTTTCCGATGAAGAGGATGCGAATCAAAAAATGAAAGTCGCATTGCTTGCGACTCCGGCCGCGGCCGCGCTTTTTGCGAATTCCGGATTTTCCGAAGGTAAGCCCAATGGTTACCAAACTTTCCGCATGCAGATTTGGCGCAAAACGGACCAAACTCGTTCCGGTTACTTGACCCGTTTTTTAAAAAGCCGCGATATTTTTAGTGATTATTTGGATTATGTTTTAGATGTGCCGATGCTTTTTATTATACGCAAACGGCAATATCTGGAAGTCAAAGGACGGACATTCAGACAATTTATCAAAAGCGGTTACCAAGGTGAAAAAGCAACGCTTGCGGATTTCGAGCTGCATTTAACCGTACTTTTCCCGGACGTTCGTTTGAAACAGTATTTAGAAGTACGTTGTGTGGACGCGCAGCAACCGGCGCGTATTCCCGCGGTCGCGGCGTTTTGGAAAGGCTTGATTTATTCAAAAATCGCACGGAATGGGGTTTTAAAACTTTTCCGCAATGTTTCTGAGGCTGATCTTCAGTCGGCTTACGCGGAATTGCCGCGTTTGGGATTAAAGGCGGATTTGGCAGGCAGGCCCTTACTCCATTGGGCCAGAGATTTGATGGATTTGGCAGGCAGGGGATTAGCAGAACAAACGACGGCATATGAAAAAAGAAACGAATGTGTTTTTCTTAAACCCCTGGTTGAAAATCTTAAAAGAGGCAAAACCCCTGCCGATTCATTGCTTGGGATTTTAACCCCGCATATACCTCAAAATCGCTTTTGGATCTTGGAACACCTTCATATATAATACGCGCTCTTCATCGGGGTATAGCGAAGCTTGGTATCGCGCTGCGTTCGGGACGCAGAGGCCGCAGGTTCAAATCCTGCTACCCCGACCATTCATTTCTATCTCTACCCGACAGAGATAAGTTCCCCCGACGAATCTTAGTTATTCCCTCAAACCTGGCATCCTAATGAGTCACTATAAATGCTCATTACCACCCTTTATCTCCAGAATGGCCTTTGGTTTCGCACGAGTGGTTTCGGCCTATTTTGGGGCATTACTGGTTTTTTTCGCAGATCTGATTAAAGCAGAAACCACAATTAGGCTGATTATGCCGCTTTATTTTGAATCTATCTCTGGTTTTTATGGAGATGAAGATTAGGGCATCCTGCCCAAGCTTAGATAAACGTGATAACAACTTGAAAAACATGATAATAAACGTGATAATACACCCATGAACTCTTTTAAAGTAGAAACTCCTCAAATACCCGCAAGTTCGGTTTGGTTGTTATCCGATATTTCTGAATACAAGGGTAAACAGGAGCTCTATACCAAACAGTCTCCACAAGTTTTGAAATCACTTGTCGAAATGGCATTGATCGAAAGTGTGGAATCTTCCAATCGTATTGAAGGGGTGACGGTAGATCAGAATCGATTGAAGCCCCTTGTTATTGGTCACAGCAAACCGCGCGACCGTTCAGAAGAAGAAATCTCTGGCTACCGCCGCGCTTTGGACTGGGTTCACAAAAATCATACAAACTTAAAGATTAACGCTAAAACGATTCAGGAATTACATCGCCTAAGCCGGGGCGAATCATGGGATGCCGGAAAGTGGAAAGAAAAGGACAATGACATTATCAAGAAATATCCTGACGGGCGTGTCGAGATTATTTTTAAGCCGGTGAGCGCCAAAGAAACTCCAAAATTTATCGAGCAAATGTGTTTGTCTTACCAGTACGCTATTTCACAATCAAAGTACCCGCCACTTTACGCGACAGCATGTCTTATCTTAGATTTTCTTTCGATTCATCCGTTTCGAGACGGTAACGGGCGTGTCTCTCGTTTATTAACGCTGCTTGCGCTTTATCAACATGGTTTTCAGGTGGGCAGATACATCAGCATCGAACGCATCATTGAACAATCCAAAGAAACTTATTATGAGTCGCTCAATCGCAGTTCGCAAAAATGGCATCAGGCAAAACATGACATGACACCATGGCTTAATTATTTTTTGGGAGTTATTTTTGCCAGTTATAAGGAGTTTGAAAATCGCGCGGGGAATGTTAAAGCTGTGCGCGGAGCCAAGACCGAGATGGTCGAAAGTGCCGTTAAGGCACAAGTTGGAGATTTTGGCATTGCGGATATCGCGAAAGAATGCCCGGGAGTCAGCCGGCCCATGATTCGGGTGGTTTTAGAAAAAATGCGGGACAAGCGGTTGATTAAATCCACCGGAACTGGACGTAGTGCGAAATGGCGGAAGGTTTAGTTCAGTAGGTTAAGGGGGTCGTTCGGTATTCTTAGGATTGAGAAAAGCATAAAAAAGCCCTAATTGATTATTCAGATCATGCAATATTGCTGATAGTTCAAATCCTGCTACCCCGACCATTCATTTCTATCTCTACCCGACAGAGATAAGTTTCCCCGAGGAAACTTGATCCTTCCCCAAACCAAGCATGCTAAGCAGCCTTTGAAAATGCCCATTACCACCCTTTATCTCCAGAACGGCCTTTGGTTTCGTGCGAGTGGTTTCGGTCTATTTTGGCGCATTACTGGTTTCTTCAGCAGGCCCGATTAAAGCAGAAACCACAATTACGCCGATTCTGCCGCTTTATTTTTGACCTATCTCTGGTTTCAGCAGAAAAAATAAGGGGCATGTGAAATAATTTTTGGGATTGTTAGATTAAGAGGCGAGGGCTGCTTGCCAAGAAGTCGCTTGTTGGGCCCAATCCGGTTTAGATGCGATAGGCCGCATTGCTCTTTCGGTGAGGTTGGCCAATCGGACGGGATCGCCCATAATAATTTCTTCCTGTATTTTGGGTGAGAGATAAAGCAGATTTAAAATTTGCTCAAGACGAGTCTTGCTCAGGTTCATCCAGCCGGCGATTTGGTTTAGGTCTTTGGCTTTGCCAGCCGCGAGCATTTGCTGAATTTGGTGGGCTAGAAGCAGTTGTTTGCGGATTAATGGTTCGCTTTTAAATTTGATCTCTGCAAAGTTTGGAAGCTTTTGTTTTAGCATGGTTAAGGGGAAGTCATATTCATGCTTCTTAGGGCTATCAATAAGCCAAATGACAAGCTTGCCCTCGTACCCATCATATTGAACCTCTCGAACCAAAGACTGAACCACAGCCATTTGCTCCTCAAGAACCAAAACATTCCAATGCTGATCATCAAGCCGCGCATCCTTTGAAAGTTGTTTTAATATTTCGAAGCATTTATCTTCAATGGGCTGAGCGCTAATCGATTTGATCGGGCAGATATGACGCCCTCGTTTCAAGGCGTTAAGGCAAGTGTAGTAGCGGTATTTATAAATCTTAGTTTTAATGGCATATCCGTGGCTAATGCTTGTGTCGCAAGTTGAACAGCGGAGTAGGCCTGTTAGCAACCCGGGAAACTTTCGATTTTTGGATTCGCCGCGAACCCGATAGTTTTGTTTCCTTATTTCCTGGGCCTTATTAAATAGCTCTTCGCTGATAATCGGTTCGTGAACGCCTTTATAGATTTTGCCCTCATAGTCTACTTTCCCGATATAGGTCACATTGTTGATCATGTATTGAATGTTTGTATTTTTAAAATCAACACCGCCATCAACGCCATTTTTATGTTTGTAAGTCTTTGTTTTTTCTCCCATTTCCTTTAGTTTTCGAGAGACCGCGAGAAGTGATTTCAGTTCGCAATAAAGCTCGAAAATCTTTCGGACTAAATCAGCCTCCTTTGGGTTAGCGACGAGTTTCTTTGTCGGTGGGTCGCGGTCATAACCAATGCACGGCCTTCCACCAACAAATTTGCCTTTCATTCGAGCCGCGCGCATTTTGTCTTTAGTTCTTTCGCTGATAATCTCTCGCTCAAATTGAGCGAAAGATAACAAAATGTTGAGCGTTAATCGCCCCATGGAAGAGTTGGTGTTGAAGTGCTGAGTTACAGAAACAAAGGTGACCTTGTTATCTTCAAATAGTTGAAGCAAGTTTACAAAATCAAGCAGGGAGCGCGACAAGCGATCAACCTTGTAAACGATAATGCAATCGATCTTCTTCTCACGAATATCCTGCAGGAGTTTCTTTAAAGCAGGGCGGTCTGTGGAAGCACCCGTAAACCCGCCATCGTCATATTTTTCAGGCAGAACGATCCACCCTTGATTCTGCTGGCTGCGAATATAGTTTTCACCAGACTCTCGCTGTGCGTCTAAAGTTGTAAAGTCTTGGTCGAGTCCCACAGTTGTTGATTTGCGCGTATAAATCGCGCAGCGAACAATTTTATTTTTTTCGGTTGAGGCCGAAGAAGATGAATCCATTCCAGTGGCTTCCTGTGATTTTGGTTGCAACAGCGCTTAGATTTTTATAAATAGTTCCTTGGTATTCGAATCCGTTTTCAAGGACTTTGACTTCAATTTTCTGGCCTTTGTATTTCTTGTAAATAAAAGAACCGGGCATGGGCAGACGGGGATCATGACCTTGCGGATTCAGAGAGTTGCTTTTGAGAGTTCGCTTATTGATCGGATCGTAAACTTTGATGAGATCATCAATCTTCTTGCGGACCTCATCCGAAAGTCCGCCATAAGTGACTTCTTGGGCTTTATAAGCCCGCGCCTTGTCCGTTACCGTGTTTGGCTGCATATCTCTACCCCCCCAATTACATACAGCCATACGTATCTACATATAGCAAGTAGAGATAGCCTGTATTCGCGGGATTCTTAAACTGCTATAATTTCCGCGTTTTGCTTTAGGGAATTTAAGCTGTTTTTTGAAGCGTTTTTTAAATAATAGGAACTTGATGCGACGTACAAAAAATCATATTGTTTGTCAGCACTTGGAACGAATTTCTCGTCGGGCCCTTGAAGCACATCAAGACACTCTTAAAGAACTTGTTCGGCAAAGACATGGCATTTATTCGCTCTACCGCAAAGGCAAGCTTTGCTATGTTGGCCTCGCCAAAAATCTTCGTTCCCGATTAACGCACCACCTTCGAGACAGGCATGCAAATACATGGGATAGTTTTAGCATGTATCTAGCCATCAACGCTGAGCATATTCGCGAGCTAGAAGCTTTGGTTATTCGGATAGCCATGCCTAAAGAAAATCGACAAAAAGGAAAGTTTTTTAGATCCCAAGATTTAAGTTTTATCCTGCGACGAGCCCTCAAAGAAAAAATGAAGCAAGACTTGCACGACCTTTTTGTGGGCACAATTCATGTTGGTTCAAAAACAAAAACAAAAGCTAAGCCGGTAAAAGGTAGACCAAAGTTAGCGGGATATATAAAGAAGGGGCTTAATCTGCAATTTCGTTACAAGGGAAAGCTGCATTGGGCTTACTTACGAAAAGATGGAATGATTCGGCACAAAAAGAAACTCTTCAAATCACCGTCTGCGGCCGCCTTCGCTATTACTAAACATGGCGTTGATGGTTGGCATGCATGGCTCTATCAGAGAGCGCCCGGTGATTGGATTAAGTTAGATGAGCTGAGAAAATAAAATCAGATCAGAAAAACGTTAAATGAAAAAAGATCGGTTTAGAGCCGTTGACTTATGACTCAGAAAAAAAGCAGTATTCGAAATTTTGAAATAAAAGAAAAGACGCTAAATGAAAAGCTGAAGAATAGTTATTTGATTTTAGATCATGCGCATGAGGCAGCAAAAACTCTTCTTGGAGCATTTGATATTGTTAAAAAGAAGCGCAAGGGCGGATCAATTGGTGGCACCACAGATCAGGAACAGGATCTTTTGCGTAGCATGTTGGTCCTTGTAGCAGCTGGAATAGATTCGATGACGAAAGAGTTAATTCGCAACAGCTTGAAGATAGTGCTTAAAAAGAATAAAAATGCTGAAATTGAATTTCATAAATTTGTTAATAGGAAGCTTCGGCTGGACGCAGAGGATGGTAGTTTTAAGGAGGTTCAGAATTTTTTAACAAGCCTCATTGTCGCAGATTCTTTGCAAGATCAGGCAATTGCTGAATATGTTTTGTTTCTTACTAGTAATAGTTTGCAATCTACAGAAGAGATGATTCGAGCCATAAGAGCTCTTGGCATTGGGCAAGATGAGGTTTCCGTAGATGCGGAAGAATTAAAAAGAATATTTGTCATTAGAAATCATATTATTCATGAGCTTGATGTTTTGTTTGGCGCACCCAAAAGGAGCCGCCGCGTTAGAAAACAAGCGCTTATGATTAAAAGCGTAAATTCACTTTTAGAGCTTGGAGAAAAAATCCTAGTTAGTGTGAGCCGGCAAATGGATAAATAGAGTTATGATTAATTTTTACGATCAAGCCGGTGTTCCAATTGCCTATACGGAAGACCTGCAAAATATTTATTTGTTTTCTGGGGAGCCTGTCGCCTATATAGATGGTGATTCAATATATAGTTATTCGGGAGAGCATTTAGGTTGGTTTGTTAATGGGTGGGTCATTGATCACAATGGGGACAATGTTTACTTTTCAGAAAATACAAAAGGCGGTCCATTTAAACCCCTCAAGCAGTTTTTGCCTTTTAAGGGCTTTAAAGGTTTTCTTCCTTTTAAGGGCTTCAAAGAACTTAAGCCATTTAAGCCAGTTGTTTCGTTGGGTTGGTCAGATATGGCGAATGTTAGTTTTTTCTATCAGCATTAAGGAATCAAAATGGCAAAAGTGAAAGAAGTCAAAGAAGAGCCTTTAGAAAAGCAGTTATGGAAAGCGGCAGATAAGCTGCGCAAAAACATTGATGCGGCTGAGTATAAGCACATTGTTCTCGGTTTAATCTTCCTTAAATATATTTCCGATTCCTTCGAAGAGTTGTTTGCCAAAATTCAAGCGGGTAAGGGTGATTACAAAAACGCTGATCCTGAAGATAAAGACGAATACAAAGCTGAAAATGTATTTTTTGTTCCCACCGAAGCGCGTTGGTCGTTTTTGCTCTCGAATGCCAAAAAGCCAACCATCGGAAAATTAGTTGATGAGGCGATGGATGCTATCGAAAAAGAGAATCCCTCGCTTAAAGGTGTTCTGCCTAAGGTATTTGCCCGTCAAAATCTTGATCCGGCAAGCCTTGGTGGACTGATTGATTTGGTGGGAAATATCGCTTTGGGTGACGCTAAGTCACGCAGCGCTGATGTGCTTGGGCATGTTTTTGAATACTTTCTGGGCGAATTCGCTTTAGCTGAAGGTAAACAAGGTGGGCAGTTTTATACACCGCGAAGCATTGTCGAGCTTTTAGTCAAAATGCTCGAGCCTTATCAAGGCCGTGTATTTGATCCTTGTTGCGGTTCCGGTGGGATGTTTGTTCAATCGGAAAAATTTGTCGAAGAGCATCAGGGGCGCGTTAACGATATCTCCATTTACGGACAAGAAAGCAATCAAACTACTTGGCGTTTGGCAAAAATGAATCTTGCCATTCGCGGCATTGATAGCTCGCAAGTGAAATGGAATAACGAGGGCTCATTTTTAAATGATGCACATAAAGACCTGAAGGCTGATTTCATTATTGCCAACCCTCCTTTTAATGTCAGCGATTGGAGTGGTGAGTTATTACGTAAAGATGGCCGTTGGCAATACGGCGTTCCGCCCGCAGGCAATGCCAACTTTGCATGGCTTCAACATTTTGTTTATCACTTATCACCAAGCGGACAAGCCGGTGTGGTGCTTGCTAAAGGCGCTCTCACTTCTAAAACAAGCGGCGAAGGTGATATTCGTAAATCACTTATCGAAGATGGCAACTTGATTGATTGCATCGTTAATCTTCCTGCTAAATTGTTTTTGAATACTCAGATACCTGCGGCATTGTGGTTTATGAGTCGCAATCGCAAGAATG
>JAYTHE010000009.1:0-44791 GCA_043732705.1 Candidatus Omnitrophota bacterium | reverse complement strand
CGCTTATAAACAACTTTCTTTTTGCTTCCCATAACAACTCCTTGCGGGTATTTTATCCCACAAGTGTTGCGTTAAATCTGCGGAGCTAAGTTAGGATTTTACGAAAGGTGAGATTAATTCTCGGGCCGCATGGTTTCGCTTCTTTCGGAATGCCGTGTTTCCAAAGCTTTTGAGTTTTTCCGCGCATCAGCATTAAACTGCCCGAAGTCAGTGTATAAGTTTGAGGTTTTTGCAGGGCTGGTTTTCGAGGTTTAAATACAAGGCGGCGCATTGCTCCCAGACTGATTGAGGCAATGACCGGCTCAGGGCCGAGTTCTTTTTCATCATCGCTATGCAATCCCATACTGTCATGCTGGTCGCGATAAAGATTAAGCAAAACAGAATTAAAGGAAATGCAGCTGAATTTTTCCAAACGGATTTTTATTGCAATTAATTCCGGAGTCCAGGCTTGCGGCGCCATTTTTACTCCCGAGTAGGTATAAACCGCGTCCGCATCGCCGTACCACGCGGTGAGCCGCGGCTCGAGTATGTCTTTACCAAAAATTTTGATCGTTTTCTGTTTCCAATTGATGGTTCGGCGCAGCTGATCAAAATAAATCAGGCTTTCTTCCGGAGAGAAAAAATTTTCATTGAAATCGATATCGGGTGTCATGGATAGGTTCATGCCTTTATGATAAAATGAAGCCATGAAAACAAAAATAGTTTTTTTAGACGCGGGGACTGTGGATTGGAAAGACCAGGCATTTAAACCGCTCAAAAAAATTGGCCCACTTAAAACTTATCACCATACTTTTGCATCGCAAGTGCTCAAACGGAGCTCAGGGTTTACACATGTCGTTCTCAATAAAGTTATTTTTGACGCGGAAATATTCTCAAAATTAAAAGGCGTTTCCGCGGTGCATCTTGCGGCCACGGGTTATAACAATATTGATTTAGAAGCCGCGCGCACGAATGGTATTGCGGTAACCAATGTTCGCGGATACTCGACCGAATCCGTAGTTCAAATTACTTTTTCGGCTTTATTGACGCTGGCTTCGCGTTTCGATGAATATGATCAGGCTGTTAAAGCGGGCAAATGGAGCGGACAATTCTTTTTCGCGCTGACTCAATTGCCGTTTTCGGAGCTTGCCGGAAAAACGCTCGGAATTATCGGGTACGGCACTATCGGAAAGCGTGTTGCGGAAGTCGCGCGCGCCTTAGGGATGAAAGTGATTGTCGCGCGTATGCCGGGGCGAAGCTATTCCGCCGCGGAAAAGAAAAGCCGTTTGCCGCTTAACCAGGTTTTAAAAATTGCCGATGCTGTAACCATTCACGCGCCGTTATCGGATGTGACGCGCGGTTTAATCGGCGCGCGTGAATTGGCACTGATGAAGCAAAGCGCGTTTTTACTGAATATGGCCCGGGGCGGGATTGTTGATGAACAGGCATTGGCGGCAGCTTTAAAACGCAAGAAGCTGGCAGGTGCCGCTTCGGATGTTTTGACACAGGAACCGCCGCCGTGCAGCCATGTGTTGTATAATGTGCCGCGTCTCATTTTAACGCCGCATATCGCCTGGGCTAGCATCGAAGCCCGTACGCGGGTTGTGGAAGAGATTGCACGCAATATTATCGCTTTCGAAAAAAATATTAAACGCAACCGTTTAGTTTAGGAGAAGTTATGTCAGAGACAACAATCGATTTGATTAAGAAAACCATCGAAGGCAACAAAGTTGCGCTTTTTATGAAAGGTACTCCCGACATGCCGCGCTGCGGATTTTCGGCCGCTACGGTTGAAATTTTAAAGGGTTACGGTTATCCGTTTGCTGCCGTGGATATTTTGGCGAATCCTGATGTTCGTGCAACGCTGCCTGAATATTCCAGCTGGCCGACTTTTCCGCAGGTTTTTATCGGCGGCAAATTAGTGGGGGGCTGTGACATTGTCCATGAATTGCGCGACTCCGGAGAACTCAAAAAATTATTGGATGAAGCGCACAAAGCCTGATTAACACAATGAGTACCGACGCTTATTTGCTTCAATGTTTAGGATTGGCTGCGGAACAAAAAGCACAGGATCTTTTTCTTAAGTCCGGGCAAATTCCGCGTGTGCGTGTCGGCGCCGATGTTTTCCCGCTTCAAACGGAAGTCGTTGATGAAAAACGCCTCGAAGCTATTTTAAAAAATATTCTTCGCGAGCATCATTGGGGGCAATTACGCCTCGAACGCAGCGTCGATTTTTCTTTTGCCGTTCCTGAATTTGATTTTCGTTTTCGCGGCAATGCTTTTTATCAGCAAGGGCAGCTGTCCGTTGTTTTACGTCTTTTGTGGCGCGGTATTCCGACCTTTGAGCAGCTTCAATTGCCACCCATTTTAAAAAAAGTCGCGCTTGAAAAATCAGGGATCATTCTTGTAGCAGGCGTGGTTTCAAGCGGCAAATCGACCACGATTGCAGCGATGGTTGACACGATTAATCAAAATTTAAAACGGCATGTGATTACGGTTGAAGATCCGATTGAGTTTGTTCATCCCGATAAATTATCATTGATTGAGCAGCGCGAAATAGGGACTGACTCGAAAGACTTTAATACCGCGCTCAAGTATGTGGTGCGTCAATCGCCCGATGTGATTGTCATCGGAGAAATGCGTGACGCGGAGACGTTAAAGTTTGCCTTGAACGCGGCGGAGATCGGGCGCCTTGTGATTTCAACGATTCATGCGCAATCGGTAACGCAAATTTTTGATCGTATCGCAGGCTTCTTTAAACAAGACGAGCGTGACGCCGTGCTCCGGCACTTCGCGATGAACATGAGCTGTTTGATGGTGCAGAAACTATTAGTGGCCAAGGACCAGAAAACACTTGTGCCGGCGACTGAAATTTTGATCGGAAATTACACGCTTCGAAAACTGGTTTTGGACAAAGAATTTGAGAAAATCCATCAGGCATTGATGAACTCCACACATGAGGGTATGCAGACTTTGGATCAATCGCTTTTGGAGCTTTATCAAAAAGGTTTGATTACCAAGGAGTCCGCCGTGCAAAATGCGCGCCGTTCCGTTGAAATGGAGAAGCTGATGCAGGGGATTATTTTTACCTCCGCGTCGGGAGGAAAGATTCTCGGGTCGTGATGATTTTTATTTTGCTTTTTTCCGCACTTGTTTTTTTTGTATGGGTGTTAATCGAACCGCATTTTTACCGTGTTACGCGTTTTGAAGTTCAATGTCCAAAGCTTCTAAGTCCTCTGCGGATTTTACATCTTTCCGATATCCATTTCGCTTATCCTGACAAACAGCTTTCCCGTTTTTTTGACCGGCTCGCGGCAATCAACCCTGATTTAATTGTGATTACGGGCGATGTGATTGATTGCCGCGAAGGCGTTGCGATAGCCGAAGAGCAGCTCGCAAAAGTAAAATCAAAGCACGGTACTTTCGCCGTTATGGGCAATCATGATTATTATGATTACCGTCTGATGGACAGCGTTCTCCTTCATAATTTGCAGGGCTTGCGCCATCCCGTTAATAGAAACGGGACTTTGAATCTGCGTTTGGTGTATGAAAAATTAAAAATTAAAGAGCTTCGAAATCAATCTTTGCATTTAGATGTCAACGGTCAAAAAATAGGAATGCATGGTGTGGATGATCCCGTAACCGGTCACGCCGATCTCACGCAGATTCGTCCGGAGAAAGGCGCGGGAGTTGTTAACTTGCTGCTTGCGCACACGCTGGATGTGCTTTTAGGACTTTCAGATCACGAAATTGATATTTGTTTTTCAGGACATACGCACGGAGGACAGGTTTGTGTTCCGGGATGGGGCGCGGTGATTACTCAAACCCGGCTCGGAAGGCATTTCGCAGCTGGGATTCACGAATTTATGAATATTACCTGCTGTGTTTCGCGCGGTATGGGAAGCAGCCGCTTCATGCGGATCCGCTTTTTTTCGATGCCGGAAGCGATTCTTCTGACTTTAAAACCCTGAATAAAAAATTCTAATTTCCAACTTAAATGATTTGCGCAGGAAAGATTTCAGCGAGTTAGAGCGGGTGGAGATATTCTTCTTTATAGATTTTTATAAGAGCAAAGAAAAGTGAAAGTACAATCGGCGCGATAAAGGCTCCCAAGAAACCATAAACTGCGAAGCCGCCGAAGATTCCAAAAAAAAGCAAAAAATAAGGAAGCTTGGTTCTTTCCCCGATCACTGCGGGCTTAATCCAGTTATCGAGCAGGCTGATTCCGACTCCGACGACGATCACAATAATTGCTTTTACTTTGAGCGCCGCAAAGAAGAGCCAGGCCGCAATCGGAATCCAAACAACCGCGGCACCGATCGGCAACAACGCCATAATAAAAGTAAGAACGCTGAAAAAAAGAAAAGCATGTACGCCGACCGCAAAGTAAAGGATGCCAGATACAAAAGACTGAGCAAGTGCGGTTAAAATTTGTCCGCGAATGACGGCCTCAAAAGTACCCTTGACCTGGTCGAAAATCGTGCGTTTTGTCTTTTCTTCGAAGGGTGCAATTTGATAAAGAAATTCATAAATTTGTGCGCCGTCTTTTAAAAAAATAAAAACAAGTACGGTCATGAAGAAGATATTGAGTGCGATGACAAATAGATTTTTAGTTAATGCCCCTAGCTGAAGCGCAGTAAAGTTGCCCAAATTTTTAGTGGTGGTGATAAGCCAGTCCGCGACATTTTTCTTAATCGGCCCCCAGTCAGTGGTGGTGCCCTGAATATTTTTAAACCAAGGATGGTTTTGAATATCTTGCGCCAATTTTTCAATCCCGCCTTGCTGAACAAAGTGATAGGCCGATTGCGACAAATCCACAATTTGAGATGAAAGGCTGAAAAGCAATAAGAGGAAGGGCGGAATAACAATCAAGAAAATTAAAATAGTAAGTAGTACTGCCGTCAGCCCAGATTGCTTTGGAAGTACGCGGTTAAGCCATTGCTGCAACGGATAAAAAAGAAAAGCGAGGATCGCTGCGCCAAGAATAGCATTTGTGAAAACCGAGAAAATCGAAAAAATCTGCCAGGCAACATAAACGAGGACAAGCAGGAAAACGCCGGAAATAAACTGGTCACGCTTCATAGGGTGCCTTTCGCGGTTGAGCGTAGCTCAGAGCTAAACAATTCGGGCCGCCGGTGTAGCGAAACTTCTGTTTTCGATGGTCGTGATCGTTAGGCCGGAAGCCGGCTTAAGATAATTACGCACATAATCAATAATGGCTTCGCGGCTCGTGTATTTACAGGTGAAGCCGGTCATAGCTTTGTGGTACGACATGTCAGCCTGAGTGAAGTTTTGATAAAACGAAAATGGATTATCAAAAAATTCGGGCTCGATGTTTGTGCCTAATGCTTCGTTGATGGACGCAATGACTTCATTAAATGAAGTTGCCGCGCCGGAGCCCAGGTTCAAAACCGTGCTTTCTTTGGATTGATGCGCGCGAATGGTTGCGGCGACAACGTCTTTTACGTAAATATGATCGCGCTTTTGTTCGCCATATTTAAAAATGCGCGGGCGTTTGCCGTTCATGATTTGAAGGGTGAGTTGGTAAATCATGCTGGATGCATGGCCTTTGTAATATTCTCCGGGGCCGAACACATTGAAATATCTCAGGCCGACGACTTTGATTTTTCCGTGATATTTGCGCGCCAAACCTTCCATAATCCATTTTGAGAAACCGTAAATATTATTGGGTTGTCCCGCCTGTGCTTCCACAACCGGTTTGTCGACATTGCCATAAGTCGCAGCGGAAGAAGCCCAGACAACCGAAGCTTTTTTCTTTAAGGCCAGCTCGAGAATGTTGCGAAAGCCTTCGATATTTTCATTCATCATTTTGCATTCATCCATAACCGTCGTATCGGTGATGGAGGCGAGATGGAAAATATGGCTCCACTCCTGGGTATAAGCCCAATTCAGCCAGGATTGATGGGCAACATTAAACGCAAGGCAATCGCCGCGAAAACCGAGCAGGTTTTTAAACTTGCCGACTCGAAAATCATCTAAAACCGTGATTTTGGCGTCCGGATAGCGCTTTTGAAGCTCCAGCGTGAGGTTCGCCCCGATAAACCCGGCTCCACCGGTGATAAGAATGTTCTTCATAGGGGCTTATCGTATTCAAATTTGCCAAAATATCAACCTATTTACAAGGTAAGGACGGCTACTTTTAGGCGAAATAGAGCTTAGGCTGCTTTAGAAAGTGCCGTAAATTAAGGTATGACTCAATCGGGAACTCTTATCAAGGCACTTTTGTTTTGTGGATTCATGTTGCCTTTTAGTCTCATCGCACATGCCGAAAATCCCGTTCAAGATGTGGGCACGGTTGCGGTTGGAGCCAGCCAAATTGTTGGCGGAGCATTGGCGCTGCCGGTGGAAATTCTTAAAGGGGCAACGCAGTCTTTTCCTTTCGGAATTTTAGCGGGAGCAATGAGAGGAACGATGCGAACATTGGGGGGCGTTTTCGGCGGGGCCTTCAATGTCGCAAAAGGTGCCGCTCCTTACGCCAAATACGCGGCATTTATATAAGGCCAAAGGCCTAATATAAATGCTAATGCAGTCTACTTTTTTTGCTCTGTGCCGTTGGCACAATCGCGGACTACCTATAATCTATAATCCTTCCAATCTGTGAATGCCGGAAGTTTTTTCGAGGCATAATCTGGCAAGTTCTCCAAAGGTTTTTCCCGTTTCCGGATCGGTGATTTCTGCGGCGATTTCCGCGAGCGGCACCATAATAAAAGCCTGCTGCTGCCAATACTCGCTCGGTAAAATATCGATATCCATCGTGCGCGGAATAAATTTATTGCCGGGGTCGCGCACTCTTCCTAAATCACTTTCTATTTTTTTCAATAAGATAGAAACTTCCTCACGCGAAAGTGCGGTTTTGATAATGCCTGCCGCATTCCAAAATTTTTCTGTACCGGCGGATCCTACAGGGTCAGTTTCATAGAAATCGGAAAACAGCATATCCGGGAAGGCGGCCTTGAGCCTTTTACGCGCAAGCGGCATATTTTTCTCGGGCTCAATATTTGAACCTAAAATAAGAAGGTAAGCTTTCATCCCGTTAGAAGCTCCACAGAAAATAAAATCTGTTGTCTAAATTAATTGGGCCCTGGAGTATAAATGGTATCTGATAGGATTTAGTTAAGCTTCTAACGGGATTCATTTTCTCTTCCGTGTAATTTGGATCCCCACCGTGCGGGCGCCGCGTATCGCCCCGGGTTTTTCGATTTGAAGCGTGACTTCTTTGAGTTTGAATTCTTTTAAGAGTAATGCGGCGAGGTTTTCAATCAAAGCTTCAATGAGATAGAACTTACTTTGGGAAACAAAATCAATCGTACGTTTGGCGATTTTTTTGTAATCCTGCGCGTGGCGGATTTGATCGCTCTGCGCGGCCTTGGAAATGGAAGCCGAGAACTCGATATCGATTGAAACGATTTGCTTTTTTTTGCGTTCCCATTCAAAAATACCGATTAAACAGGGAATACGAAGTTCTTTTATAAAGATTTTGCCTGTTTTGCTACTCATGCACGTAGTGTATCATCTTCGAGTTTAAAGCTCAAAACTCAGAATTCAGAGCTAAATGGGCAGCGTTTTAACCTTTAAGTTTTAATTTTTTACCTATGACGACCCCCCTTTGTAAAGTTTTTGGCCAATGCGGCGGCTGTGCTTATCAGGACCTGCCCTATGAAGAAGAATTGCGCGTTAAGCTTGCAAGTCTTAAGGCCATGCTCCGTGAAAAAGTAGTTTTGGACGATGGTCTTTTTCATCCCGTGACGGCTTCACCAAAGCCTTATTTTTATCGCCAGCGCTTAGATTTAACTTTGCGCAAATCGCGCGGTGAATGGAAGCTGGGGTTTATCCATCCGATTCAGCATTATCTGATTGAGCCTGAACAATGCCCCATTGCGCGCGAAGAAATTAACGCCATACTGCCGGGGCTTAAAGCTGAAGCCACCGCGGCGATTCCTGAAAAATATAAAAACGCTAATCTTGTGGTGCGTACGGATGATTCCGGTAAAGTGCGCTGGGGCGGTATCGGACGTCATTCGCTCAGGATGCAGCCGGAAGATTATTTTTCAACAACCGTAAAAGGCGTGAAAGTTTTTTACAGTCTCGAAACTTTTTTTCAAGCCAATCTTTCGATCTTGGACTTGGTAATGGATAAGCTTGCGAGTCTTGAAGCCTGGAATCAGGATACGGTGTTCTTCGATCTTTATTCCGGTGTTGGGCTTTTCGGGTTAGTTTTCGCGAATAGAGTGGGGCAAGTGATTATGATCGAAGAAAGCCCCGCGTCGGACAAAATTGCCCGATATAATGTCAGCCACCACAATATGGGGAATGTGCGCGTGCTCGACGGCAGTGTTGAAAAGCATTTGCCCGTACTTGCGGAAGAGTTTAAAGGCAGAAGAATCGCGCTGATTGATCCGCCGCGCAAAGGTTTGTCGCCGTCCGTCATTGAATGTTTGAATAAAACCGAAAGTTTACCCGTGCTTTTTTATTTGTCGTGCTCGCCCGAATCGCTTGCGCGTGACTTGCATGATTTAACCGTAAACGGAGATTGGAAAGTAGATTCAATCCACCCTTTCGATTTTTTCCCCAAGACGCGCCATTTAGAGACTTTAGTGAAGCTGGTCCGTAATTAAAATATTATTTTTAACCATCGGGGACAGAGCGACTTTGCTCTGTCCCCAGCGGGGAAAGTACTGGGTAAGGGGCTACTTATGCTGAATCCGCCGAATATTCCGGGAGCCGTCGATTTCCGGGCGCGTCTTGAGCTGGGCGAGAAGATCAACATTCCTGATCTTTTTCCAAAGAAACAGCCGCTTGAAATTGAAATCGGCTGCGGTAAAGGCCGTTTTGCTTTGGACCGCGCGCAGCTGCATCCTGAAATTAATATGGTCGCGTTCGACAAGCTTTGGAAGTTTTTGAAGCGCCGTAAAAATCGCGCTGAAAAGGAAGAGGTGTCCAACCTTATTTTTTTTAAAGCGGAAGCACAACTGCTTTTAGAAAAGTCCGTTCCCAATGAATCCGTTTCGATTTTTCATCTTTATTTTCCCGACCCATGGCCTAAGCGCAAACATCATGCACGGCGTACATTTAACAATGATTTTTTGAAATTAGTTTGGCAAAGAACCGTGCTGGGCGGTTTATTTGAAATTGCGACCGACTTTGAAGCCTATTATGAGGTCATGATGAAGGTCATTGCCGCGCAGAAAGACTGGAAGCTAGTCCGTGAAACGGTAAATGATCGTATTTTTGAACCAACATGTTTGACCAACTATGAATTGAAGTATCAGGTTGAAGGGCGGAAGTTGCACTACATTGAACTCAAAAAAGCACAGTAGCATTTTTAGCTCTGTATCTTTGGCCCAACCGCGGCATTCCCATTCTCGAGCTGTTACGATTTTCGATAGTGTTCCTTTGCGCATTTTGACATTATGATGCTTTGATGTTATAATTCATGAAGAGGTGAACTATGACTATACGAACAACTATTTACTTGGATCCGTTGCTCCATCGAGCCTTGAAGCTCAAGGCCTTGGAGACGCACAGCAGTCTGTCAGATTTGATTCAAAGTGCTGTGAAAGAATCTATGCGCGAAGATGAAATTGATTTGAAGGCGGTTAGCAACCGGGCCAAAGAGCCGGAAGTTTCTTACGAGGCTGTCCTGAAAAGTCTGAAAAAAGACGGCAAGATTTAGATCGAGCATGAACCCACCTTTTAAACTGCTTTTTAAAAAATCTGCCGAAAAAGAATTGTTGAGTATTCCGTCATCTGATTTAAAGCGTATTTTAAGAAAAGCTGAGGGGCTCGCATCTCATCCTCGACCGCATGACGCAAAAATGTTGAAAGGCGTCGAAAGATATCTTCGTATTCGACAAGGTGATTATCGTATTGTTTATGAGGTTCGGGATGATGAGGGGGAGGTTGTGATCATTAAAATTGGTCATCGCTGTGAAGTTTACGATTGATCAAGCTGTTGACAGTTTTGTTTTGTGCTTTCGATAAAGCTTGCGCGCAATGAGAGCTATCATTGGCGTAACCGTATACGCCTGCGGGCGCTCGGCCGCGCCTAGCATCTAAACCCTTTTGAGCGGCTTTAAATCATTCTCCACAAAAACGCTAACCTGCTTTAGAATTTCGGTGCTCAAATATAAAGTTTTAAGAAGGTATAAAGACAAATGATCAATTTTCAGATGTTACTCTCGAGTCTCCGGTCTCCGGTCTCCGGTCTACCGTTATGCGCATAGCCCATTTTTTAGCGACGGCGGGAATTGATTCCCGGCGCAAATGCGAACAGCTGATTATCAAAGGCTATGTTCAAATCAACGGTGAAAAGATCGAAGATTTGGGCCGTCAGGTTGACCGCGAAAATGACATGGTTACGTTTCGCGGTAATCCCGTGCGTTTGCCCGAACCCGTTTTTATTTTGATGAATAAGCCGCGCGGTTACACTGTGACCGCGGGTGATCCGCATGCCAAGAAAACTGTCTATGAACTTCTGCCTAAAAAGTTTGTCGCGGGCACGCATGAAGCGATGACGAATAAGATTCGTATCTTTGCGGTGGGTCGTCTTGAAAAAGATATTTCCGGAGTTTTACTTTTTACGAATGACGGCGATCTCGCGAATCACTTAACGCATCCTAAGTATGGCGTCAGCCGTTTTTATGAAGTGCGCCTTCACAAGCCCTGGGAACATAAAGATGCACCGCACATTTTGAAGGGCATTAAGACAAGTGACGGACGCCTTAAAGTGGCGTCATTCAAGCTGGTTTCGCCGCGTGTGTTGGTGCTCGAACTTCAACAAGGTAAGACGGGCCACATTGAAAGACTTTTCAGAAAGCTGAATTACAATGTGCAGTCTATTCACCGTGTCGGTTTTGGTCCGCTTAATTTGGGCTCCATGCCCACAGGCGGGATGCGTTTTCTCACAAAGTATGAAACCAAAGCTTTGCGCGACGCTTCCGCGAATATTTCTCCTAACACGCGCGTGAAGAAGAGTTTTTCCTCCGCAAAACCGGCTGCCGCAGAGCCCGATTTAGATAGCGGCAGCGACAGTTTGCCCGAGGATTGAGATCGCGCCTTTCATCCGCACCTTTTCCATTTTCCCCGACCGCGAATAATAAAACCAGCATTCCGAAGGCTGCTCATTCAATATCAGCAGTACGCGGTCATCCATCCAAAATGCGGGCTGCGATTTAAGGCTTTCCGACTGAATCGATTCGGCCTCAATTTTATCCATCAGCATTTCGCGTTCACAAACTGATAAGCGTGTTTTCATTTCCAAAAAATCCCCGATTAAATAGCGTGTGGGGCTTGCCGGTTTTGAGATAGCTCTATTTTTATCTTTCATATTTCCTCCGTTTCAAATTTCATTAAGTTGATAGGAAGCTACCCGTCCGGAAATCAGGATTCAATTTTTGCAAGGCAGAAATGCGAAGTTTGGATTCTATAAGTAGATAAGTGTCTTTTATTAATAGGGTTCTTTCGGATAACCCAAAAGTTTTTTAAACCTTTATTTCGGCGGCTGCAAAAAGCAGCCCCTCTTTTTCTAAAGGATGTTTAGAAAAGAAGGGATTGAGGGAACACGGACTTGAATTTCTAACCGTGATTACGCGTGATCGCTATTGCTGTTTTGCATGTTGCTTGTGCAGAGGAGTGTGGGGCGAGTATAATCCCCTGCATGTCAACAAGCCCCTCTAAAAAACTGGAAACGTTTCCGAATCCAAAACCCGAGCGCGATTATTGGATTCATTTTGAATGTCCGGAATTCACCTGCGTTTGCCCCAAGACAGGTCAGCCTGATTTTGCCATTATCTATATTGATTATGTTCCGGGTCTGCTTTGCGTCGAACTCAAGAGCTTGAAACTTTATTTGTGGAGTTATCGCAATGAAGGCGCTTTCCATGAAGCCGTCACGAATAAAATTTTGGATGATTTAATTGCGGCGGTCCAGCCGCGCCGGATGAAAATCAAAGCAGATTTTTATGTGCGTGGGGGAATTCATACGGTCGTGGAAGCTGTCCACGAGGCTTCATAAACTTTCTTTTCCTGATCTATTTTTCAACTTTCAACATTTGTTCGAGCGGAGGAACTAAAAATGTCTACAGCAACAATCGAAAATAAAACCGTGATTACTTTTAAAGGCAATGCCATGACCTTGGTCGGCCAGCAAGTCAAAGCCGGCCAAAAAGCCCCGGACTTTAAGTTGACCGCGAATGATCTGAGTGAAGTCACTTTGAAAAATTCCGCCGGCAAAGTACGCATCATCAGTGTGGTTCCTTCAGTGGATACACCAGTATGTGATTTGCAAACTAAGCGCTTCAATGATGAAGCCGGCAAACTTGGCGAGAAAGCCGCGATCATTACAGTCAGCATGGATTTGCCTTTTGCCCAAAAACGCTGGTGCGGTGCCGCGGGCGCGACGAATGTTCAGCTTGTTTCTGATTATAAAGATCATTCTTTCGGGGTTGCTTATGGAGCGCGCATCAAAGAGCTGGGTCTTTTAACGCGTGCTGTTGTTGTCGTCGATGCGCAGGACACGATTCAGTATGTTGAGTATGTCGGCGAAGTAACTACAGCCCCGAATTACGACGCTGCCATCGCTGCGGCGAAGAAACTAATTTAAGCAACCGCGAACCGAGCACCGAGAACCAAGATGAACGTTAAGATGCGACATGCTTCTTCATTTTTTCTCGGTTCTCGGTCCACGGTCCTTGGGATTTTGCTTGCCTTTAGTCTTTGGTCGTTAGTCTTTAGTCTGCCCGCATTGGCGGCGGAGCCGACGATGTACACGCTTTCAGCCGCGGTTTCCGAGGCGCATCCGAAAGAGTCCGCTTTTTCCGCGCATTTTAAACATCCCGCGACGGGCGAAAACTTGGAATATTTTTTTAAGGTTACTGAGCATACGGGTATGAACGGCCTCAGAAATGTGCGCGAACTCAAAAAAAATGATCTTCTGCAAATCGATTACTTCAAAACGGCTGACGGATCACTTTGGGTTGAATATATGGCGCGCGTCAAAATGGATGGCGCACCGGCCGGGCTTGATCAATTTAATCCCGCTGATCTTCTGCGCAGTGCCCAACAGAAAAAATAAGTTTTATGATATGTCATTGCGAGCACGGCGAAGCAATCTGAGATCGCCACGACACCTTTGGTGTCTCGCGATGACGTCGGAAATTATTTTTAAATTCCTCGTTTTGATTTTGGTTTTTTCATTTTCTATTTCTCCTTTATATGCTCAGGATAAATTCGATCCGCGCTTGATTTTAAGCGAACTTAAATATGACACGCAGGAAGATTTAGAGGAGTCGCGTCGTTCGCTGCAAAGCGCGCTTGCGTTTGACCCCGGGAATCCTGATTATCACTTCGAACTTTCACGCGTATACGGTGCGCTTTATGACGACTCCGCGCGCGGAAAAGCCCCGGTTGATGCGCAATTTCTTAATCTGAGTCAAAATGAACTTGAGCAGGTTTTAATGATTCGTCCCACGGATATTCCTGCGCATTACAACTTAGGCGTGATTTATAAGCGTCGCAAAAAAATGGAACGCGCGCGCGATGAGTTTCGCCGCGTATTAAAGTTATCAAGCGGAGACAGCTCGGCTTCGCCGGTTTCGCTTTCAGCTTGGATGCAAATTGGCGCGACTTACGAAGACCAGGGTTTTTTTGAAGATGCGCGCGAAGCCTATCAAAAGGCACGTGAATTAGGCGGGCCGCGCCCCGAAGTTCAATCCGCGCTGGAAGATTTAAAATCGCATCAAGTTGAAGATTTGGATAATCAAAAGCGGTCACCGCGTGATGCTTGGACCCGACAATATGTCAGCGGCTCGGAATTCACCCAATTCGGGTCCGAAGCTTTGAAAGCGCAAACGCAAAGCGCAGGCGTAGGAGCGCTCGTACCTTTTGTCGGACAAATGCTTTTTCAGCAGTTTATGGATCGCAGAAAACAAGCTCAAAACTCATAGTTCAAAGGTCAAAGCCATAATGTAAAATTTAAAACTGTCCGGAAAGCTTTAAGGTTTTGACCTAGGGCTTTTAGATTTAACCTTTGAGTTTTAACCTGAATTAAATGAAGCAGTCAAAAAATAAACTTCTTAAAGGTGTTCGTGCTGTCTTCTTCGATGCGGGGGGCACGCTTTTATACCCGCATCCTTCGGTGGGGGAAGTCTACGCGCGCGTTGCCGCCGAGCATGGCGTGAAAACTCAGCCGGAGCTTTTGAATCAGATTTTTCGCGAAGTTTGGGATCAAAAAGACGGGCTTTCGATGGCGGCTTTCTCTGATGAAAAAAGCGAAAAGAAATGGTGGCGTGAAATCGTGCGTGAAGTTTTTAGCCGGGTTGAAAAGTTTGACGACTTCGAAGTTTTTTTTGATGATTTGTATGATCAATTTGCAAGCCCGCAGACTTGGCAGCTTTTTGACGAAACGCATTCTGTCCTTGAGCATTTTAAAAGCCGGGGTTATGTTGTGGGTATGATTTCAAATTGGGACCGGCGGCTTTTGAAGCTTTGCGACGCATTTGATATTACAAAATATTTTGATTTTATGCTCATTTCAGCGCTTTACGGTAAAGCTAAGCCGCATCGTGATATTTTTTCCGAAGCTTTGCGGCTCTCGGGTGTTCAGGCGAATGAAGCCTTGCACGTAGGGGATAGTTTGGAGGATGATGTGCAGGGCGCGCTGGCCTCGGGTATCCGCGCCATGTGGCTCAACCGGCATGCGCGTGGGCATGAAAAGACCGGAGTGCATGCCATTTATGTAATTTCCAATTTAAACGAAATGATCCAATAAAATTTTATGCCAGTATTATTTATTCACAAAAAGACAAACTTTTCATGACAGTCTTGTTTTATCCCAAAAACACGAGGTTTTTGTGACAGTGTTGTTTGTTCAAAAAAGGACAAGCCTTTTATGAAGAAAATTATCCCCGTTTTTTTTATCAGTGTGGTTTTGCTGATTCTCGGAATTATTCTGTCTTTGTTGTGGGGTGTCAAAGGCGGGGCATTAATGCCTTCCTCGATGCAGCCGCTGGGTAATGCATCATTTTGGAAAGACCTCGGTTATTTTTGGGATGATATCCAGCGCAACCTGGGAACTGGCATCGGAAAGATTCTTCTGCAAATTCTCGTGATTTTTCCGACCGCTTTTTTAATGGGGCTGCTCGCGCGCCGCTTGGGGCAGCCTTCCGTTATCGGGCATATTCTTGCGGGTGTTTTACTCGGCCCCTCCATTTTTGGAAGAGTTTTACCGGATGCGGCACAGTTTTTATTCGCAGAAGATCAAGGTTTGGTGCTGCATATGTTGGGCGCGCTCGGGGTGATTGTTTTCATGTTTCTCGCAGGCATGGAAATGGATTTTAAATTACTCAAGAACCAAACCAATGCCGTGATTATGGTCAGCCATATCGGTATTTTCTTTCCTTTTTTTCTGGGCGTGCAGGCGGCTTCGTGGATTTATCGTGACTACGGCGCGGACACGCATTTTTTTGCTTTCGCGCTCATGATGGGTATCGGTATGAGTATCACGGCTTTTCCGGTTTTGGTGCGCATGCTTCAAGAAAGCGGATTAATTAAAACTGCAATGGGACAGCTCGCGCTTTCCGCGGCGGCGGTGGATGATGTCACCGCGTGGCTGCTTTTGTCGGTTATTATCGCTTTGATCAGCGCGTCTTCGATGCTGGTTGTGGCTTGGACCTTGATCGCGCTTTTTGTTTTCATCGTTTTCATGGTAGCGGTTGTCCGCCCGCTTTTCCGCCGCTGGTATGAACGTTATCAGCCTTCAGAGGCGACCGCGACCGCGGCATTGTTGTTTTTACTTTTATTTTCCGCGACTACAACTGAAGTGTTTGGGATACACACTATTTTTGGTGCTTTTGTCGCGGGTACGGTTGTTCCCAAAAACGCCAAGCTCTGCGAGCATCTCATCGAAAAACTTGAATATTTTTGCACGATGTTTCTTTTGCCGATTTTTTTTGTAATTTCCGGGCTGCGCACGCATTTAGAATTATTGCGTTTACAGGACCTTCCCACTGTTATGGTATTGATCAGCGTTGCGATTGTCGGCAAATGGGGCGGAGCCTGGGCCGCGGGCCGCGTAGCGGGGCTTTCCAATAAAGAATCCGTATTGATTGGTGCGCTGATGAATACACGCGGGTTGATGGAATTGATTGTGCTTAACATTGCATATGAACTTGGAATTTTTTCATCCCAGGTTTTTTCCATGATGGTGGTGATGGCGCTTGTCACGACGGCGATGACAGGGCCCTTAATCAATTTTTACAAGAAAAGAGAGCCCGCGCTGTTTAAACCGGTCATCTGATATCTTCATTGCTCGTTTTGACGGCTTGCTTATAATACTCACTTCGAACTCATTTAATCTGCGGTTGCGGGAACCGCAGAGTTTAAACATTACTGTAAGGGGGATTTATGTCAGAAGCTCAAGTTGAACAGCCGGTTTTTAAGTCAAGTTTACTCAAGGGCAAAAAAGGCCTTGTTTGCGGTGTCGCGAATAAACGTAGTATTGCCTGGGGCATTGCGCAGGCGCTTTCTGATCACGGCTGTGAATTGGCCTTCACTTATCAGGGCGATCGCCTCAAAGAAAACGTCGCCGAGCTTGCCGCGACGCTTCCCGGAAAATCACCGCTTTATCCCTGCGACGTAAACGATGACGCGCAAATCAAAGGCGTGTTTGACGGACTCGCCAAAGATTTCGGGAAACTTGATTATCTTGTGCATTGCATCGCCTTTGCCAAAAAAGAAGATATCAGCGGACGCATGGTTGATACTTCACGTGATGGTTTTAAGCTCGCGCAGGAAATCAGCGCCTTTTCTTTAATTGCGCTCGCAAAAGGGGCGGAACCTTTAATGACAAACGGCGGTTCTATTGTTGCTTTGACTTATCTCGGTTCTGAAAAAGTCATCACCAATTATAACGTTATGGGCACGGCCAAGGCCGCGCTTGAATCTTCGATTCGTTATCTTGCTGCGGACATGGGTAAGAAAAATATTCGCGTGAACGGTGTTTCTGCGGGTCCGGTGAATACGCTTGCCGCGCGCGGCATTGCGGGTTTTACGACCATGCTTGATAACCACGCTAAAAAGGCGCCGCTCGGCCGCAATGTCGAAATCGAAGAAGTCGCGAATGCCGCATTTTTTCTTTTAAGCCCGTTGGGTAGTGGTATTACAGGCGAAATTATTTATGTTGATTGCGGCTACCGCATTATGGGCACCTAAAAGCGTATGACTCAAAACTTAAAGCTCAAAGCCACAGATAAAAGCCCAAAAGTGTTCGGTCAGATTTGGGTTTTAAGTTTTAAGCTTTAACTTATGTTTTCTGGCAAAGATATTATCGTATTCGACATTGAAACGCAGAATACGTTTCAGGAAACGGGCAAGTCCCGCGCTGAAGCATTTAAAAAACTGCGTGTTTCGGTAGTCGGTGTTTACGAGTATTTAACCAACGAATATAAAACCTACGACGAAAAAGAGCTTATGGAACTCGATAAGCGTTTCCAGAAAGCCGAACTTTTGCTGGGGTTTAATTCGACCGGATTTGACCTGCCCGTGCTTTCCAATTATTTCTTTACGCCCATTGACCGTTTTCCGCATCTTGATCTCATGACCGAAATTGAAAAGAACCGCGGCCATCGCGCGTCGCTTGACAGCGTCGCGAAGCCGACTTTGAAAGCAAAGAAGTCAGGCTCGGGGCTTGACGCGATTATGTATTGGAAAGAAAACCGCATTGAAGAACTCAAAAAATACTGTCTCGATGACGTGCGTATCACAAAAGATGTTTTTGAATACGGCTGCCGCGAAGGCAAAATTCTTTTTACGTCGACTTGGGATTTTAAAACTTATGAAATCCCCGTGAATTGGAAAAAAGAGACTGAAGCATTGCTGAATCATTCGAAAACGAAACCTGCCGATTTCCCGTCCTCACTGTTTTAGTTTTGCTCTGCGCTTTCAGCGCAACCGCGGAGGCTCTGGGCTGCGCCCAACCGCCGACTTCGCAATTAGGTTGCCTGTTTATTTCAGTTCTGAGCTTCGCTCAACCGCAACCTTCTAATTAAGTTATAATATTGATATGAACAAACCAGCCGAAGAAAAATCGCCGATGATTGCTTTTGATAATACTTATGCCCGTCTACCCGAGCGGTTTTACGAACGGGTTAATCCTGCTCCGGTTAAATCACCGAAACTCATTCGTCTTAATTTTAAGTTGGCACAGGAACTTGGTATCCATGCTGAAGGTGTTGCGCCAGAAGATTGGGCGGCGGTTTTTTCGGGCAATCAAATTTTGCCCGAATCGGAACCGATCGCGCAGGCTTATGCGGGGCATCAGTTTGGGCATTTTGTGCCGCAGCTTGGAGATGGCCGCGCGATTTTGCTCGGAGAGGTTGTGGATAGGGGGGGGGAACGGCGTGATATTCAGCTTAAAGGTTCGGGGCGAACACGTTTTTCAAGGCAAGGGGACGGCCGCGCGGCATTAGGGCCTGTGATGCGCGAATATATTATGAGTGAGGCGATGTATCGCCTGGGTATTCCCACGACCAGGTCCCTCGCTATGGTTGCAACCGGCGAAGAAGTAATGCGTGAAACGCCCTTGCCCGGCGCGATTTTGACGCGCATTGCCGCAAGCCACATTCGAGTCGGGACATTTGAATATTTCGCGGCGCGCCAAGACAAGGAAGCGCTGAAAATATTGGCGGATTACGTTATGGCGCGGCATTATCCTGCCCTTCAAAATCAACCCCAATCTTATTTTGAAATGTTGAAAGCGATTTTGCGCGCGAAAGCGGAATTGGTTGTGAATTGGATGCGTGTGGGTTTTATTCACGGCGTTATGAATACGGACAACACGTCTGTTTCCGGTGAAACGATTGATTATGGCCCTTGCGCTTTTATGGATGAGTATGATCCCGCGGCGGTTTTTAGTTCAATCGACCATCATGGGCGTTATGCGTTTGGCAATCAGGCGGTGATTGCCGCTCAGAATATGAGCAGTTTAACGGCTTGTCTTTTATTTTTATTGCATGAAGATTCCGCGCAAGCGATGAAGTTGGCGCAGGAATCAGCGGGCTATTTTGAAACTGTTTTTCAAAACGCATGGTCACAAGCGGCTTGTCAAAAAATCGGCTTATTGCAGGCAGATGCGGACGACCTGAGCTTGGTCTTAGATTATTTGGAATTGATGCAAAAAAATAAAGCCGATTACACGCTTGCGTTTCGCTGTTTAAGCGCCGCGGTGGGCGAGAAAAAAATGCCGTCACAGTTGTTTGATGTTTTTAACCGGTCGCAAGGATTGGAAACTTGGCTGATTCGCTGGAACGAACGCGTTTTAAAGCAAGGCAAGTCCGCACAGGAAATTTCCCGGGCGATGAATGCCGTGAATCCCGCTTTTATCCTGCGCAATCACCGCGTGGAACAGGCGATTCAGGCGGCGATGAAAAAAAATGATTTCAGCGTGATGGACCGGCTGATTGATGTTTTGGCGCGGCCGTATGAAGACCAGCCGCAATCAGCTGAATGGATGCAGCCGCCCAAGCCTGAAGAACGTGTTGCGCAGACTTTTTGCGGAACTTGATGTTTGCTGCAGTAAACCTGCTCGAGACCGTTTTTAATGCCCCGTCTTTAAAAGAGTTGTTTCGCTAAGCAAGCTGTCCGATAATTAAAACTAACGACGGTTTGATTGCTTGGCGTCAACTATGCAAAATCAAAAATTTAAAAAAATCAACTGGGCTCAGCGTTTCAATCAGGCTAAGCCCATCTTCTTGCTGGCTTTTATTTTTTTGTTGATTGGCTTGATCGCGACGATTGATCATTATGTTTTTACGAGAATTTCTTTCGCATTGCTTTATCTGATCCCCATTGCGCTCACGGCTATTTGCTTCAGGTTGCGTATTTGTTTGATAGTGATGGTGGTGACGGTTGCCGTCGGTTTAGCTGAGAATTTGGTTCATGCGCAGGAATACGCATGGCCCTGGACGCCTTACGTTAATGCGGTTTTACGTCTGGTTGCTTATACTTTTTTGATTCTCATCCAAGACCGCCTAAAAACAGAAGCGGCTCATGCGCGAATGGATACGCTGACGGGGTTGTTGAATCGGCGCGCTTTCTGGGAAGCCTGCGAAGCTGAAGTGGCGCGATGCAAACGCTACCAACGGCCTGTTTCCGTGGCTTATGTCGATGTGGATGATTTTAAAACAATCAATGACCGTTACGGTCACACCACGGGCGATCGTTTTTTGAAGACTTTTGCGAATACGCTGCGAAAAGCGACGCGGACGACTGATTTTGTGGCGCGCCTGGGGGGTGATGAATTCGCGGTGTTGATGCCGGAAACCGGTGAAAAAGGAATTCAGTTTGTGTTACAGCGATTGAATCAGCTCACGCAAATCATGGAAAAACATTTATTCTCAATCACCGTGAGTGTCGGGGCTGTGACCTTTCTTAAAGCTCCAGTCAATGCGGAAGCTTTGATCAGCGCTGCGGATCAGCAAATGTATCTCGCAAAGCGAAAAGGCAAAAACGGAATCGAAAATATTGTGGTGAACTGACTTTTGTTTGCGCGTGCGGTGAGACCTATTCTTTCCGCTTGGTTCTGGATGCGTAGTTTCATAGAATAGACCATGTTTTCTAACCCCGACCTTTCACTTATCGCAGTTTTCTTTTTAGGGCTTTCGCTGAACCTTACCCCCTGTGTTTACCCCATGCTTTCGATTACGGTTGCTCTTTTTGCGCATGAAACCGGCGATCGGCGGCGGGCCTTTTTTCACGCGTTGATTTACGTCTTGGGCATTGTTTTGATGTACAGCGCGCTTGGCGCCTTTGCCGCGGCAACCGGAAAAATATTAGGTTCATGGCTGCAGAACCCTTGGGTGTTGGCGGGGATAGGTTTATTTCTTTTTCTTCCCGCGCTTTCCATGTTTGACCTTTTCTATTTTCATGTTCCAGGGCTTCCTCAGAATCTTTCAAAAAATATTTTTCTGCGTTATTTTATTTCCGGGGTCATGGCGGGTCTTATTGCCGCGCCTTGTGTCGGCCCGCCGGTGGTGGCTTTGCTTGCCGATACGGCCGTGCAAAATAATCCTGCGCACGCTTTCCTAGTTTTCTTTGTGCTTTCGATAGGGCTTTCTTTGCCTTATTTAATTTTCGGGACTTTTTCCGGAGGAATGAAGCACTTTCCTAAATCCGGTGCATGGCTCATTTGGATTAAGAAAGCATTAGGCTTTGTTATGTTTGGTTGGGCGTTCTTTTATTTTGCTCTCGCTTTTAAGCCCACGCTTTTAAAATGGGTGATTCCCGCGGATATGATTGTTACTGGAATTTATTTGGGTTTTCTCGAACGCGGGAGTCACAAGCTGCCGTTTAAAGTCTTTCAAAAAGTTTTCGGAATTATTTTATTGGCCGCGGCAGCATTTCTTATTTTTAGGCCTGTGCCTGCCACAGCGGTTACCTGGGAACTTTACAAAACAAGTACCGCGGCTGAAGCCAAAGCCGCAAAGCAGCCTGCAATTTATGATTTCTATGCGGATTGGTGCATTCCTTGCCACGAACTTGATGAAACCACTTATCGTGATGCAGGTGTTGTCAAAGCTTTGGAAGGTTTTCGGCGTATCAAAGTCAATTTGACGAAAGAAGATGACGCCGCGTCACAAGCCGCGGTTGATTTATTTAAAATCGAAGGCGTGCCGACAATTTTATTTTTGGGCCCTGACGGCAATGAAATTAAACCGATGCGCACAACGGGCTATGTCGGTCCCGATGAATTTCTACTTTTACTCCAAGCCTTTCGTAAAGAGCTGAGCGGAAAATGAACTCACTGCGGGTTATTCAAACTTTGGCCAGCATTTTTGTTATCTTCTCCGCCGTTCCGGGTGCTCATCGTGCGGCGGTGCATTACGATGCTTATGAATTGGTTTGGCTGATTCCGTTTGCGCCTGCGTTTACCGCAGTTTTTTTCGGAATTATGATTACCATGGTTACTCTTTTTATTTCAGCGGATAGTTATAAAAGACCCGATTATATAGCCCAGGCGCGTAATTTTTTGAGAGTCTTTGACGGACTTTTCTTTTTCGTTCTATTTGCCTTTGAGATTGCTGAAATCGCGCTTTATATCCACTATAAGGCCTGATTCCGCCAGATTGCCTTCTCTGTTATAATGCCCGTCTATGAAATTGCCCATTTATCTCGATAATCACGCGACGACTCCGATGGATCCGCGCGTTTTACAAGCCATGCTTCCGGCCTATACGACCGCTTTTGGCAACGCCGCGAGCCGCACGCATTCCTTTGGCTGGGAAGCGCAAAAAATGGTTGAGAAAGGCCGTACTCAAATTGCACATTTTATCGGCGCGACACCTGAGGAAATTGTTTTCACCAGCGGGACGACTGAGTCCGACAACATGGCTTTGAAAGGGATTGTTGAAACTTATAAAGACCGCGGCAAGCATATCATCACGCAGGTGACTGAGCATAAAGCCGTACTCGATAGCGCGAAATATTTGCAATCGCATGGTTATCAAGTGACTTATCTGTCGGTGGACCGCGCGGGCAGAATTTCGTTGAATGATTTGAAGAAAGCGATTGCCGACGAAACAGTTTTGATTTCGATTATGTTCGCGAACAATGAAATCGGAACGATTCAGCCGATCAAAGAAATCGGAGAAATTGCGAAAGAGCATAATATTATTTTTCATTGCGACGCGGCGCAGGCCACCGGCAAAATTAAAATTGACGTGAAAGAACTCGGCGTGGATATTCTTGGTTTTTCCGCGCATAAAATGTACGGCCCCAAAGGCATCGGTGCGCTCTATGTGCGCCGCCGCAGTCCGCAAGTCCGTATGGCGGCTTTGATTCATGGCGGTGGCCATGAGCGGGGAATGCGTTCGGGAACTTTGAATGTGCCTTTGATCGCGGCTTTCGGAGAATGCTGTGAGCTGGCGGGGAAAGAGCTCGAAAAAGAAATCGCGCATTGCCGTAAATTACGCGACAAATTGGAAGCCGGACTTAAAAAGAATTTGCCGAATATTTCTGTGCACGGTCATCCCGAGCACCGCTTGCCTAATAATTTGAACGTGAGTTTTCCTTATGTCGACGGGGCGGAACTGATGACGGCGATTACGGAAGAAATCGCAGTATCATCGGGTTCGGCTTGCACTTCCGCGAGCATGGAGCCGTCGTTTGTTTTGCGCGCCTGCGGTGTGGATGAAGTTGACGCGCTGACTTCGATTCGTTTTGGTGTAGGGCGTTTTAATACCGAAGAAGAAATTGATTATACGATTAAACGCGTCACGGACATTGTGGAGTCCCTGCGCGAAGTATCACCGGTGTATCAGGCCTATCTTAAAGAAGTTGAGCTCAAAGAAAAAGCCTAATATGGCACGGAGAATTTTTATGTCGAACAAAATTTCAGTAACGCCGGCTGCCGTCGTCGAAGTAAAGCGCATGATCTCTTCCGCCGCGGAGAACCAAGGTAAGGGATTAAGACTTGCGGTCAAGGGCGGCGGATGTTCCGGCCTTTCTTATGACATGAAGTTTGATGAAAAAAAGCCCGGCGACCAGGAATATAACTTTGAAGGGCTCGCGGTATTTATTGATCCGAAAAGCTCGCTTTACCTTGCCGGAACAACGTTTGATTACAAAGATACGCTGAAAGACAAAGGTTTTAAATTTGTGAATCCAAATGCTAGCAAGACCTGCGGATGCGGCGAGTCTTTTTCGGTTTAGTCGGCTGAAAAAGTCCGTTTACTGCGTTACACCTTTCGCCTCCTTGTGCGGCGTAGGTTTCTACTACGCCTCCGCGGGCGCTCGGGTGCGCCTTGTAACCGGATCTTTTTGAGCGGACTAAATTTCCGAAAAAACTAAATAAAAAAATAAATAGATGACTGAAGATTTGAAAGAAAAAATGAAGCCCCTGCGCGAGCAAACGCGCTGGCTGGGAAGTTTGCTCGGACGGGTTTTAATCGAGCAAGAGGGGAAAGCTTTCTTTGAATTGGTTGAATGGGTGCGCCGCACCTCAATTCAATTACGTAAATCGCATCGCATTGCTTTAGAAAAAAAGCTGCTCGCTAAAATCGAATCACTTTCGATCGAGCGCCTGACCAAGCTTTTACGCGCGTTCACAATTTACTTTCAATTGGTAAACCTTGCTGAGGATCGCCACCGCATTCGCCGCAAAAGAAATTATGAAGCCGCGGGCGAAGCGCAGCCCGGATCACTCGAAGATGTTATCGAGAGGCTTAAAAAGTCAGGCGTCGGTTATTCCGAATTTCGCCGCGAAGTTGAACATTATTCGATCGAGCTTGTTTTAACCGCGCATCCGACCGAAGCGCAGCGCCGCTCCGTACTCGAAAAAATCCTCGCTGTGGACCGTTTGCTCAATATTCGTGAATATCATATTTTAACCCCGCATGAACGTGAGGAAATCGATCGCCGTATTTATGAAAAAATCACTTTGCTTTGGCAGACCAGCGAAATCCGCCAGCGCCAGCAAACCGTCTTTGATGAAGTGGATAACGGGCTTTTCTATCTCGATGAAATATTTTTTCCGGTTTTACCGGCTTTGCTCGAGCGCTTTCAGCGTCTGCTTGAAAATTATTACCATAAAAAAATGCCGCTTTTTCCGATTCTGCGCATCGGCTCCTGGATCGGAGGCGACCGCGACGGCAATCCCTTTGTAACGCATGAAGTGACCTGGCAAACCGTGCAGCGCCAAAAAACCGCGGTACTTAGAAAATATATCGCAGCTATGGACGGACTGATCGAGCATTACAGCCAATCCACGAATTGGGTGGATGTTTCGCAAAAGCTTTTGGACTCAATTGCGCAGGATGAAAAATATCTGCCGATTTTTTCAAACTCCATGAGCGCGCGCAGTCATTTCGAGCCCTATCGCCGCAAAATTTCTTTCATGAAGCGTAAGTTGATCAATTCGCTGTTAATCAGTAATTCCAGCGCGCTTTCATCGAATTTACCGATCGAAGCCTCTTATCTCAACGCGGCTGAGCTCAAAAAAGATTTGCTGATTTTACGCGAGTCCATGACCAAACATCACGGTTCGATGCTTGTGGCGCGGATTGACGCGACTTTAAACGCGCTTGAACTCTTTGATTTTTATTTTGCGCGGCTGGACGTGCGCGAAGACTCCGCCGTGGTGCGCCAGGCTGTCGCCGAGGTTGCGGACAAATTGCTCAAATCCGAAATCCGTTTTGATTTTTTAACCGAAGAAGCGAAGGTTGAAAAGCTGCGAGAGTTGATTGATAAGCGTAGTAAAGCTAATTGGGCGGCGCTGGACCTTTCGCCGATGACGGTGGAAGTTTTAAAAACTTTCGAGACTATTCTTAAAATTCGCAGTGAAATTTCACCGCGCGCGATTCAGGTTTATATTCTTTCGATGACCAAGTGGGAATCCGATATTTTGTCCGCGCTTTGGCTGTCAAAAATCACAGGCAACGAAGATTTAATGATTGTGCCGCTTTTTGAAACGATCGAAGATCTTAAAAATGCCGAAGAAATTATGCGTTCGGTTTTTGCTTCGCGGATTTATCAAAGACATCTCAAGAAATTGAAAATGAACCAGGAAATCATGCTGGGTTATTCCGATTCCTGCAAAGTTGGCGGATTTTTGGCGTCGAATTGGTATCTTTTTCAGGCCCAGCGCCGTTTGACTACCGTTGCCAAAGAATACAAAGTCCGCCACAAATTTTTTCACGGACGCGGTGGTGCGATCGGGCGCGGCGGCGGGCCGGTGAATCAGGCGATTATGGCTCAGCCGCGCGGGACGGTGGGTGGACGCATTAAAATCACCGAACAAGGCGAAGTGATTTCGCTCAAATATTCCGACCCGCATATGGCGGAAAGAAACTTGGATTTGGTGATTTCGGCCGTGCTGCACGCAAGCATGATCGACAATAAACCTTCGCCGAAGCGCGAGAGCTGGTACGGCGTGATGGAAAAACTCGCGGATTTGTCGCATGATGCTTATCGCGAGCTCGTTTATCAAGATGAAGAGTTCATTCCTTACTATTTTGGCTCGACGCCGATCAGCGAAGTCACGCGCATGAATTTAGGTTCGCGTCCCTCGCGCCGCAAAAAAACGCCTGGCATCAGTGATTTACGCGCGATTCCCTGGGTTTTCAGCTGGATGCAGTCGCGCCAAACAATTCCCGGCTGGTATGGATTCGGCTCGGCGATTCAATTATGGCTGAAAGAAAATCCGGAAGGCCTAGCGAAACTTCAAGAGATGTACGCAGAATGGCCGTTCTTTAAAATGGTCGTCGACTTCCTGCAAATGAGTTCGCAGAAGGCGGATATGCATATCGCGAAGCATTACGCGTCGCTTGTGGAAGATGAAAAAATCCGCGACAAGTTTTTTTCGAAAATCGAGTTCGAATATGATTTAACCATCAAGCTTGCGCTTGAAATTACGGGCCAAAAGGAAATTCTTGAAAATGCCTTCGCTCTGCGCCATTCTATCCGCCTGAGAAACCCGTATATTGATCCGATGAGTTACGCGCAAACGATTTTACTGCGCCGGATACGCAAAGCGGGAGGGGATCCTTCCGAGGAATTGGAACGCGCGGTGTTTATGTCCATCAATGGAATCGCGCATGGACTGCGAAATACAGGCTAAAGGCCAAAGGTTAAAAGTTAAAGCTATAACTCAAAGCCCAAAACTGTTCGAACAGTTATAAGCTTTGGGCTGTAGTTTTGAGCTTTACGCTATCAGTTTTAAGTTGGTTATATGAAGATTGTTCAGAAGTACATATTGAAAGAAATGCTTTGGCCATGCCTTTTGTGCTTGGTCATTCTTAATTTCATTTTCTTAGCGGGCTATTTGGTTAAAGCCGCCGATTTGATCATCGGCCGCGGCATTCCTTTGACCGAAACTTTAAATGTTTTACTGCTCGCGCTGCCTTCCATGGTGAGTTATACCGCGCCGCTCAGTTTATTGACCGGCACTTTGATTGTTTTCGGGGGTTTCTCCCAGCATAACGAATTACGCGCCATGAAAGCCGCCGGTATTCATCCGGTGCGTTTTATGCTGCCTGCGATGGTCGTAGGCATGGTCATGACGATCGGAATGTTTATTTTTAATGATCAAGTCACGCCCGACGCGCGTTTTAATTTGCGCCGCAGCTTTAAAAAAATCGCCGTGCAGCATCCGATGGCATTGATTGAGCCCGGCCGCTTTGTGGCGCTGACCGACAGTATTATTTTCTACGCCAAAAGCGTGAAGAACGGCGAATTGCGCGATGTCGTTGCGCATGAAGGTGTGGACGCCGAAAACCCCGTGCGCACCGTGATCGCGGAACGCGGAAAAATTGTAACCGATCCCAAAGCGGGAACGATGGAAATCCAGCTTTTTGACGGCACCATTTCACAAAATGAAAAAGGCAGTTTGAATACGGTGCAATTTAAAACATTTAAATTTCCGACCCTTGGGAAAGAAGATATTTCGCGGATTGATAAGAAGAAAAAAGAATTCGCGCTTTCCGATCTTTTGGTGAAAATCGACGAAGAGGGTGTCGACCCGCGCGACAAGCTGGAATATTGGATTACGTTTCATGAACGCATCGCTTTTTCGTTCGGCGCTTTTATTTTCGTCTTTGTCGGAATTCCGATCGCCGTGATTGTGCGCCGCGGCGAAGCCGTGGTGAGTTTTGCGATCGCGATGGCGTTTGCGTTTCTCTATTACATTCTTTTCGCGACGGCGCATGCGATGGCCGCGAAACATGTGCTGCCGGCTGCAATAGCTATGTGGTTGCCGAATTTACTGCTCTTCATTGCGGGTCTCTTCGCTGTGCGTAAGGCCGTGATCGTTTAATTCTCTCGTTGGTCTGCTCAAAAAAATCCGTCTTGTTTTCTCAAACAGCTGATGCTTCGCTCAGAACTCGCATTCAATCCGGATTTTTTATGAGTTCATCGCAGTAGTGGGGTGGGGGCTTTCAGCGGAGAAACATTTGCGTTTGCCACAACAAACGACAAATGGCTTTCCTGTTATAGCCGCAGCTCCGCTTCGCTCTACTGCGGCGGGTTAGGTTCTTCACATGTAATAGTTTATAAATAAATAATAATAAAATATAGTTATTTATATATTTTAAGTTTTGGATTATTCTGCTTTGGGTTGAAGGAGACTCTTATAAACTGTATACTTAAAGTATACAGTTTAAGGAGGGTGGATGACCTATCTCAACATTACATTTCCGGCGGATTTAAAAAAGATGCTCGATTCCCAAGCGAAGCACGAAAAAATGAAGCGCAGTACTCTGATTCAAAAGGCGGTGCGGATTTATTTGCAGCTCCGTAAACGGCAAGAGATGAACACTCTTTTGGAAGAAGGGTATGTGGCCATTTCTGGAGACGCCAAGGAATTGCTGAATGATTTTGAAAAACTAGAGCATGAGTCACTCAAACATCTCGATTAAGCGCGGTGATCTTTTTTGGGTTAATTTAAACCCGACGAAGGGATCCGAGCAGGCGGGCCGGCGTCCCGTAGTCGTGATTCAAAATGATATTGGCAATCAGCTTGCACCAACCGTAATTATTGCGCCGCTCACCACCAAAAGCTACTCAAAGGAATATCCTACCAATGTGAATTTGCCCAAAGGAGCAGCGGGGGTTAAAACCAACTCCACAATTTTACTTTCTCAAATTCGTACGATTGACAAGGAACGGCTTGAGTTAAGAATCGGAACACTTACTTCGAATCATATATCCAAGCTCAATGCCGCAATTAAAATTAGCTTGGGGTTCTTTTAAATTAACAGAGTTCGGAAAGTTTTGGGTTTCGAGCTATGGTTTAAGCCTTTAACCCTTAAGTTTTGGGCTGTCTCAAACTCCGGCGAGTTTGAGAAGGTCGTGGGGATGTTGGATCAGGAAGTCGGCTTCGGCTTTCTTGAGTTCCTGCTGGGCATGAAAAGGATTAGCTGCAAAAAGGGGAAAGCCGGCAGATTGGATATTGATTTCTTTCTTTGCGGCATTTGCGGCATACACGTCATCCGGTAAATCACCGATATACAAAAATTTCTTTTTAGCGCCGAGCTGTCGTGCGGTTTCAAGCAGCGAATACGGATGCGGCTTACGCAAAGATGTTTTCATTTTTTCTTCCGCGGCTTTAACTTCACCCATGGTTGTGATGGCGTCAAAGTAATCCAGAATTTCAAATTTACGTAAAGCGAAGATCGCTTCAAAGCGGGGACGGCCAGTCGCGATTCCGAGCTGAATGCCGGCTTCTTTTAATTTCTCGAGTAATTGCGGGCGGAAAACAAGTTTTTCACGGTCCATGAGTCCGCGCTTTTTCCAGAACACAGGGCGCGTTTTTTCGGTTTGGGTGAAAAGGCTTTTACCGAGGTAGATTTCCTGAAAAATTCTGCCGATGCGTTCGATCTTAATGCCGGTATGCGCGCCGACCATATCCGTGATGCCTGAAGTTCCGAGCGGGCGTTTTTTGACTTTTTTAACAAAAGCAGCGATAGCGACTTTGCTGCGCAAATCTTCAAGTGTGCGTTTTTTAACAGGTAGCGAAAGTAAATAGACCAACAATCCGTAAGTGCAGTCCCAATCATCATTGAAGCCGCCCAAAAGTTTAAACTCTTCGATGTCTTCAAGTGTTAAAAGGGGCTTTCGGGAACCGCCTTTGCCGGCGCTGAAAAAGGGGATTTGGCCATAGCTCAAATAGACTTCTACGGTTTTGATGATGCTTTCAAGGTAGGACTTGCGCGTATCAATCAAGACGTTATCAATATCAAAGATAAAGGCGTCGAATTTATGCGTCTTGGTAATGGCATTTTTGCCCTGAACGGGCTTGGCTTTGGTAATCATCGGGAGATTTTACCATAAAACCGGTGATTAATCTCGGAATAAGGCGTAATTTTTTAGGTCATTGCGAGCTAAAAGCGCAGCAATCTGTGTTTTAGATTGCCGCGGGCGCTTTGCTCCCTCGCAATGACGTGCAATTGATTTTTTTAGCGTAGTCTCTGGTCTCTTGTCTCCGGTCTGTTGTCTGTTATAATCCCTGCTCTTATTAAGGGGTTGTCACTGGCTAGTTATTAGGCGACAACCCACGGCGCTGAGTATTGTTTTAAAATGCCGCCAAGCCGGCATTTAAGTGTTGAGGAAGCACCAGGAGTTATATCTATGAAGTTAAATCAAAGAAGTTCCACAATCACCGAAGGCCCCTCACGCGCACCGGCACGTGCCATGATGAAAGCCCTGGGGCTGACCGATGCTGATTTGAAAAAACCGTTAATCGGTATCGCGAATACCTGGATTGAAACCACGCCCTGCAATTCGCATTTGCGCCGTTTATCCGAAAAAGTCAAAGCAGGGGTGCGTGCCGCAGGCGGAACACCGCTTGAATTCAATACCATCGCGATTTCGGATGGTATCACCATGGGTACGGAAGGCATGAAAACTTCTTTGATCAGCCGCGAAGTTGTGGCTGATTCGATTGAGCTTGTCGCGCGCGGACATTATTTTGACGCCATCGTTGCTTTGTCAGGCTGCGACAAAACCATTCCGGGAACCGTGATGGCGCTTGCGCGCGTGAATGTGCCTTCGCTCATGATTTACGGCGGAACGATTGATCCGGGAAGCCACGACGGCAAAGACATTACGATTCAGGAAGTTTTTGAAGCAGTCGGAAAATTTTCTGCTGGCCAAATTAATTTGAAGCAGCTTTGCCAAATTGAAAATGCAGCTTGTCCGAATGCCGGCGCTTGCGGCGGACAATTTACCGCAAACACCATGGCTTCGGCTTATGCCATTATGGGAATTTCGCCGATGGGCACGAATGAAATTCCCGCGATGTCTCCCAAAAAAGATGACGCCTGCTATCAGGCCGGAAAATTAGTCATGGAGCTTTTGAAAAAAAATCTTTGTCCTTCCGACATTATCACGAAAAAATCGTTTGAAAATGCGATTGCGTCGGTTTGTTTGACGGGCGGCTCGACCAATGCGGTTTTACACTTGATGGCGCTTGCAAAAGAAACGGGCATTGCTTTGAAAATCGAAGAGTTCGATAAGATCAGCAAAAAAACGCCTTTGCTCGGAGATTTAAAACCGGGCGGAAGATTTGTCGCGAATGATACTTATCGCGCGGGCGGATACCGCGTGATAACGAAGCGTTTGCTTGATGCCGGGCTTTTACACGCAAACTGCATGACCGTAAGCGGTAAAACCATCGGCGAAGAAGCGAAGCTCGCGAAAGAACTCGCCGGCCAGCAGGTAATTCGTCCTTTGGATAATCCGATCAAGCCAACGGGCGGACTTGTGATTTTGAAAGGCAATCTTTCTCCGGAAGGCTGCGTGATTAAAGTTGCGGGACATAAACGTACTTTTCATGAAGGCCCCGCGCGGGTTTTTAATTGTGAGGAAGATGCTTTTAAAGCGGTGAAAGATCAGAAAATTAAAAAAGGCGATGTGCTTGTGATTCGTTATGAAGGCCCGCGCGGCGGACCCGGAATGCGCGAAATGCTCGCGGTCACCGCGGCGATATCAGGCGAAGGATTAGGTGAATATGTTGCGTTGTTAACCGATGGACGTTTTTCGGGTGCGACACGCGGTTTTATGATCGGTCACGTTTCTCCCGAGGCGGCGATGGGCGGACCGATTGCGGCAGTTCAAAATGGTGATTTGATTCGATTGGATGTTGATAAAAATAAAATCGAACTTTTGATTTCCGCGGCCGAGATGAAAAAGCGCCTCAAAAAGTGGAAAGAGCCCAAGCCCCGTTACAAGATGGGTGTTATGGCGAAATACGCAAAGCTCGTTTCATCGGCAGCCGAAGGTGCGGTCACTTCGTTCTGAGGTTCTAAAAACTCCCGGAGGTCGGCGAGCTGATCTCCGGGAGTTGAGATGGTTAACTTGGTCATTCCCGCGCAGGCGGGAATCTAGTTTTATGTAAGTGCTAGCTCAAACTTAACTTCTTGATCTGCTCAAACAGCGGATGCTTCGCTCCAAACTCGCATATCAAGAAGTTGCGTTTGATAACTTTCGCGTAAGTGGGTTGGTAAGGCTAAAAATAGAAAAATTTTATTGTCGCAACGACAGCAATAAAATTTTCTATTTGTGTCACCCCGCGTTTCCAAAGGAATCGCGAACTGACGGGAAAGTTCAGACGGAATGTTTTGACAGGGATATGCGATTGTGTCAAAGGCGCAGAGCAAAATAAAACGGGACGGTCGTCATTTAAAACAAAGTTTTAAAAAATATGACGGGGGGGAGGATTGAACTCCCGACAACAGGCTTATGAGTCCTGCGCTCTACCAACTGAGCTACCCCGTCGCAAAATGGCGCATATGTTAACATGGCTGCTCCACAGGCGTAAATATGCCTTTTAAAGTTTATTCCATGCTCAAAAGAACAAAAAAACTCGACCCGGCCTACGATCAAAAGTCGCTGCTTTTCCGTTTCCGGAAGCATTGCGCCGGGAAAGAATTTCTTAAAAAATCAGACCGTATTTTGATCGCCTGTTCCGGCGGCCCCGACTCCATCGCGCTTTTTCACTTGGCGCGCCTGGTTTTTCCGGAGCATGAAATCGTAATCGCGCATTTTAACCACGGTATTCGCGCGAAAACCGCGAAACGCGATGAGACTTTCGTCAAACAACTTGCCGCGAAATTTAAATTGCCTTTCTTTGTGGGACGCGCGAAGCTCGCGAAAAAATCTTCACGCAAAAAACTTTCGCTGGAAGAGGCTGCGCGCGCGAAGCGTTACGAATTTTTAAAGATGGTTTACCGCCGTTCGAAAAGCAGCGCCGCTTTTTTTGCACATCATCTGGATGACCAAGCCGAAACTGTGTTAATGCGGGTTTGCCAGGGGACGGGGCTGCGCGGTCTTTTAGGGATTCGCGAGCAAATGAAATTTGAAGGTATGCGCGTGATTCGTCCGCTGCTTGCTTTTTCAAAAGCAGAAATGACAGAATTTTTAAAACAGAACCGTTTTTCTTTTTGTAGTGATGAAACGAACCATTCAACGGATTATTTGCGGAACCGTATTCGTTTGGAAATTTTACCTTTTCTCGCTAAAAAAATTAACCCGCGCGTGATTCAGGCGCTGGCGCGTATTCCTGAAATCATCGGAGTTGAAAGTGATTTGATTGCTGAAATGGAAGCTCAAGCGGTGAAAGAAGTGACGGTTTCGGTGTCTTCCAAGCGTGTATTGTTGAAAGCAGTGGCTTTCCGGGCGCTGCATTCGGCGCTGCAATTCCGGGTTTTAGACTGGTTAATCAAAAGGTTGGATCCGGCGGCCGGGTTGCTTTTTGAAAATGGGGCTTTGATCAAAAAGAGTTTAAAAAACAGTCGGTTTCAAGTTTCGCTTCCGCGCGGATTAGAACTGAAGGCTGATTCTCGCCGTATTTTGATCCAAAAAAGCTCTTGAGGATGAATTTGCCCTAGATTATCGGCCGTGATACACTAACCCACTTTTTAAGAGGCAGCTAACCAAGCTCTTTAAGCATCCGTATGGCAGACGAAAACAACAACAGTAAGAAAAATCAGAATCGCAAGTCGGGGAAGAAACCGGGCCTTCCGGACCCGGAGCGTAAACGCACGTTTATTCTGCTTTTAATCCCTTTCGCCGTTTACACCTTTTTTCAGTTTTTTGTTGTTCCCGGCGTCGAAGGCGAAAAAGTCAGCTATTCCGATTTTTACCGCCGTCTCGCGACGAACCCCGAAACGCATGCGATTCAGGCCTGTGAGTTGATGGAAGACTCCGTTCGCTGCAAAACAGCGGATGGAAAGAGTTTTCGCGTGGACATTCCGCCCTCGGATCCTGAAATGATTACATTGATGCGCCAAAATTTGCGCGACTTCCGCGTGGTTCAGCCGAATTATTTTGTACGCTACTTTTTTCAGCATGTGATTCCCGCGCTGATTTTTATTGGGTTGATTTGGTTTTTTCTTTACCGCGGCATGCAGCAGGGCGGCGGCAAGATTTTTTCTTTTGGGAAATCGCGCGCGCAGCTTGCGGGCAAAAAAAATAAAATCACTTTCGAGGATGTCGCGGGCTGCGATGAAGCCAAAGAAGAGCTGAAAGAAATCATCGAATTTTTACGCGAGCCGTCCAAATTTCAAAAACTCGGCGGACGTATTCCTAAAGGCGTGATTTTGATGGGACCTCCGGGAACGGGAAAAACCTTAATCGCGAAAGCCGTTGCAGGCGAAGCCGACGCGCCATTTTTCTCAATCAGCGGTTCGGATTTTGTGGAAATGTTTGTGGGTGTCGGTGCGGCACGCGTACGTGATTTGTTTGAACAAGCCAAGAAAGCCGCTAAGGCCGGCGGACGCGGTGCGATTATTTTTATTGACGAAATCGACGCGGTCGGCCGTCAGCGTTTCGCAGGTGTCGGTGGCGGGCATGATGAACGCGAACAAACTTTAAATGCGCTGCTCGTTGAAATGGACGGTTTTGATACGCAGGCGGGCGTTATTTTAATCGCTTCGACCAATCGTCCTGATGTTTTGGATTCTGCTTTAATGCGCCCGGGCCGTTTTGACCGCCAGGTTGTGATTGATCTTCCGGATGCTAAGGGTCGTGAAGCTTTGCTGCTTGTGCATACCAAAAAAATTAAAATGGACGCGAATGTTGATCTGAAAAAAATCGCGAAAATCACCGTGGGTTATTCCGGAGCCGATGCTGCGAATCTTGTGAACGAAGCCGCATTGCTTGCCGCGCGCCGCAATAAGCCGGCCGTAACGCAGGAAGATTTCGAGCAATCAACTGAAAAAGTCATGATGGGGCCGGAACGCAAAAGCCGCGTGGTTTCTGATAAAGACAAAAAAACCACGGCTGTCCACGAAGCGGGGCATGCGCTGGTTGCGATTCTCACACCTGACTCCGATCCCGTGCATAAGATTTCTATTATTCCGCGCGGTTACGGTATCGCGGGTTATACGCTGCAGCGCCCGGATGAAGATAACCGCGATTATTCACGCGGTAAAATTTTGAACCGTATCAAAGTGCTTTTGGGTGGACGCATCGCCGAAAAAATTTATTTCAACGAAATTACCGCGGGCGCTTCGAATGATTTGCAGCGTGCGACACAATTGGCGCACGCTATGGTTTGCGAATGGGGCATGAGCGATCGTTTAGGAAATTTGGCTTATGGCAGTAAGTCTCAGTCCGAAGTTTTCATGGGACGCGATTTTGGCCGCGGCAAAGATTACTCCGAGAAAACCGCACAGACCATTGATGAAGAAATCAGTACGATCGTTGACGGTTGCTATAAAGAAACCTACGTTTTGATGGAAAAGAATAAACCACTTTTAGATAAATTGTCCGCGCGTGTGCTTGAAAAAGAAACTTTAGACGAAGATGAAATACGTTTGATCTGCGGTTTACCGAGCCTGCGGCAGGATGAGCCTGCGGTAAGCGCTGATATTTCTGCTTCCGCGCCGCCCATAAGTGACATTTCTTTTGAACCCAAGCCCAAGACGGATGGGCCTGTGCCGCCAATTTCACCGACACCGTCTTTTTCCTAATTCATTGTCATGATGAAATGGCAATTGCCTTCTCGTATTCTCTCTTTTGAAAATCCTTTGATCATGGGGGTTCTCAATTTAACCCCCGATTCGTTTTCGGACGGCGGAAAGTTTTTTATTCATGAGGCCGCGTTCGTGCAGGCGCGGCAATTGACCGAAGACGGTGCGGATATTTTGGATCTAGGCGCGGAATCCACACGTCCGGGAGCAGAACCTGTTTCAGCCGAAGATCAAATTGCACGTCTGATACCCGCTTTGAAAAAAATTAAAACGCTTCCGGTTTTAATTTCCATCGATACCACAAATGCCGAAGTTGCCGAAGCTTGCTTGCAGGCCGGAGCCGATATTATTAATGACGTAAGCGGTTTGCGTGACTCTGCGGGCAAGCTTGCCGAAGCTGCCGCGCGCCATAAAGCCGGACTGATTCTTATGCATCGCCGCGGTAACGCGGAAACGATGCAGAAACTCGCGGTCTATGAAGATTTAATCACAGAAGTTATAACGGAGCTTGAGCAGTCCGTTCAACGCGCTTTGGAATGCGGTGTTGCGCGTGAAACGCTCGTGATTGACCCGGGCCTTGGCTTTTCAAAAAATGCGGAGCAAAATTTAGCTCTAATCAAAGAAATCAAAAAATTCGAAAAACTGCAATTGCCGCTATTGCTCGGCCCGTCGCGTAAGTCATTTATCGGAAAAGTCACCGGTCGTGACGTGGATCACCGTGAATTTGGAACTGCGGCTTGTATTGCGTATGGTTTATCGCAGGGTGTAAGGTTTTTTCGGGTGCATGATGTCAAAGCTGCGCGCGATGTTATTAAGATGACGCAGGCGATTGTGTCCGCGGAATTTATTCCGAACGCAAAGCTCGGCTGCCTTTGATGGGCCAAAATTTAAAAGTTAAATCTTAAAGCTGTAGCTTAAAAGTGAAAACTGTCCGGCTCGTTGGATGGTTTTTAGTTAGGCTTTGACTTTTAAGTTTTAAGCTTTGAGCTCGAAGAATTGAGAGTGATTCATTTGCGTATTTATTTTTGAAACGGGAGGACAATAACGTGTCGGGTCATAATAAGTGGTCGAAAATCAAACATGCCAAAGCAATCACCGATGCCAAAAGAGGCAAGGTATTCACAAAAGTAATCCGTGAAATTACCGTCGCGGCGCGTGACGGCGGTGGCGATGTTGTCGCTAATGTGCGCCTGCGCACAGCGATTCAAGCCGGTAAAGATGCCAATATGCCCACTGAAAACATTGAACGCGCGATTAAGAAAGGCACCGGCGATTTGGAAGGCGTAAATTATGAAAATATCACTTACGAAGGCTACGGCCCGCAAGGGGTTGCGATTTTGGTGGCTTGCCTGACGGACAATAAGAACCGTGCCAGTGCGGATGTGCGCAATATTTTTACAAAAAATAACGGAACGCCTGCCAGCGCGGGATCCGTCTCTTTTATGTTTGAAAAGAAAGGGTATTTTTTTATTTCAAAATCCGCTTCAACCGAAGACAAATTGATGGAACTTGCGTTGAATGCCGGCGCGGAAGATTTTTCCGTGAATGAGGACGGATTTGAAATTAAAACCGCACCGGTTGATTTTGGCGCTGTTCAGCATGCTTTGGACGCGGCAGGAATTAAAGCCGAAACTAAAGAACTGACCATGATTCCTAAAAACATGGTGACAGTAACGGCTGAAAACGCGCAAGCCGTAATGGATTTGATCGAAGCTTTGGAAGATAACGATGATGTTCAGAACGTCTACTCGAACGCCGAAATCCCGGACGAAGCTTTTGAAAACCGCTGAAACCGGCTCGTCTGCTTCGTTGCCAATATCGCAACTTTCGTCAGCGTATTACCGTATACGCATCCTCAGTTGCTCATTTGTGCCTTGCATCCAAACCGGTTTGAGCGATTTTGAGGAAATTAAGTGAGAGTGCTGGGGATTGATCCGGGGACGCATCGCTGCGGCGCGGGAATTTTGGACGCCGAAGGCAACCGGTATAAAATTGTGGATGCGGAAGTGATTCGCGCCAAATCATCGCTGCCGATTGAAGAACGGCTTTATTTTATTTTTGAAAATCTGCGGCGCTTGATTAAAGAGTTTCAGCCGGATGTTCTCGCTCTTGAAAGTTTGTTTTATGCCAAGGACATTCAGGCCGTGGTGCGCATCGGCGAAGCGCGCGCTTGTGCGATGCTTGCGGCACGGGAAATGAAACTGCCAATTTTTGAATATGCTCCGACTGCGGTGAAGCAATCCGTGACGGGGAATGGCCGTGCGACAAAAGAGCAGGTTCAGTTTATGGTGACTAAACTGCTTAATTTAAAAGACGCGCCTTATGCAGACTCTGCTGATGCCCTTGCTATTGCAATTTGCCACTTACATAATTATCGTGGAGTCGCTAAAATGATCAAAGCTCCGAGGCCCTTGGCCCGAGACCCGAGAAAAACTTTTAACCCCTCGGTCCTCCGGTCCCCCGGTCTCCGGCCTTAAATATTATGTATCATTATCTTTCCGGAAAATTAATCGAAAAAAGCCCGACCGCGGTGGTGATTGACGCGGGCGGCGTCGGTTATGATGTTTTGATCCCGGTTTCGACCTACTCCTCCTTGCCCGCGCTTGGCGAACATGTGAAGCTGTTGACTCATTTTGTGGTGCGTGAAGACGCGCAGCTGCTTTACGGTTTTGCGACGGATGAAGAACGAAAAATGTTCCGCATGTTAATTTCAATTTCGGGTATCGGGCCGAAAATCGCGACCACTGCCTTATCGGGAATTTTAGTCGAAGATCTAAAACTCGCGATTAAAGACGGCAATGTCGCCGTGTTGACTTCGATTTCGGGGATTGGCAAGAAAACCGCCGAACGCATTGTCATCGAATTGCGCGAGAAGGTGATTTTAGAAGGCGGCAAAACCTCCGGCGGTTCACGCAGCCTTTCCACGGCCGTTTCAAGCGAAGCGGAAGATGCGATCCAGGCGCTTGTGGCTTTGGGTTATACCAAAAATAAGGCCAAAGAAGCCGTTGATAAAGTGACAGGGAATGAATCTGCCAAATTGCCCGTTGAGCAAATCATTCGCTCCGCTCTTAAGTACGTTTAGTCACTTATCTCAGTTCACCATTCCACATCCCGGAAGTCCCCGGACTTCCGGGATGTTTCGTTTTGGTTGTCTTTAGTCTTTAGTCTTCGGTCTTCAGTCTGATATAATTTCTTTTATGACAGATCCACGCGAACGCATTATTGATCAAGGCTCTACTCCCGAAGACGTTGCGGTAGAGTTGTCTCTGCGCCCGTCGCTTTTGGATGAATTCGTCGGCCAGCACAAAGTTAAAGACAACCTGAAGCTTTATATCGAAGCCGCGAAGCAGCGCAACGAATGCCTCGACCATATCTTACTTTTCGGCCCGCCGGGATTAGGTAAAACCACGCTTTCCAATATTGTAGCGCGCGAAATGAACGCTAAGATTCATCAAATCGCCGGGCCGATTCTGGAACGCGCGGGTGATTTGGCAGGAATTCTCACAAACCTTGAAGCAGGCGATGTTTTATTTATCGATGAAATTCACCGTATTCCGCATGTCGTCGAAGAATATCTTTATTCCGCGATGGAAGATTTTTCGATTGAGATCATGATTGATAAAGGGCCGCATGCGCGTTCCGTGAAAATGGATATTCCTAAATTTACTTTGGTTGGCGCGACGACGCGCAGCGGACTATTAACCGCGCCCTTGCGTTCGCGTTTTGGAATTGTGGAGCATCTTGAATATTATGACCATAGTGAGCTGGCAAAAATCGTTGCGCGTTCCGGATCCATTTTAAATGTGCCCATTAATGCCGAAGGTGCTTTGGAAATTGCGCGGCGCTCGCGCGGTACCCCGCGTATTGCGAACCGTCTTTTGCGCCGCGTGCGTGATTTTGCGCAGGTTCAAGGCGACGGAAAAATCACGCAGGAAGTCGCGCAAAAGGGTTTAGAGCGTTTACGCGTTGATAGTGAAGGGTTGGATGAATTAGATTTGCGCGTTTTACGTTATTTAATGGATCATTGCGGCGGCGGGCCGGCGGGCGTGCAAAGCGTTGCGGTCGGAGTTAGCGAAGACGCTGAAACTGTCGAAGAAATTTGCGAGCCTTATTTAATTCAACAGGGATTTTTGCGGCGCACATCAACCGGGCGTCTTCTCACTGAGAAAGCGTATGCGCATTTCTCAAAGAAGCCGCCGGCTAAGCTTCAGTCGTTTTTCTAGGCTTCTTCATTCCATTCGAAGTGGGTTTGATCTTCAGAAGTGCTTCGTGCGTCTCAAACAGTCCTCAGGCTTCGCCTTGTGGAACTCGCCACACGAATCTCTTCTGAAGATATTTGTGCGATAGTGGGTGGGGGGCAATAAGCGGAAAAACAAAGTATCTAAACTTCCTTTCTCGAAAATCAAGATTCCTTGAGCTTTTAAATAGGGCTCCAGGATTGCAAGGTAGTTTTCCGGTATGTCTTTTTCGTGCTCTGCTGAGCCGAGCACGAAAAACGTATGATGGGAAGCTTCATTTGAAGAGGGATGTCTTTTGTTTGCATATTTAATAATTTTGTTTCTCCACAGATTTATTGGGGCGCCTTGCTTCTCCTTTTCTTGCCTCTATCCCTGCTGCGAAGAAGTCTTTGGATTAAGAGCCTAATCTGTGAGTTTTTCGCCATTGGACGAAACTGTTTGAGCAGAGTGGGCTCTTAATCAAAGACTAGGTCCCGCTTTAATTTGTCTATAAAAATTTGCTGACATATGGTTTTGAGTTCTGATTTTTAAACTTTGCGTTATACTACATCTATGCTTACACAAATTCTTGCGCTTTGGCGGCCGATTACCGAAATTATTCTGATTTGGGCGCTCATTTATTGGTTGATGCGCTTTTTCATTGGAACGCGCGTGATTCAGGTTTTAGCCGGACTTGTGATTCTTGCCATTATTTTCAATATCGCAAAATTACTCGAACTGAATACCGTGATTTGGGTGCTTTCCAAGTTATTTGCGGTCGGTGTCGTGGCTTTTCTTATTATTTTCCAGCCGGAGATGCGCCGCGGCCTTGCCCGTATCGGACAAAGAACCATGGGAAAAAATGGTTTCCAGCCCGGCGGTGTGCTGGATGAAGTTGTAACCGCGGCACAAGAGCTTTCGCGTCGCAAGCACGGCGCGATTATCGTGCTTGAACGCGGAATGAGTATCCGCCATGAAGTCGAAGGCGGCGTTGATCTTGACGCAAAAGTAACCTCCGATCTTTTGATTTCACTTTTTGACCCGCATACTCCGACGCATGACGGAGGAGTGATTATTGCCGGGGGGCGTGTCGCATGCTGCAGCGCTTTTTTTCCGCTCTCGAATAATCCCGATCTCGCGCCGAGTATCGGAACGCGCCATCGCGCGGCCTTGGGCCTTACCGAAGAGAGCGATGCCGTGTGTTTAATTGTTTCGGAAGAAACCAATGCGGTTTCAATCGCGCAGCAAGGCACGCTTTCAGTGCCGCTGGATTCCGCGGCATTGCGAAGAAGGCTGGAAGAAATTTTTGAAGTAGTTCCCAAAGAAACATCCAAGCGCGGTTTTTGGAATTTATTTTCAAAAAACGAGGAACAGCCATGATTAGCGTAAATTGGTTCAAGCATGGCTGGAAATTAAAAATCATTTCGCTTGGACTGGCCGCAGGACTTTGGTATTACGCCGTCAACGAAGAGAGTGTTGAAATTACGCGCATGGTGCCCCTGCAGGTAAAAATTGAAAATAAAAACATGAGCATTCTCAGAGTTTCGTCCGAATTTTTACGCGTCACTTTTAAGGCTCCGCGCGCGATGGTGGGCGAATTGGCCAGCGCGGATATTCATTCGAGGCATGTGCTCGGCAAGGAAACGAAACAAGCGGGAGAATATTCATTTCGCACGGATCCGAGAGAAATTATTTTACCGAGTTTGGGCCTGCATGTGCTTCGCATTGAGCCTCCTGTTGTGCAGGTTGTCGTAGATGAATTGGTTACGCAAAAACTTCCCGTGAAGCCTAATTTTCAGGGCGAGCCCGCTTTCGGATATAAGGTTCGCGATGAGGAGCTTCAAATGGATCCTGACGCGGTGATGGTGCAGGGGCCCAAGGGCGAGATTGAAAAAATGACTGCGGTTTTGACACGGCTCATCAGTCTTACCGGACGAACCCGGTCGTTTCGCGTGAATACTGAATTTGAATTGCCTGCGACTGTGACCGTTCAATCCGCCTCGATGGTGGATCTTTTTATTCCGATTCACGAGGTATCCGAAGAAAAAGAACTGCAGAATGTCACGGTTAAAATGGTGCGGCCGTCGGGTGCGCTTGGAATTGCGGAACTGAATCCGACCAAAATTTCCGTGACGATTCAGGGGCCGCGGCGTGTTTTGCAGAATTTGGTCCCCGAAAAAATGCATGCTTATGCCGATTTGAGCGGCCTTGATTATGGCGAGCATGTTGTTGATGTTGCGTGGGTCTTTCCTCCGGGAGTCGTTTTGAAAGATGATAAGCGCGTCCAGGTGAATGCCGTGATTCGCCGTAAGGCTTAAGTTCAAATGAAAAACCGAGTCAAATTGGGTGTGAATATAGATCATGTTGCGACTTTGCGTCAGGCGCGCAAAGAAGGCATTCCCAATCTTGTTGACGCGGCAAAGGCTTGCGTGCGCGGGGGAGCCGACAGTATTACAGTTCATCTGCGTGAAGACCGGCGGCATATTCAAGACCGGGATGTCATTGATTTGGCGCGCACTTTGCGGGTTCCGCTCAATTTAGAAATGGCATTGAACCCCGCTATTCTTCAATTCGCGCTTAAAATCAAACCGCAGAAAATTTGTCTTGTTCCTGAAAAACGCCAAGAACTTACAACCGAGGGCGGTTTGGATCTTTTTAAGCGTACGCAGGAATTGCGAAAAACCATTTTAATTTTGGAATACGCGGGCTGCGAAGTCAGTTTATTTATTGATCCTGATTTGCGGCAAATTGAGCAGGCCGCCGCGCTCGGCGCACCTGCGATTGAAATTCACACCGGATCTTACGCGAATGCCAAAGGCAGCGCGCGCAAAAGAGAATGGAAGCGTATTCAAAACGCCGCCAAGCTTGCAAGAAAATTGGGGCTGCATGTCCACGCCGGACATGGTCTTGACTATAAAAATACAGCGGATCTATTACGAATTTCGGAAATCAAAGAAGTGAATATTGGTTATGCGATTGTTTGCCATTCTATTTTCATCGGCATTGAAAGTGCCGTGCGGCAAATGCATAAAATCTGCCGTTCCGCCAAGTGAAAGCAGCCGCTTCTTTTTTAAAGCGTAAAAAGCATTCCCACAAAGGTGATTACGGACGAATTTTAATTGTTGCCGGCAGCCGCGGCATGAGCGGTGCCGCAAGCCTTTCAGCGCTGGCTGCTTTGCGTTCAGGCGCGGGACTTGTCACGCTTGCGGTCCCTGACGCCATTTACCCGGCTGTTGCGCGGCGTGACCCTGAAATAATGGTTCAGCCATTTTCCTCTACATCTGCGGGTTCACTGGATTTTAAAGCATTCAAGAAAATTTCCGGTCTTCTTCAAAAGCAGGATGTGCTCGCGGCAGGCCCCGGGCTTTCACGCAATCCTTCGACTGTAAAATTAATCCGCAAACTGATCGTTTGCACGACTGTGCCCACGGTGATTGATGCGGACGCATTAAACGCGCTTGAAGACCAGCCCTCTATTTTATTGGAAGCAAGCGCGCCATTAATTTTGACGCCGCATCACGGCGAATTTAAAAGGGTTTTTGGATTTGATCCGGGCGAATCCACAAGTGATCGCAAAAAAGCAGCGCAGGAAATGGCCGAAAAAAACGGTGTTTTTATTGTTCTAAAAGGAAATCGAACGATTGTCGCGAAGCCGGACGGAAAAGTTTTTGTAAATTCAACCGGTAACCCAGGCATGGCAACCGCGGGCAGCGGAGATGTGTTAACGGGGATCATCGCCGGTTTGCTCGGTCTTCAAAAAGATATTTTTGAAACAGTTTGTTTTGCCGTCTATGTCCATGGGTTGGCCGGGGATATTGCCGCCCAAAAAATGGGCCAGACAAGTTTAATTGCGCGCGACATCTTGGAAAGTTTGCCGGCCGCTTTTAAAAAGACGGAAAACGGGTAATGCTCGAAACAATTGTCAGCTCTTTCACATTAGTTGCTGCAAGTGAAATGGGTGATAAAACACAATTGCTTGCTTTTTCGCTCGCGGCGCGTTTTAAAAGACCGTGGCCGGTGATGGCAGGAATTTTTGTCGCGACGATTCTGAATCATGCGTTGGCCGCATTCACAGGCCGGTGGATTGCGCATATTTTCAATCAAACAGCGCTTGAATATGTTCTCGGGGTTTCATTTATTATTTTTGGATTTTGGACTTTGTTGCCCGACTCTTTTGATGATGAGGCTAAACATCCCAAGCTTGATCCTTTTTTAACAACGGCCGTTCTTTTTTTCTTGGCTGAAATGGGCGACAAAACTCAGTTTGCTACGATTGCTTTGGGCGCGCGTTTTCAATCTTTTTGGCTGGTGACGATCGGGACCACAATGGGAATGATGGTGACAGATGGCCTGGCAGTTTTTTTAGGCGAAAAGCTGGCAGAAAAAGTTAAAATGCAATGGGTTCGTGGTTTTGCGGCGTTTCTTTTTTTTCTATTCGGAGTTATATCGCTTGTACATGCGATGCGGGCGTCAGGCTTGATTCGTTTTTAATACGTTGGTTTGATCCTTAGAAAAGAACTTTGATCTGCTCAGACACCGCCGTCCTGGGGGCGGCGAACTCGCATCTCGAAGTTCTTTTCTGAAGATATCTTCGCAAGGGTGAGGCGGAGGCTTAAAAAGGAGAAACAAGGGCTCGAAAGCTAAATGGGTGGAGATGCAACCTTGATTTTATTGGAACCCGGCCTCGAATTTCAAAGTAGTTTCATGAAAATATCTTTTTATTGCTCTGCTTAGCCGAGCAATAAAAAAGTGTAATGGGAAGCTACAATGACAGGTTTGATGCCCTTAGTTTTGTTTCAAATGAGTTGCTTCCTCTACAGAATTTATTAGGCCACCTTGCTTCTCATTTTCTTGCCCCACACCCCACTGCAAGAAGGTCTTTGGAATAGGTATGCAGTTTGCGAGTTCGCTGCTATTAGACAGCGCTGTTTGAGCAGAATGAATACCTATTCCAAAGATCAAACAACGTTACTTTTAGAGCAATAATTTAAATTGTAACTTTAAATTGTTTTAGGTCTGTTCGTAGCACGTCAAGATGTCCCCATTTGTTAGCAAATGAAATGTCCCCTGGTTGTTGATAAGGGAGATAGCCTCGGAGTAGCGATTTCTTTGTTT